>NZ_JBQMTM010000027.1:0-49561 GCF_053470325.1 Colwellia sp. MEBiC06753 | reverse complement strand
TGATTAATGACATCTAGGGCTTGAGAAACGAGCATAAAAAATCCGATAAACAATGTTTATCGGATTTTTACATACTCAGAAGATCGTTCAATTGATCTGTAAATAAATGCCTAACTGATCGGCATTAGAGCCTACGGCCCCTTTTTTTGCAACACCTTGTGTATTAGCCTTTTCTGAAACGGCGTACACCGAGCAAGCCAAGCGCCAACAAACCAAGCGTCGCTGGCTCCGGGATATCATTAGGATCAATGTTGGCTACAAAAAATACGCGACTATCACTTCTCGTAACAAATTCGAAATCATTGCCGGTCACATTAAATCCCCAACCCGGAGACAGGTCGCCACCACCATTTGCATGTAGGTGATAGCTTAATCCACTGGCCGCCTCTCCACCGGCGGCAGCCTCGCGATAACCAATGCCATTAGAAAGTGCAACATCTGCTGAACTCAGATCCACCACATCAGCAGTTGTGAAGCCCCAGGAGCCATGCCCTGACGTTCTGTACCAGTTAAGACCATTGCTCCAGTTGTCCAGGGCGCCGTTGACGATATCATCGTTATCGGCACTATAAGAAGAACTGTACGAGGCGTAGGTGATACCAGTTACAATGTCAAACTCACCTGCTCCGGCAATGGCGTATACACCCTCACTTGCATCCCACAATGCCATCATCATATGACTGCCAGTGCCACAGGCATCGAGTACACCCTTCGTGGAAGTATTGTCATAGCCACCAGAGCGATGACATTCCGTCCATCCCCAGTTATCAATATCAGATTGGCTCAGGTCTGACTGAAGACCAAAAGGCAAAAATGAAGCGAACGCATTCGCTGACAGGAAGATGGTTGCGAGCAGTACTCTTTTTAGTGTTGAATACATTGTTAGACTCTCTCCGGTAATTGTTTGTATTTTATACAAATAGTATTTCTCAATGTTGCCACCCACTATGCATCATCCATGCCCATATTTATACTCAACTGTTTTAGTTGGATTTTTCTATCAGCGGGCACGAATTATGCTGGCAACTGTAAACTATGCTGACAATTTTTCACTCTAGTGCCCACACGGAATTTGCTTTGTGGGAGGTTAGATTTAACGGCAGCAACACACAGGAATCGAAAGCTGAAACACACTCCCAATGACTGGCTGCTTGTTGTCTGAAACAGACCACAACCTTCGCGGTAGTGACGGTCTGAAACTCGCTCTAAACAGCCATTGAGTTTCCACTAAAAAGCAAGCTAAGATTGTGTAGATAACGGATATCGACACAAATAGCAGACAGCCTACTCTACGGATTTTTGTGTCAGCTGTTTGCTGATAAAGTTTCGAGTATCTTTTAACAGTGACACTCTCGCAGGTTCATGCACATACATCATATGTCCACCATGGTAGTAGTAATAATCAATTTTATCAGCGTGTATTCCATGTCGGTTTAATGTGTATTCGGCATCAAAAAAAGGCGTAACCATATCGTAATAACCTGAGGCAACCATGACTTTCATCTCTGGATTGCTTCGTAGCGCATAAGATAAATCTGGTGCAGTATTTACGTATTTAGGCTCCCAGCTTTTACCATCAGGCTTCGTACGCCAGCGCCAATTATCTGATAATTCCGGATCAGAAGGGTTTAAGTATTTTCTTGTCCAGTCAACATTTAAGTCTGTCCGAATATAATGCATTAATGCCGCTTTATATGCCGGTGAAATAACGGTCGCGGCGTCTATCTTAGGGTCAGCGGATATATCATCTCTTTCATCCATTTTATAGCGACCATCTAAAAGCCCAATTGCAACACCGTCTGCGCGTAACAGTTCTTTGGCGAATCTAAAGGCATTAATACGTAAATCAACCCGTTCTATGTATTGTTTGCTTAGTCCGGTATAGCGCTGTAACCCCTGAACAATTTGCTCTCTTTCTGCCAAGGTTAAGGTATTGCCCTTAAATAATGCCGGAAGCAACTCATCAACAGCGAATTTGCGGCTAGCAGTTATAAACGCTTCAAAACTTCCAGAGGTGTCGACTTTTTTATGGTGCCAAGCGGTTGCGGCTAATGTCGGTATATAGGTGATGTAGGAGATAATGTTATCGTCGACATAAGGGCTAGAGCCTTGATAGTCCAAAGCCTGAGAAACAAAAATTATCCCATTTACATTAATAAGGTGTTTGTCCATAAGTACTTTAGTGACCGCGGCGGCCCTTGTCGTACCAAAGCTTTCTCCCAATAAAAATATTGGTGCATTCCAGCGATTTTCGGCAGTCAGCCACTGTGCGATAAAGTCAGCAATAGAAGAAGCGTCTTCATTCAAGCCCCAAAAGGCTTGGCTTTTAGTTTCGCCCAATGCGCGTGAAAACCCTGTGCCGACCGGATCAACAAATACCATGTCAGTAACATCTAAAATGGTCTCAGGCGCTGCTTTTATTTCATAGGGAGCGGTGCCAGGATGCGAGGCATCACTCGGTACAACAATACGTTTAGGCCCATAAGCGCCCATGTGTAACCAATTAGAAGATGAACCAGGACCACCATTCCATATAAATGTAACTGGCCTGTTTTTTTTGCCATTTTCTACCATGTAATCAAATGAAAAAATTGAGGCTGTCGGTTCTTCGTCTTTATCTAATAAATAGGTTTCACCTGCGACAACCTTATAGCTTAGTTTTTTACCATTAAAGGTGCCTTTGTGCTGTGTTACAAATTTAGTGGCTGCGACATTGGGTTTCTTACTTTTATCAGTTTTTGGTGTTTCTGCGGCAAATACGCCATTTGCAAGCAAGGCTAACCATGTAAACAGTACTATCGTTTTGCAACTCGTCAAATACGCCATGTATTATTCTCCCTTCGTAATTTATCTAGATACCTGATTTATCTACATACCTGTTTTGTACAGTACTGCGGCGACCTTTTACATTAGTTATACCACTACATTGATAAATTGGCATTTTTATGCGGGAAGTAATACGCCCTATGTAACTTCTATCTCGACTTGATCTGAAGAAATAACCTTAACATTGGCGAGCTTATTTCTGGCTAGAGCTTCAAAAAAAGAGTCATAAGCAAACGTTGACTAGTTTGAGTTATTGTCAGTATTTATTTGCTCGACTTTTTCTAACATTGCCCTAACATTTTGTTCTGTAACACTTTTAGTGTCATCAATAATATGAATTTTACGCTGGGTTAATCTTAATGAGGGCAAGCTATCTTTGTGTGGTGGGTAATTAACGAGTAACTTTAGGTAGTTGTTATTTTGGTTAAGCTTATTAAGACCATATTCAATGCGCTCAGCAAGTGCATCATTATGCTTAGCGACAAAAAAATATATGTTTAATGGATAAACGATCAAATGGTTTTTATCCATTGCTAAATTAGGCGATTGATAATTTTTTAGCTCAGAGCTTACTTCAAAAACTCCCCTTAACACATAATCATACAGTCCCTTTGCCGTATCATTGTATAAATACTCATACCAATTAGTTTCTTGAACATTAAATTGATGACTCTTCAAAATGGTGGTATCCGGCCAGTCATAGCCTTGCACAAGTATGAGTTTTTTTAAGTCATTTATAGAAGATGATTGAGTAAACTGTGCTTTAACTTTGTTGTTATAAACCGCTATTCGATAACCTAATAGGCCTGCCATCAGTGGAAATTTAATTGCTTTTGCTTGGTGCTCTCTTTGGGGGGTGGATGCTGTCCAAGTGATGTCTAGCAAGCCAGTATTTAAACTTTTCAACTGTCGCTCTTGCTGCATTGGTATTTCGACCGTTTTTAGCTTACAAGGGCCATATTTATCTTCTGAGGCCTTACATGCTAGATCTAAAATATACAGATAGAAATTCTTTTGCGGATCATTATTTTCTAACGCCGTAACGTGCTTAATAACGGTAATTTCAGCATAGGCCAATGCGCCAAAAGGATTGAAGGCACATATCGATATCACTACTAAAATAAGTCCCCTAGTTAACATCATTTGACAACTCGATACCTTGCTCCATCACCAATAGACATCCCGCTAATTGTTATCTGATAATGGCTTGAGCAAAGTGCGCAATTCACTCAAGCTTATATTTCATTAACCCCTACTGTTTTGTGAGTTTTCCAATAAACTCACAAAACAGTAGAAGCAATATTGATTCACACCAAGTATAACTTGTTTAACAAATTAATCAGGTCTTTACTTGCTAACGGCTTTGATTCATTGAGGCTATGCCAGCATTTAGATTAAGCTATTCGATGTTAATAATAACGAGATTTATGTTAGCTTAGAGCAAACAGTGTCTAGTGAGCCAGCAGGTTTACTGTAATTAAAAAAAGGACAAACAATGAAACTTTATACCTTCCCCGTAGCACCAAATCCAATGCGAGTTGGATACCTTTTAAAATACAAAGGCATTGAAATAGAGACAATAGAAATAAACTTAAAAGAAAAACAACAATTTACCCCAGAATTCCTAGCAGTAAATCCAAATGCAACCGTACCTGCTCTGCAACTTGATGACGGTACCTTACTCACCGATGCCATTGCCATTTGTTTGTACCTTGAACGTAAATTTCCAGACAAACCATTGTTCGGTAAAACTGATGAAGAATATGCCCAAGTTGTTGGCTGGTTACACAAACTTTATGTAGAAGGTTTAGCGGCAGTTGCCGATATATTAAGAAATGGTAGCGAATTTTTTGAAGATAGAGCCCTACCAGGTAAAATTGCCGTTCCACAAATTCCTGCCTTAGTCGAGCGCGGTCAGTTAAGATTGCAATGCTTTTGGGAAATGTTAGATCAACACCTGCAAAATAGAGAATTTATCGTTGGTACAAACTTAACCCAAGCCGATATTGATGCTTATGTGGTATGTAATTTTGCAAGTTGGGTGAAGGCTACTATACCTGAGCAATGCAGCAATTTGCTTCGCTGGCATCAAGGTATTGCAAAAATATTAGATGCTTAGTCTAGCCACAACTAAACTGACATTGCTTTAATCACTCAGCAAACTTTCCCTAAGCCATCTTGTATAACAGCGCAAAATGTTAAAACTTGATGGCAAGGGTCATACTTAACTAGCTCACTTAAATTTTTTAACGAACATTTGACAACAAGCAGCTAGTCTTTTTTATCTAAACTTTCGTCCAGCCCTTTAACTAAACGATAACGCTCAAATACGTCAGCCGTTTTATAACCTAAATTTCGATCAGATTGAATTGGTTCTATCGCTTTACTGCCAACAAAGTGCTCACGTACATCACTGCCATCGTTATCGCAATACGCCAGCATAAATCCTATATTTTTACCCGAATGCAGTGACTCTTTTGATAAGGTATTTTCGCTATTGAACAGCGAAAACTTATCATTGTGCACGGTTATCGCTAATTCCCAATAGACACTATGATTAGCATCTAAACTGCGGCGCCAAACACTTTTTATATGATCGTTCAACAGGGCTGGTTTTCCTTTACCATTTCCCGCGGGCACAATGTCCGTGACCTGATTGTCCAAACCAATATGATAGGCAAACGCGTTGAAATTATTAAGGTGATCACCACCCGATGCATTTTCATCAATAAACACTTCTAAACAATCATCATCCCAATAATTTTGCAATGGATTTGGATGACGGTCATAAAGCACATCATCAACAATATTGGCCAGCAGATAAATATATTGCTCGTCCCATAACAGTTTAAATTTCCCTGAAAAGTCTGATGGTGAAGGCTCTGAGCCTAGAATAATCTGGTCAATCGGTTGCCAGTGCACCGTATTCCATTGTGGGTCCTGTGGGTCACCGTCTATTTGAATAGGATTAGGCGTATATAAAATCTGTTGACTAGTATCATCGGCCCTTTGTGATTTAGTCGGCCCTTTAGTTAGTTCGGTACTTAGTTGTTCAGTACTTAGTTGCTCGGTACTTGGTTCTTTACTTAGCGCTACATTGCTAACATTGGCAACAAAAAACACCAACATAACAAACATCATCAAAATTACTTTACGCATTTATTCTTTCCCATTTAAAAATCACTTGTTACCTTCGACGCACAACGCGATATTGATTTAGTTAATTTGAGCTAAAAGGTTTGCCAACAATTGATCAAAATTTTGGTCAATTTTCAGCACTATCGTGTCTGGATCATCACTATTAATTGCTTCAAATTGTGCTAATTGACTCGGCAGTAATGAAGATGAAGCAAAATGGCCTTGGCGTTGGTTAAGTCTTTGCTCAATAATAGTTTCATCGCCGTGCAATAAGACAAACTGTGACGCTGGTGTTATCGCCGCTATTTGCTTGCGGTGACAGGATTTAAGCCCAGAAAAAGCTAAAACGATTGCAGTAGCCGACTCCCTCAGTTTCAACGAAAGATCTGCAATCAAATTATCTACCCATTGTTGACGTTGTTGCTCACTAATGGCTATTCCCTGTGCCATTAGGTGTTTTGCCTCGTTGGTATGAAAATCATCAGCATCGACATAATAACAGTTAAGACGTTGAGCTAACGCCAATGCTAGCGTTGATTTTCCCGTACCACTAATTCCCATAATGACGATGAGTCGGCTTTCTATAGTTCTCATGGCTAATTTTTCACTACATTATATTTATTGAGTTTACTGAGGCATTTGGATTAATAATTGATAATGTTGGTTTGGCACAATATTGCCTATGGCATTGCCACTAACTAACACTCCATCTAGCCATATTGTCATCTGCTCAATTGTTGATTTTTCGATAGAAAATTCAAACGTTCCGCCCGCAAAGAGACGCTTACCAGCAAGCTTATCAATACAGTCAGGTAGTTTAGGTTGAACCTGTAATCGTCCCTGACGCCCTTTCAAACCACATAGTTCTTCAATAACACAGCGGTACATCCAAGCTGCCGTACCTGTGTGAATTAACTGGCTGCTTCGTCCGGCCATGTCAGGCAGTTGATAGTAAGCACCTCGATAGTAGTTCGGTATAAAGTTTGGAAGCTGGCCTTTAATCAACATATCACTCTCGTCTGGTAACAACCGCGTTAACACTTGAAAGGCTAGATTGTATTCACCAATTTGATAGAGGCTATAGGCATAAAATACCGCGGCATGATTGTATACCGAGCCATTTTCGGCAACGCCAGGATATTTTTGCGTTATCCTGCCAATATCATCAATAAACGATGTATAGCTAGGCGCTAACATCATTACCCCAAAAGGCGTATTTAAGTGCCGTTCAACCTCACTTAATATGCTATTTTTTTTAGTTTCAGTGGCCGCACCACTCAATAACGCCCAGCTTTGTGGGTTTAAGTAAATAGCGCCTTCATGCTCTGTTGCAACACCAAATAACCGTCCATGATCGGTAATGCCTCTAGCGTACCAGTCGCCATGCCAACAATATTTATTTACCGCTTCATTAAGGGATAATTTCAGCGTTTCTAACTGCGGTACTGACTGAGTTACTGACTGAGTTAATGCTGTTACGCCGTTTCCGTAGTGGTTAATGACCTCAATCCAACAACCAATGGCATAAGCCAGCGCTAACGTTAACCAAGTTGATACTCCTTGACCGAGATGACCAACCATATTCATTGGATCACACCAGTCGCCTTGGTGTATCAAACATAAGCCGCGGTGATCGCGTTGCGTCAACACATAATCAATCGCCAATTCAATATGGCGGTACAAAGGGGCTTGTTCTTCGGAATCAGCAAAACCTACTGAGGTAAGTAAACAATCAATATCATTGGTTTCGTTGAGGTAAGCCAATAATAAAATAGGCAACCAAATATTAGCGTCGGCGTGAGGTATTTGATTAATGTATTTAAGCTGGGCACCGCTATTTAATAACACCCCATCAGGCATTTCCCCTGAGCAAGATTGTTGACTCAGTGCTCTAATCAACACTTGCTTGCTGTGCTCAGGTGCGATGAAGCACATCCCTATCGCATCTTGTAAATAATTACGGGTTTGAGGATCTGTTGTTAAACGATGTAAACGACCAAGGCAATTAACTTGATTGGGTAACCAGTAATTAACAAATTCACAAAATACCCCATTACTATCAAAGGCTAACTGTGCCAAAGCGTATTTGTCACAGGCGTGATTTTGAGTATCGTCCAATTGCTGATACGGCTGATTCGACTCAGTATCCTGCGCCACTTTCGGGTCAAGCCACAGGCGTTTTTTTATCGCTAAAATATCACTAGGTGATTTTGCTGGACCAAAGGCAAAGCGATAATCTGAAGAATGTTGCGGCAATAGCTTAAGCTCAAACTGCATGATCGCGGCTGGGTCTTCATAGCGAGCAGGCGCTTTATTTAGTAGACTACCTTTCAAGGCCTCTGGCTCACTTAATTGACCATTACCTTCGAAGATCTGTTGGTTACACAGCCAAGCATCCGGTTGTTGTTCACTTAGTAAAAAGGTGGAATCTTTATATTGAGCCACTTGCGGCTGCTCTTCTAATCGCTGATATGGCGATATTGATTTAGCAATTATTGCTTGTAAGGATGGATCATAATTCGCTTCACGATACATCCAAGACTGGTAGCCAATTGAAAAATAAGGAAAGACACTGAGGTCTCGGCGAGTATCACCATGATTAGTTAATGAAATTTTCCAACACTCAATAGCATCTTTATCATCTAAGGTAAGAATGACTTCAATAGCCAAATCACCATATCGAATATCCCAACTAATCTGATGGTGAGTTAATTTAAATTCAAAGCTATCGGCGTTTTTGCGACAAGGCTCAAAAGGCACCGAAAACAGTTCTCCAGTGTGATTATCTCTAATATAAAAAAAGCGGCCTGGATGATGGCTAAAATAGCCCTGCTCTGGCTGAAAAAAAGTTTTTGCTTCCAATTGTGGACCAAAACTATATTTTGCCGGCTCAGGTTGCATGTGTGTTGCTCTAGCAAACCCTCGACAATTCATTTGAATCATCATTGAACTGTTATACAAAAAACCGGTAGCAAGCGGTAAAGCATTCGCCGAACGTAAAGTTATTTGTCCCTGTTTCATTTCGACATCGGCATTGTGGTGACGCTGGTTCATACTCTGCCCTCGGACGTATTGATAACAGTTTGGTTGTGATGAGCGAGATCTTGAGATTTCTTAGCCAGTTCAAGGTGGATATTGGCCAAGGATTGTGCGGTCAAAGGGTACCGTTGCACAATAATGACCGCCAATAGTGCAAAAGCAGCGGGAATTACCGTCATCAACCAAACTATGCCCTGCTCAGAGCTTACAGACTGAACAGCGTTAGCAATATAGCCCATACTCGATAACATCCAACCTATCATTGCCCCAGCTAACGCGCCGCCTAGCTTCTGAGCGAATGCTGCAGCGGAAAATATCATCGCTGTCGCGCGTCGACCTGTTCGCCATTCACTGTAATCTGCAGTATCAGCATACATTGAAAAAACCAAGGGTGATTTTGGCCCAAGCGCTAAACCAATCATGGCTTGCAAGACAAACATTAAAAAAATTTGGTCTTTGGGTAAAAAGAAAAACAGCCCAGACAGCACTGCAACAATGAGCATCAAAATCAACAACAACTTTTTCTTATCAATATACTTTGTTAACAGCGGCGTAATGGCCGCGCCTACCCCTAACGCAATAAGATATGTCGATGTAAAGCTACCAATGAGTCGTTCTTCTCCAACATAGTATTTAAAGTAAAATGTACCGGCACTTGCACGTAATGAAATAGTCACCATAATGACCAGCGCCAAAACAAATAATACACACCAAGGTTTATTAGCAAATAAATCACTAATATCGGTAAAGACTTTTGTTTGCTTCGATTGAGGAGGCGCTACACGTTCTTTGACAGTAAGAAAAGTGATTAAAAATAATACTCCGGCAACGGCACCATAAAGCGCCATGGTATATTGCCAACCTTTAGCCTCATCACCGCTGCCAAGCAGTTGTACTAGTTCAGGGGTCAAAAATGCCACTAGGCTGCCACCACTAAATGCGCCAATAAAACGAAAACTGGTTAACATGGTTCGTTGCTGAGAATTACGAGTAATAACGCCTAGCAAGGCACCATAAGGTACATTAATAAATGTATAAGCCAGCATCATAAAAATATAACTAGCATACGCCCAAATCACCTTACCTTCGCCACTTAAATCAGGAACAGTAAAAGTGAGTACGCCAGCTGAAAATATCGGAATAATGCCCCAAATTAAATAAGGCCTAAATTTGCCCCAGCGGGTCACCGTTCTGTCAGCAATGGCTCCCATGACAGGATCTGAAACCGCGTCAATTAACCGCGTTACTAGCATCATGGTACCAACGGTTGCGGCAGGCAAACCAAATACATCGGTATAAAAAATAAATAGAAATACGTCGAATACTCGCCAATAAAAGTTAGATGCTACATCCCCCAATGCATAACCTACTTTTTCTAATACTGGCAATCGACTATTGGCTGTTTCCACTTTGCCAACCCTCTTGCTTGTCATTATTGTTATTGATACGACGCTTTCTTTTTCTATAGCTTAAGGACTCAACCTTGAGCATTTCTTTTCTGCCATCAGTTCATTGCTATTTTTTCACTATCTTCCCATCGAGGAACAACTTAATTTGTTGTTTTTTATCCCTTCAATTCACGGTGCGTATAATGATTTATTAAACAGAAACCAATACAAATGTAAGCGCTTTCAATCAATATAAACACTGTACAAAAAAAACACAACCTTAATTATTTGAGTTAACGAAACAGTGCCGACATAAAAATTTATTATTTTTTTACAATCAGTTATCTAACTATATTTATAAGCTGTCAAAAATAAATTGATTAATTGTCAGTCAAACTAGCTAAATTTATTCAAAATTTGAGTTGACTGTATTTTTAAATTAAACTAGCTTAATGTAAGCGCTTTCAAAATTTTTCGGATGTAGTGCTCCGATTTTTTTTGACCGAACATGTAAGCGCTTACAAGTAATCATTACATTATAAAAATGATATAAAAATGAAAATCGAGGGAAATCTGATGACGTATAACAAGTTTAACAAAACAAAGTTGGCGACTAGCCTATCTTTGATTTTGGGGGCTACCGCCGCAGTGCCCGCCTTTGCCCAAGAGCAAAGTGCAGATGCTGAACAACAGGTAGAAATTATCGAAGTACGAGGTATTCGTGGCTCACTTGTACGAGCGATGGATATCAAACGCAGCAGCTCTGGTATTACTGATGCAATCAATGCAGAAGATATTGGTAAATTTCCAGATACTAACCTAGCTGAATCTTTACAACGTATTTCCGGTGTTGCTATTGACCGTGAAAATGGTGAAGGTAGTAAAGTGACTGTTCGTGGTTTTGGCCCTGACAGAAACTTAGTATTATTAAATGGTCGTCAGATGCCGACAACGACAGGTGATCGTTCGTTCGATTTCGCGAATATCGCTTCGGAAATTATCAGTGGTGCCGAAGTACACAAAACCAGTAATGCTACCATTGCTACAGGCGGTATTGGCGCAACAATCAATATTCTTACTCATCGCCCTCTTCAACGTCCTGGCCAAGTTGCAACAATTGGTGTTAAAGCGCTAGACGATACGTCGACAGAAGATGGTAGCGTCACACCTGAAATGTCTGGTATGTACTCAAACACCTTTAACGACGATACCTTTGGCATCTCGATTTCAGGTAGTTATTCAAAGCGTGAAAGTGGTAACCAGCAAGCTGAAGTTGGTACAGGTTGGCGCTCGTTCCCTGCTACTAAAGACCAAGATTGGTCAGGCGCGCCTGGTGCCGATCCTGCATGGGGTGGCGTTCCAAAAGAAAACCAAATTAACCGACCGTTAGGCGCCGATGAAATTTATTCTGTTCCTCAAACCACTATTTACAAATTTGAAGAACAACAACGTGAACGTTTAAACGGTCAGTTAGTGCTGCAATACGCACCAACATCAGATTTTACTGCTACGTTAGACGTAACACATATGCGCAATGAAATTGATCGTCAATATAACGATATTTCCGCATGGTTTACCTTTGCTCCTTCTGAAAACGTTTGGACTGATGGCCCTGTTTCATCACCACTTTATTATTCAGAAGACTACGCTGCCAATGGCATTGGCAACCAAGATTTATCAATGGCAGCTTCTAAGTCAGCTACTAAAGCAGAATCAACATCAGTTGGTTTAAATTTAGCTTGGCAAGTCACTGACAAGTTATGGGTTGAACTTGATCATCACTCATCTGATGCCAAACAAACACCTAATAGCCCGTGGGGTAGTTCAAACACATTATCTACTGCAGGTTTTGTTCGCCAAGCGGCCGCCACTGACTTTACAGGCGACTTACCTATCCTAGCGGTACGTGGCTCATCAGGAGTCTCTGCAGCTGATATGTTGGTAACCGGTTCAGTATTTACTAACGAAGATAACCGCTCAGAAATCGACCAAACTCAATTGAATGCCAAATACGAATTAGACGAATACGGCAGCATTGATTTTGGTGTTGGCTATATGAAAGCGAACAAGCACAATCGCGTTGTTAACGTACAGCGTAACGATTGGGGTGGTGTTGGCGCAGCAGGTGATTTAGCTAATATTGAAGCGGATATTACTGGCGTTCAAAATAAATTTGATGATGTTAGCGGTGGTGACTTTAAAGACCATCCAGATGGTGCAGAGAATTTTGAAATTGTTGATAAGATCATTAAGTTTGATTTTGAAGCACTTCGCGCATTTGCCGCAGCTAACTATACGCCAGCAGACCTAGTTGGCTTAGTGGGCGACTGCGGCAATCAATTCTGTCCATCTTCGGACTATGCAGCTGATACCGATCGTTTTGTTGAAGAAGAAATTACATCGGCCTATTTCCAATATAACTATGAAGGTGAAATTGGCACTATGCCATTTGACCTACATATTGGTGTTCGCTACGAAGAAACGAAAATTAATTCAAAATCAGTGGTGCCAGTTTATAACGGCGCACAATGGGAAGGTGATACTGAAATTGTCTTAACCGGAGACGGCTCTCGTGAATCGCTAAGCAAGAAAGGTAAATATGATCACACCTTACCAAACGTGAACTTTAACCTTGAAGTGACTGATGACTTGATTTTCCGTGCTGCATACAGTGAAACTGTTGGCCGCGCTGGTTATGAACAATTGCAAGGTGGTACTACCGTTGGTACAAACTATAACAAAGGCGGTGGTAGCGGTACTTCGGGTAACCCAGAGCTAGAGCCATTAGAGTCTACTAACTACGACTTATCATTTGAGTGGTATTACGATGACGCCAGCTATGCCTCTATTGGTTACTTTAGAAAAGACGTCACCAACTTCATCACTAATGGTCAAATTCGTAGTACGTTATTTAACATCAATAACCCTATTGATGGTCCTAAATACGATGCTGCGGTTGCCGCGGTTGGTGGTGATGCCGGTCAGCAACGTCAATGGATTTTAGAGAACTTTGGCGATCGTCCAGAAGTATTTATGCGTGACGGCAAGTTAATTATTGAAGGCGTTGCTGAAGATGATTTAGTAGAGTTTCTAATTAACGTACCAGTAAATGACAGCGTTAAAAATGACTTTGACGGCTTTGAATTTGCCATTCAGCACGTCTTTGGTGACACCGGTTTTGGTGCCTTTGCCAACTACACCATGGTTGATGCAGGTGATGACTACAATAACTTATTGTTAGTGGGCGAGTTTGATAATACCGCGTTAATTGGTTCAACCAATGACGGTGTACAAACCGGCATTTCAGACACTGCCAACTTAGTATTGTTCTATGAAAACTATGGTATTTCAGCGCGTTTAGCTTATAACTGGCGTGATGATTATTTAGAAACCGTAGGTAACAATACAGGTGCAAACCCTATTTATGTTGAAGCGTATGACCAAGTTGATTTTAACATCAGCTATGACATTCCAGCATTAGAAGGTTTATCGGTATTCTTCGAAGGTATTAACATTACTAACGAATATCGCCGTAAACATGGTCGTAGTACCACCGAAGTACTTAACGTTACCCAACAAGGTGCTCGTTATAGCTTAGGTGCTCGCTACACCTTCTAATTGTTACTTCAAATATTTATTTGAAACAAGGTAAGTCAAGGCCGTAGCATCTGTTACGGCCTTTTATAAATTAGTTATGAAAGCATTTAATGTTGTCGTTGATTACACTATTCAATCTAGCTAAAACAGGTTACTCCCCCCGTTTAATTTGTGTAGATAGATACCGATAAAGTCGATATAGTCAGGTCACTAGATTAAATGCTTTCATAACTATTTTTATCAGCGCAATGAAGTATATGCAGCAAGAAATTAAACATATTGTTATTGTTGGTGGCGGTTCTGCCGGCTGGCTAACAGCAGGAATCATTGCTGCAAAACATTGTTCTAATGCCCCTGATTCAGTCAAAGTTACCTTGATTGAGTCGCCCAATATTGCCACGGTCGGCGTAGGCGAAGGTACTTGGCCTTCAATGCGCAGCACCTTACATGCAATGGGCATTTCTGAAGCAGAATTTATCATTGAATGTGATGCCAGCTTTAAACAAGCCTCTAAGTTTGAAAACTGGATTACAGGCCAGCAAGACAGCTATTATCACCCTTTTACGCAACCCACTGGCTTTTTCGAAATAAATATCGCCAATTATTGGGCGAACTTAAAAAATGAAGCTGAGCTTTCATTTGCAGATGCCACCACGCCACAAAGCCATATTTGTCAGCTAGGCTTAGCCCCTAAGCAAAGTACAACGCCTGAATATTCGTTTATTAATAACTATGGCTATCATTTAGATGCTGGAAAATTTGGCGCATTTTTGCAAAAGCACTGCACCAAAACGTTAGGCGTTCACCATATTCTTGATGATGTAATTAAGATTAATAACGCCGAAAATACCGATATTTCCTCATTAACTACCGCCAAACATGGTGAGCTAACAGGCGACTTATTTATTGACTGTACTGGCTTTAAATCACTGTTATTAGGCGAGCATTACGGTGTTGGGTTCAACGACGTTGATCATATTTTATTTAACGATCGAGCGCTTGCCGTACAAGTGCCTTATCAAGATGCCGACAGTGCAATAGCTTCTCATACCATTTCAAATGCCCAAGACAGTGGCTGGATATGGGACATTGGCCTGCAATCACGACGCGGTGTCGGTCATGTCTATTCAAGCCAGCACACCAGTGATGAGCAAGCACAACAAGCGCTGGCAAACTATATTGAAAAAACTAGCCATTTAAGCGCGGAATTAATCACTGATAATCTAGATTTTCGCGCCATTCGCATTCGACCAGGTTATCGTGAAAAGTTCTGGCAAAATAACTGTGTCGCCATCGGCATGTCAGCAGGCTTTATTGAACCATTAGAAGCATCAGCACTAGCGCTGATTGAGCTGTCAGCGAAAATGGTGGCAGAGCAATTGCCAGCAAATCGCGCAGTGATGAATATTACCGCCAAACGTTTTAACCAAAAATTTAATCATCGCTGGCAACGTATTATCGAGTTTTTAAAACTGCACTATGTGCTGTCAAAACGGCAAGACAGCGACTATTGGCTTGATAATAAACGCAATGCGTCAATACCTGAACATTTACAAGAATTACTGAGCTTGTGGCAATATCAAACGCCTTATCATTTCGATAGCCATTACACAGAAGAGCTGTTTCCAGCAGCTAGCTTTCAGTTTGTCTTATATGGCATGGGGTTTACCACGCAAGTGCCACCGCACTTGGTGAATCAACAGCAACAACATAGCGCTCGACAGTACTTAAATGAAAACGCTAGGCAAACCCAGCAGATGATAAAAGCGTTAGAGTCAAACCGAGCGGTAATCAATAAAATCAAAGAATTTGGCTTAGCTAGAAGACAGTAACAAAACGAAAATAGCTAATAATAACTAAGATAAATTAAGGCTAAGTTTAACTATATTTTACGGGGGAACACACAATGAATCATGCACTAGTTAATAACGTCGAACATAAAGACCTGCGCATAATCACCAAACGCAGCGCAGAACTAGGCGACAATCTTTGGTACGCATTAACTTTTCCACAAGAGTTTCGCAGCGCGCAAATTCACTATCCGTTATTCTTCACTAAAGATGCTAGCACGGGCGAGTTTGCGGCAGTGGCATTATTTGGTTTTAAAGAGAACGAAAACCTATTTTTAGATGAAAATGGCTGGCACGCTTCTTATATTCCTGCATCTGTATTGCGTCATCCATTTTTAATCGCTACACAAACGGTTACCGAAAATGGCGAAGAAAAACAAAACCGCATGCTAAGTATTGATCTGGACAGCCCAAGAATCAGTAAAGAACAAGGCGAGCCGCTATTTTTACCATTTGGTGGCAACTCTGATTATCTTGATCGAACAGCCAGCATGTTAGAAGCACTACATTTAGGCGCAACAGATGGCGTAAAATTTTGTCAACAAATGGCAGAGTTAGCATTAATTGAACCTTGCTCCTTAGATATCAAGTTAGATAACGGACAAGAACACCAAATGATTGGTTTTTATACCATTAATGAAGATAAGTTTAATGCCTTGCCAATTGATACCATAGAATCGCTAAGGGCAACGGGTTATTTGCAAGCCATTTATATGATGTTGGCCTCACAAGGTAATATTCGCACCTTACTACGTGAAAAAAATAAGCGCGTCGCCTTAGCAACAAATCAATAACTTTTTAAACGGCAACTACTTAACGGCAAGCACCTAACCGCATAGAATTAACGGCAATCAAAATGTTAAATATTACTAACACCACCCAAACAGTTACCGGTATTTCTCCCAATGAAATACCTGACTGGGTATTTAGTTCAAAAACACCATTAGTGCTTAAAGGTTTTGCCAGCGACTGGCCGATTGTTCAGGCCGCGCAAACCTCCAACTATGCGGCTTGTGACTACTTACGCCAATTTTATAATCAACAGCCAGTTAATGCCTGTTTAGGTGCTCCCGAAAATAACGGTAGAGTATTTTATAATCAACAAGTAACAGGCTTTAACTATCAAGCATCTAAAGCGGATTTAAACTTAGTACTTGATAAACTGCTGGCGCACCAGCAAGACCCGAAACCGCCCACGTTATATGTTGCCTCAACCGAAGTGGGGAGTTTTTTACCGGGCTTTAAAGCTGAGCATACAACCAGCATTGATCAATATCGCCCAATAGCCAGCATATGGATTGGTAATCAAAGTAAAATTGCCGCCCATTATGACTTTCCCCATAACTTAGCGATATCTGTGGTTGGTAAACGTCGATTTACTTTGTTTCCCCCTGATCAAGTTGCCAATTTATATCCAGGGCCGATGGAGTTTGCCCCAGGTGGTCAAGATATCTCGATGGTCGATTTTGATAATCCAGACTTTGAAAAATTTCCAAAGTTTGAGCATGCTATCGCCAGTGCTGAAGTTGCCGAGCTCGATACTGGCGATGCCCTGTACTTGCCAAGTATGTGGTGGCATCACGTTGAAGGGCTTACATCATTGAATGTGCTGCTCACCCATTGGTGGCGCGATACACCGTCATTTTTAGGTCGACCGAACAATGCCCTACTCCATGCGATGTTAAGCCTTCGAAACTTGCCTAAAGCGCAACGCCAAGCGTGGCAGGCAATATTTAACCATTATATTTTTGAGCATGATGAGGCCAGTCTCGAACATTTGCCTGAACATGCTCAAGGCGCACAACAAAAGCCAATTGACGAACTGACTGCCAGACGCATTCGCGCTGAACTAATAGAGAAATTAAAACGATGAACGCTACTCCCAACAATACGCCCAATGATGTGCCTAACAACATGCCTGTTAAAAAAGTAGTGATTGCCGGAGGCGGAACTGCCGGTTGGATGGCTGCCGCTTCGTTCAGTAAATTACTGGGTAAAACCATTGAAGTGGTATTAGTTGAATCTGACGATATTCCGACAGTGGGTGTTGGTGAAGCGACTATTCCAACATTGCATATTTTTCATCAATTATTGGGCATAAATGAAGCGGAATTTATGGCAGCAACCAATGCTACCTTTAAGCTTGGCATTTCATTTGAAAACTGGCGCGATGTAAATAAAGATTACATCCACTCATTTGGTTATTTAGGCCAAGATTGCTGGGCTTGTGGCTTTCAGCACTTTTGGTTAAAAGGCTTACAACGAGGTATTGTTTCAGAAATTGGTGATTATTGCCCGGAGCATTTAGCCTGTCGCGAAGGTCGTTTTGCTGTACTCGCCAATCAAGACTTAAACCATGCCTATCACCTTGATGCCGGACTTTACGCCAAATATTTACAAAATATCGCTTATAAATTTGGCTGTCAGCGCGTAGAAGGCAAAATTGAGCAGGTTGAATTAAATCCAGCCAATGGCTATATCAAAGCATTAAAGCTGGCCAATGGCAAAGTGGTTGAAGGCGACTTATTTATCGATTGTACTGGCTTTAGAGGCTTGCTGATCGAAGAAGCCTTGCATACTGGATATGATGATTGGAGCCATTATTTACCTTGTGACAGTGCGGTTGCCGTGCAAACAACCTCTGTCGAAACACCCGTGCCTTATACTCGCTCAATTGCCCGAGATGCGGGCTGGCAATGGCGTATTCCACTGCAAAACCGCACAGGTAATGGCTTAGTGTTTTGCAGTAAATACATGACTGATGAGCAAGCGATTGAAACCTTGCTGGCCAATATTGAAGGTGAGCCAATTAATCAACCGCGGGTGATTAAGTATAAAACCGGTGCACGGCGCAAACACTGGAATAAAAACTGTATAGCGGTAGGGCTAGCTTCTGGGTTTATTGAGCCGCTTGAATCTACCGGCATTCATTTATTCCAAAAAGCCGTGGTTAGGCTAATGCAATTGTTTCCCCATACGGGTATTAATCAATCAGATGTTGATGAATACAATCAGCAAACCAAATTAGAAGCTGACAATATTCGCGATTTCATTATCTTGCATTACCACTTAACCGATCGTCGTGATACGCCATTTTGGCGCCATTGTGCCACTATGCCGATTCCTGATTCTCTAGCACATCGCATGAAGCTATTTGCTGATTCTGGCCGAGTATTTAAAAAAGCCGACGATCTATTTGGCGAAACATCTTGGGTACAAGTAATGTTAGGTCAAGGCTTAATGCCTAAGCAATATCACCCGATTGTCGATATGATGAGTGATGAAGAGCTGGAAAACTTTTTAAATAAAATTAAAAACGGCGTTCAGAAAAAAGTGATGAGCTGGCCTAACCATGTCGACTTTATTCGTCATTATTGTCAGTCCAGTAATGGCCAATCAAGCGCCGTTAACCCAATAAGCGCCAGCCAAGCAAGTGCAGCCAACCAAGCATAAAAGGTTTAGGCACTATGCTTGAGGTTAATCAGCAGTTTACGCCTATGGTAAAAACCATAGGCCATGAACAACCCCCCATCATCGTTATTGATGACTTTGTGCTAAATCTTGATGCAGCCCAACAATTGGCTGAAAGCGCGTCATTTAATCAAGATCCAAACTCATACTACCCAGCTGTGCGCAGCCAGCTGCCCAATCAATACATTATCGATAGTTTACGGGCAGTCTATCAAGGGATTTATAAAATTTATCAAATTCCTCGCACGTTCAAATTACAGCCGCAACTGGCGTATTTTTCATTAATTAATCAGCCAGCAAACACGTTAAGCTTTTTGCAGCGCTTTCCCCATTTTGACACACCACGGCCGTTTTATTTCGCGGTTTTACACTACGTTAATGATCAGCCACATGGCGGCACTGGTTTTTTTCGCCACAGATCAACCCAGTTCGAACGCATTAATGAGCAACGAGTTGATGGCTATATGGAAAAGTGTAATCAAGAAATTGCCGAGCTTGGCGAACCGGCTCCCGCTTATCATATTGACAACTCTGAGATGTATGAACTTTATGAAGTGGTGGATTACAAACCCAACCGCCTGGTTATCTACCCAGGCAATTTATTACATTCAACCATAGTCAATGAAGCCACCGACATTGATGATAATCCCAAAACTGGTCGCGTAACCGCGAATATGTTTGTTGAATTTGTTTGTTAGCTTACTTTTAAACACTATCATTTCTTATCGGTTTATAGTTATTGAAATGATAAATACTTTCAGACGTAGTGTATTATTCTTGTTATATTGTCGGTGTGCCGACAGCACGTAAGAGGGAAAAACGCTTGTTCCCCTCTTACACATTTTGGCAACTGCTCCTGCGTTGCTCTATCACTAACATCCATATAGGCGCCCTCAGCGCCCAAATTCAGTGAAGACGTTGATACAATAAGCGAGCTTTATTGATATACCTGGTGATGACACTTCCTTGAATCAGCATCAGCGTTCGACATCTTGTTTCACGTATCAATTCGCTCTCTCTTATCTTAATCAGCTCACTTCAATGGGAAGATTCCTCACCCGCTACCATAAACTAAATTGTTTAATATAAAGAATAGGTAATAAAACTGGTAATCTGGATTACAGGTATTTTTGTAAAGCGCTACAAAGCAAATAACAAAGCAAAAAAAAGAGACCTAATTATTAGATCTCTTTTTTAAGCATCCTTTTTACCGGAAATTACTATTGGCAGCTAATCGCCTTCGCATCAGTTTGCTCAGGCGTTAACTTGATATCGGCAACACTCAGTGACAACTTGCCTTTTGACGCTATCTCAAACGGGATCACGGTATCTGTCATTTTCATACCGCGTTCACTAAAACAAGATAAATCAACCGAAAGCGTTTGCCAGCTATTTAATGGCAACTGGTTAAGCGTGTCGGTAATATCTAAACTTACGCCACAGCCAGTTTCACCTTCACCATTACAGCGCATTGTAAGCGTCACAACATCCGTTGGCTTTTCACTCACATTCATCATAAAGTTAAGTGCAGAGCCATTTTCTAAACTCGAGATTAAATCTTCTCTAAAATGACTTTTACTGGCGATGCGAATACCGGCAAGTTCGCTGCCATTAAGCGTAATTTTACGAGCATCTTCTTGCACTTCTTTATCAACAGTACGATAAGTTAACGCGCCAATTGAGTGACTATTTGAATTAACTTCAAACTGCTCATCACCTGAAAATAGCCATAGTAACCAAGGCTTTTGCATTGAACCGGTAAAGATATTTTTCGTTAAATTTTGCTCATCAGCGCGATTGACTACTTCATTAAGCGTATTTGATAACGTTGATGTCTCGCCATATTGTAAGCCAAATCCATATGGCAGCAGCGGATCATAGTGTTGATCATGACGATTAACCACCGCTTGCTCGGGTGATTTAGGCCACGAGAACGACAATTTACCGACAAAGTCATGCTGCACTTCACCGTTAGCGGTTTGTAAAATGACATCAGCTACGCCATTACCTTCTGAACCTGGTAACCAAATTGCGGCAAAAGCATCTGAGGCATTAAGCTCGGCGTTTACCCACATTGGTCGGCCACTAATAAATAATGCCACTACCGGAATACCTTGGTCTTTAAACGATTTAAGTAACGCTAAATCATGTTTTTCGCCACGTTGATATTCTAAATCTTCACGATCGCCATGACCTTCTGCGTAAGGCTCTTCACCAAATACCACAACCGCGACATCTGGTTTTTGCTCAAAGCTACCATCAACACTTAAGGTTACTTGACCACCTGCGGCATTAACTTGCTCTGCAATACCGTCATAAATTGAACTGCCACCAGGGAATTCTTCATTGGTATTGCCTGTGCCCTGCCAGGTAATGGTCCAGCCGCCCGATTGCTTACCAATATTATCAGCACCGTCACCTGCCACTAAAATATGCTGCTTAGGGGATAAAGGCAGTAAGTTATTATTGTTTTTCAATAAAACAAGCGATTCACGCACCGCTTGTCGCGCAACTGCACGATGATCAGCAGCACCAATTAGCTCAGTTTTACCGGAAAATGGGCGCTGTGCTGGACTTGGTTTAGTAAATAAACCCGCTCGGAATTTCACTCGTAAAATACGTCTAACCGCATCGTCAATTCGTGCTTGGCTGATTTCACCAGCGTTAACTTGCGCGATAGTGTTTTCATATAATGGCTTCCATGCTTTGGTTGGCACCATAAACACATCTAGTCCAGCATTCACCGCTTGCGGGCAGCTTTCATTGCTACAACCAGCTACTTGGCCATGACCGTTCCAGTCACCAACAACAAAGCCATCAAAACCCATGCGATCTTTTAGCACATCATTTAATAGGTATTTATTGCCATGCACTTTATCGCCATGCCAACTGTTAAATGATGCCATCACTGACTGAGCGCCAGCCGTTAGCCCGCCAACATAACCTTGTGCGTGAATATCAAATAACTCTTGTTCAGACGCTAAGTTATCGCCTTGGTCGTCACCACCTTCAGTGCCACCATCGCCAATAAAGTGTTTTACTGTGCTGATCACGCGATTATCAGCTAAAAAGTCTTGGTCAGCATGACCTTGCAAACCTCTAACAATAGCGGCAGCATAATCACGAACGATATCGGGATCTTCAGAGTAGCCTTCATAAGTGCGACCCCAGCGATCATCTCTCACCACCGCCACTGTTGGTGCAAATACCCAGTCAATGCCCGTCACCATCACTTCAGTCGCGGTTATCTGTGCAATTTTTTCAATTAACGCCGGATTATTTGCCGCACCTAACCCAATATTATGAGGAAATAAGGTGGCGCCAATCACATTGTTATGGCCATGTACGGCATCAGTTCCCCACATAGTCGGGATCGCCATACCATCAAGGCTGTCATCGATTGACGCTTGATACATGGCTTCTGCTAAATTAATCCAATCTTGTGGCGTTGAATGTTTATTATTATTCGGGAATGCGCCACCACCATTTAAATACGAACCAAAGCCATATTTACGCATATCTTCCACGGTAATATCACGAATTTCCGGCTGGATCATTTGCGCGACTTTCTGCTCTAAGGTCATTTTTGCCAGTAATGTCTCCACTTTCGCTTCGATGTCAGCATCTGGTTTCACTTCAATATTAAGTTGTGGCCAAATACTAACATCGCGCGCGGCTTTGTCTTTATTAGCGCCAGCATTTGACTGTTCAATTGCCATTGCTTCTTTTGAGGTAGACGCATTATTTGCAGAATCAGTTGAAGCGGGTTTATTACAACCCACTAAGACCAGTGCAACACTTATTGAGGCGATAGATAATTTAAACGATTTTTTCATGATAAATTCCTTACACTGACTTTATTGGCTGAGGCTTTGAGCCGTTTAATCCGTAAAACACAATAAAGCAGTAACAAACAATTGGCAGGACAAAAGATAACTGCACACCTGCGGCATCGGCGATAAAGCCCTGAATCAATGGCACAATAGCGCCACCAACTATGGCAAGACATAATAAACCTGAGCCTTGTGAGGTATGTGGTCCTAAACCTGTAATAGCTAAACTAAAGATGGTTGGGAACATAATTGAATTACATAAACCCACTAACAAAATTGCCCACATCGCCATTTGACCTGTAGCGACAATAGCAATAGTGATTAAGACAATGGCGCATGCAGCATTAAACGCCAGCACTTTACCGGCCGCGATTTTTTGCATAACGCCAGCACCTATAAAGCGGCCGACCATAGCACCGCCCCAGTAGTAGGCTAAATATTTCCCAGCTTGTGCTTCTTCCAGCCCAGCAATATGTTCTTCACCAAAAAAGCTCACCAAAAAGCTGCCAATTGCCACTTCTGCACCGACATAAACAAAAATCCCCACAGCACCAAGTACTAAGTGACGATATTGCCAAGCACTACCAGTAATCGATACTTCATCATGCTCATGGGTATGTTCCATATTTGGCAGTTTTAATAACGCAAATATCGCTGCCAAGATCAATAACATCGCTGCCAATAACACATAAGGCATTTGCACTGATTGCGCTTCAGCTGCCGCGCTCATACCAGATGCTGCTTGATCCAAAATTAAGTAGGCACCGAAAAATGGCGCAACGGTAGTACCTAATGAATTAAACGCTTGGGTTAGGGTTAAACGTGAAGATGCTGTCGCTGGGTCGCCTAAAATACTGACATAAGGATTAGCAGAAACTTGTAATAACGTAATACCGCTAGCCAGAATAAACAGTGCCATTAGGAAAATATTATAACTTTGCATGGCTGCAGCAGGGTAAAAACATAAGCAACCCACTGCGGCAATAACAAGTCCCAGCACTATGCCTTTTTGAAAACCTAGTTTTTTAACAATGGCACCAGAGGGCACAGACACTAAAAAGTATGCACCAAAGAAACAAAACTGAATCAGCATTGCTTGGCTATAGCTTAAGTTAAACACCCCTTTTAGGTGTGGAATTAAAATGTCATTTAAGCAGGTAATAAAGCCCCACATAAAAAACAATGACGTTAGTGAAGTAAGGGCGAATCGGTAATTACCCGAGCCATGATTGCCCCCGCTCACCAAATTTTCTGAGCTAACTTGGTTTGCAGAGCTAACTGTTGCGTTTGCCATTTGGTTTAACCTTTTATCGTTATAGTAATAAATCGGCGATAATTGATAACTGACTTCACGGTATTCTTCCGTTACACACTAAAACTTATCCCCCAAGCTTTAGGTTTTAGCAATCGAATTAAAGCTATTGATCTTTTTTGAGTTAAGCACTACTCTATCAAAAATGTAAGCGCTTTCACTTTTTATTTAACCCCAAGTTTAGTTTTTTTTCAAACAATTTGTAAGCGCTTTCAAAAAACAATAAACACTCAATCGGTAAAAAGTGTGCGAGACTCTACTCGGATAAAGGACAGTTACTAATGATGTATTCATTGCCAAAAGATTCAGCAATGCGATCTAAAGACTTCACCTATGGCGTTGCTACGGCTTCTTTTCAAATTGAAGGTGGTATTGAGCACCGCCTACCTTGTATCTGGGATACGTTTTGCAATACCCCTGGTAAGATTGCCGACAATTCCAATGGCGACTTCGCTTGTGATCACTTCCACCGCTGGCGCGAGGACATTGAGTTAATCGAATCACTTGGTGTCGACGCCTACCGCCTATCTATTTCTTGGCCGCGTGTTATTAATAAAGACGGTTCATTAAATAACGATGGTGTTCTGTTTTATATTGATATTCTTGATGAATTAAATAACAAAAATATCAAACCTTATGTCACGCTATATCATTGGGATTTACCGCAACACCATGAAGATAATGGTGGCTGGCTGAATCGAGAAACAGCATACCACTTTGCCCACTATGTTGACTTGATCAGTCAGGCATTCGGCAAGCGCGTATTTTCATATGCCACGTTAAATGAACCTTTTTGTAGCGCCTATTTAGGTTATGAGGCGGGCATTCATGCGCCAGGAAAAACCGGCAAAGAAAATGGCAAGAAAGCGGCTCATCATTTATTGCTCGGTCACGGCCTTGCCATGCTTAAATTACAAGAAAACGCACCGCATGCGCAAAATGGCATTGTCTTGAATTTTACCCCTGCCTACCCCGCATCAGAAAGTGACGAAGATATCGCGGCAACGGCGTTTGCTGATGATTACTTTAACCAATGGTACATAAAACCAATTTTTGATAAAGCTTACCCTGAAATTTTAAGTCAACTACCCGCAGAGCATCGCCCTGATATTCATGAAGGTGATATGGAGATAATTGCCACGCCAATTGACTTTCTTGGCATTAATTTCTATACCCGAGCGATTTATCGCGCTGATCAGCAAGAAATTTTTGAACAATTACCACCGCCTGCGCCACTAACCGATATTGGTTGGGAAATTTATCCAAGTGCTTTTACTGAGCTACTTACTCGACTTAATTCGCTATATGATTTGCCGCCAATTTTCATCACAGAAAATGGCGCAGCGATGGCAGATAAGCTCGAAGATGGTCAAGTCAACGATATTGATCGCGTCGAGTATTACCAACAACATTTACTGGCCGTAAATGACGCGATTGAACAAGGGGTTAATATCCAAGGTTATTTTGCCTGGAGTTTAATGGATAACTTTGAATGGGCCGAAGGTTACTTAAAACGCTTTGGTATAGTTTATGTTGATTATGACAGCCAAAAGCGCACAATAAAGCAAAGCGGATTAGCATATCGCGATATGATCACCGCTCGATGATTATCGCAAAACAATACAGCTAAAAAAATTTATAATAACAAGTAGCTCATTATGATAAGTGTAAAAGAAAAAATCGCCTACGGCCTTGGGGACACCGCCAGCAACATCATTTTCCAAACGGTAATGATGTTCTTAATGTTGTATTACACGGACGTGGTTGGTCTTTCACCCGCCGTAGTTGGTACCATGTTCTTAGTGGTGCGGATATTTGATGCAGTCACCGACCCACTTATGGGCACCATTGCCGATAGAACTCATACGAAGTGGGGACATTTTCGCCCCTACCTACTATGGCTTGCCCTACCATTTGCGCTTATTTCCATTTTGGCGTTCACCACGCCTGAGCTTACCGGCACTAGCAAAATTGTTTATGCCTTTAGCACTTATACCTTACTTATGGTGGCCTACACTGCCATCAACATTCCTTATTGTGCGCTTGGCGGCGTATTAACCGCAGATGCTAAAGAGCGTGTCACGGTTCAGTCATATCGTTTTGTTTTTGGCATGCTAGGTGGCGTCATTGTCGCGGCTTGTACTATGCCGTTAGTCGAGTTTTTCGGTCAGGGTGATAAAGCCAAGGGCTATCAATATACAATGATCGCCATGAGCAGTTTAGGCTTTATCATGTTTATCTTGTGCTTTTTAGGTACGAAAGAACGCATTGAGCAACCTAAATCACAGCAAGTTTCATTTATTGATAGTGCAAAATCGCTCTGGCAAAACGACCAATGGCGTATTTTATGTATTGCCGCACTGTTTCTATTAACAGGCCAAGTACTAAGATTTACCTTGGCGGTTTACTATGTGAAGTACTTCTTAGGACGCGAAGATTTAATCACCTCGTTTATGACCGCTGGTGTAGTAGCGAGCATGATAGGCTGCGCAATTGCACAGCCGCTGGCTAAACGCGTATGTAAAATCAAAGCCTATATTTGGTTACAAGCCCTATCGGCCAGTATTTGTGTACTCAGCGTGTTTATTGAAAGTGATCAACTAGTCTTAGCGTTTGTAGCCTTTATTTTTTGGAAATTTTTCCTTGATATGGCAACGCCACTACTCTGGGCCAAAATGGCAGACACTATCGATTACGGCCATGAAAAAACCGGCGTTCGTATTACTGGCTTAGTCTACTCTGGCGTGATTTTCTTTATTAAAATGGGCGTGGCATTTGGTGGCGCTATTGCCGGTTGGTTATTAGCATTTTATAACTACCAAGCAGATATGGCGCAATCGGAAGCGACCAAACAAGGCATTTTGCTTTCGTTTACTGTGTTCCCTGCTGTTGGCTCTTTCCTTGTGGCATTGGTGATGACCAAATACACACTGACCCATGATAAGTTAGATGCCATTCAAAATAAGCTAAAAGTAACAGCTAGTTAAACCACTATGACTACGTTATTATTTCGCCACGACTTATTTAGGATACTCTAAACTTTATGGCAACGATTTACGAAGTGTCTAAACTTGCTGGCGTTTCTCTTGCTACGGTTTCACGGGTGATGAATAAAAACGCCCGTGTTAGCGACAAAACTAAACAAAAAGTTGAAGACGCGATGAAGGCGCTGGGTTATCGCCCTAATTCAATCGCGCAATCATTAGCTTCAAGCCGCTCTAACAGTGTTGGCTTGCTGGTATCTGAGCTTCATGGCCCTTTTTTCGGTCAAATGATGGCGGCAATCGAAGCTGAGCTTAGAGCTGCTGGTAAGCATGTCATCATCACCACAGGTCACTCTGAAGAAGATAAAGAAAAGGACGCTATTGAGTTTCTAATTGGCCGTAACTGTGATGCGATTATCGCGCATGTTGAAGCCGTTACCGATGACTACCTAATAGAAATGAACAAGGGTAAAATCCCTATTTATTTGATGAGTCGTTTTGTTAAAGGCCTTGAAGATAAGTGTATTAGTTTAGACAATGAAATTGGCGGCTACATTGCCACCAAAGAGCTTATCCGTTTAGGCCATCAAGATATTGCTTATATCGCTGGCCCACAGTTCAAAGCCGATGCCAGTAACCGCCTACTTGGTCATAAACGCGCGTTAGCCGAGCACAATATCGATTTCAATCCTGACTTACTTTATATCAGTGACTTTAAAGAAACGGGTGGCTCTGAAGGCCTTAAACACTTTATTGATCATAATTATCAATTTAGCGCCTTAGTTTGCGCTAATGATGAAATGGCATCAGGTGCCATGAAATACGCCAGAGAGCATGGTTACAACCTGCCAAAAGATTTATCAATTATCGGCTTTGATAACGTGATTTTTGCCAATTATTTGTATCCTACGCTAACAACGGTCAACAACCCGATAGATGATATGGGGCATATGGCAGCAAAGTTGGTACTAAAACAAATTTATAATAAGAAAAATATTGAAATCAACCAGGTGTTTGAGCCGACCGTGATCAGCCGCCACTCAGTCGCCCATCGTTCAATTTAATCTAACAACGCAATTTAATCTAACAAAGCAGTTTTAATAAGCCGGCGAAATAGGGCTAGGGGTTTTGCTGGTAAATTGCCTTGATTTGTATGTCAATTGGTCAGCGAATGTAAAACTTCATGTCACCTTAATAACAGTGTTGAATTTTACATTGTTTTATTTTCAATTACTTAGCGTTGAACTGCTAGTTATTTACGACGGAGTTTTTTACATCCCGTCGCCTTGCATTAACAACTTTTTTCACCAAACCAGTCACTATTAACTTGTACGCACTTACTCGTACAGTTAAATCAAATGGAGATGGAACAATGAACAAAGTTAATAAATCAAGCATTCTAGTGGCAACTGGCGTAGCACTTTCTCTAGCTAGCTCAGCAAGCATGGCGTTAGATCGTCAGGTTGAAGTTGCCTTAGTCAAAGTATGTAAAGCTGCCGCCAGCGATGTACCAATTCGCATGAAAAATGCAATGGATGATTATCATTTAGATACTCGCGATGTAGCGTTAAAAGTAATGTGTAATGGTGACGACATTATCACTTTTGCTGAAAGTCATGGCGCTAATAAAACCGCATCTCGTTTAGAACATAGCATTGGTGGCGTTAGTATTACCGATGTCGCCGCTATCAGTAAAATTAACGTATCGTTTAAAGAATAAAGTCTACCGTTATGCCTCATTTTAGAAAAAAGCGTGTGCTCATTTAGTAGCAGAGCACACCACTTTTCATTTTGAGCTTTACAGTAAGTTTTAAAGCTTTATCACTTACTAACCGCCAACGTCATATTTTTCAATAATACCGCTTAATGCCTGCTGATAATTGCGCCAAGCACCTACTGACTGATTAGAAATTCCACTACGAACTTGTGCTGCACTTGCCGTTGCAACTGGGCTGGTATTGGTTGATAAATTCAAATAGCTTTTTTGCCATGGTTCATCAATAAACTGATAAAGCGCTTGTCCATACTGAGCAGGATCGTTAACAAAAGCTTGATAATTTAACCGGTAAAAATTGTCGGGAAAACGCTGCTGCCAAAACATCATTAACCGGTTAAATGCTTGATAATACTGCGCACAATCATCTAAATCATAACTGTATCGATAAAATGAAAAGTCAGTGGCAAATAACTGGCGATAATTACTAACAATGGTGTCGAGCGGGTCGCGATCTAAACAAATGATCTTGGCATTAGGTAGCGCGGTTAAAATAAAGCCGACATATAAAAAGTTAATGGGCATTTTGTCAATAAATCGCTCAGCCCCATGCGTTAAGGCTTGTGTCCTTGCCAAATATCCTCGCCCGAGTTCCTGCCAATCAAGACCTTGGCATGCGTTAATCGTTTCAACATCTAATAATGCTGAGGATTGCACCTTAGTTTGTTGCTTTAATTGCACAGCGAAATGCTGCATTTCACCGGCAGAAAGAATGTTTGGTGCTTGAGAGATTAACCGCTCCACCACTGTTGTTCCTGTCCTTGGCATGCCGACGATAAATATCGGTTGCTGCGAGTCTTGACTGGTTGCGGTCGATAGTGCTGTTGAGACGGGTGTTGCTTGAAAAAATTGTTCGAGACTGGAAAATATCGCTGCATCAGTAGCGAACTGGTAACCAATTTCAACTTTTTTACGCTGTTTTACTTGCTTAAGTAGCGCAAATGCTTGGCTAAAGTTCTTGTGCTTTTCGCTATGTCTTGCCAATGCGTGAGCTATATAGAGTTGTTGATTCACCTCTCGCTCATTGGTTAACGCATGCTCCAGATAAGCAACTTCTTCAGTAGTTAACCGGTCAAGTGTTGTTATTGCTAAATAGGCTTTTACACAATGCTTATCTTGCTTAATTGCTTGACGATAACATTCAACCGCCTGATTAAACTGGCCACAAAAATTATAAGAAGCGCCAAGGTTAAGATAAAGCTGGGGGTTAATTCGATCAGATGCCGTAAGTTGCTCTGCCTTTACAAAGTAACTGATGGCATTTTGATGTAAGCCCATTTGGCTATAAATCACCCCTAAATCATCACAAAGTTGAGCGGATAAATTAGCGTTATTTGTCGCTTTATCAGCATAATTTTTTGCTTGAACATGATCATGCATAAGCAGGTATTGCTTAGCAATAAACACCGCATATTCTATTTGCTCACTCAGTTGAATAGCCTTAGTCGCTAATTCTATCGCTTTAATGTAATTTCGATGATCACTAGCAATGATTGCCAACAGGTAAAAGGCGCCAGCATGCTGGCGGTCTTTTGACAAAATAGTTAGCAGGCACTGATGTGCCTGCTGATAGGCTTTTTGATTGATTAAACGTTGTGCTTGTTGATAGTAGTCTTCAATCAAAATATTTTTCCTGCCGAGTTACAGTTGCTTGTAAATCGCACCATCTTTCATCACGAAATTAACTTGCTCAAGTGTTGAAATATCGGTTAATGGATTAGCATTTACCGCAATTATATCGGCAAACATGCCAGGTTTAATTTGCCCAACTTTGTCTTGCCAATTAAGCAGTGCTGCTGAATTCATTGTGGCCGCCTGTAACGCTTGCAACGGTGTCATACCAAAGCGTGTCATTCGATTTAATTGCTTAGCATTGTCGCCATGCGGATAAATACCGGCATCAGAGCCCAATACCATTTTAGCGCCGGCTTTTACCGCGGCAGTAAAACTTTCACGCTGACGGGTACCTACGAGCTTTTCTTTATCAATATTTTCTTGTGGCACACCATTTTTTACCCCTTCACTTAAGGTGTATTCGGTGTTGTAAATATCCATTGATAATACCGTACCATGCTTTATTGCTAATTTAATCGCATCTTTGGTTAAATAACTCGCATGCTCAATCGAGTCAACCCCAGCTTTGATGGCAAATTCAATACCCTCAGTGCCGTGTGCATGGGCTGCAACCGTGCGACCATGAGTATGTGCTTCATCAATAATTGCCTGCATTTCTTCAAAGGTATATTGGCGCTGGCCAACTTTAGTGCCTTTAGAGAATACCCCACCAGTGGCGCAAAACTTAATTAAGTCCACTTGATACTTAACATTTTCACGCACTTGTTGACGTACTTGCCAAGGACCATCGGCAACACCATCCGACTTTTCTTCAAAGCTATGATTAAGCGCATTACTATCACAATGACCACCGGTGATACCAAGTGAAGGACCTGATACCGCCATGCGTGGACCAGGCACTTCACCCGCATTAATGGCATTACGTAATGCCACATCTTGAAAATCTGCCGCGCCAACGTTACGAATGGTGGTAAAGCCTGCTAGCAATGTGCGCTCAGCATTCACCACACCGCCAATCACTGCTCGATGTGGAGATTGAAAATATCCGTCATAAAAAGATTTAGATAAATTGCGCACGACATGAGTGTGCATATCCATTAACCCAGGCAATACATATTGATTCGACAAATCAATTTGTTTGGCATCTGGCGCAGGGTTTTTATCAGTAATTTTGACGATTTTATTATCATCAATAAGAATAAATTGGTTTTGACTGACCTTGCCAGAGGCAACATCAATTAGATAGCCGGCATTAATGACTTGTTGTTCGCCATGAACTGATAAACTTGCAAGTAAAGCTGCGCCAGCTGCTAAAGTTCTTGTTATTTTTTTCATCATTTCTCTTCCAAATAAAAAGGCACCAATACTTATTTAAGGTGCCTTTTTAGCAAGGTTTAACCTAACGTTAATTACAATTCAAACAAGTAATTAAAGCGAATACCTACAGTACGAGGTTTGGTAATAAAGTGACCATATACACGCTCAATTTCAGGCAAGTTCTTATTTTGATCTTCAAAACGAGCCATGCCCGCCCAAGACTTGTCTCGACGGTTCGCGGTAAACGCATATTTATCAAACATGTTATCAATGTAGAACGTAGCTGACCACTGATCGCCTGATAACTTAGCAGCAATATTACTTAAGGCATAACCTGGTAAGGTTTCACCGTCAGCCTTTAACCCTACTTTAGTGATCAAATCACTTTGCGCGGTTAGACCGTAAGTAATGTTTAGCATTTTGTCACCAAATACTTCAGTTTCATAATCAATGCCCATAGAGAATTGTTGCTCTGGTGCACCTGGTAAACGATCACCATCTTCACCGTCATAGAAGTTTTGCAGCTCGCTTCCCTGATCGCCTTTAACACCAAATAAGTAAGGCGCGTCAGAAGTTAACTCTGCTTTAGCGTATGAATAAGTTGCATAAGCAATCACCCCAGAAGTTACGACTCCGCGCACCGATAATTCAACGCCGGTAGAGTTAGCTTTACCCGCATTAGCAGTAATGATTTCTTGACCATTGACCGTTGTTGCCTGAATTTGTGCATCTTCCCAGTCAACGCTAAATAAAGCACCGTTTACATGTAACTTGTTGTTAAACCAAGAGCTCTTAACACCAATTTCATAGTTAGTGGTTTTATCTGGTTGGTAATCCATTTCATTCGGCAACGCACACACTTGAATTGAGCCATCGTCAGGACAAGGTACTAGGCCATTGGAACCACCAATACGGTAACCTTCACTAACCGTGAAATAAGTTAATAACTCATCACTGTATTGGTAACTCGCATTAAATTTCAGCAAATTACCATCATCTTTGGCTTTGCTTGTTGAACGCTCTATTTCATCGATAGAACTGATCTCACCATTGTAAAATGGTGCGTGGTTACCTGAAGTTGATTTCACTTCATACTCATACAAACGTGCACCAGCAGTTAAACTAAGTTTGTCAGTGACTTGGTAACTTACTTCACCGAAAATTGCTGATTCTTCAAGTTTTTGTTTATTCAGCGCAACATACTCTAGATCATATTCAATGTTGGTGTATTGGCCGTCAAACCAGAAATCGGTTAAGCCCGGTGTATATTCGCGATCATCAGAAGATGACTCAAGCTTGTTATAGAAGTAGCCAACAATGTAGCTAAATGGCGAGTCAATAGTTGAAACTAAACGTAACTCTTGAGTAAATACATCATTATCGCCAGTATCTAAGGTATATGCAGTAAACGCTGGGTAATCAGCATAGCCACTCCAGATATCACCAAACAATAAATCCGTTTGGTCACGTTGACCTGATTGCTCATAGTCAGACCAACCTGATGCTGAGACTAACTCAGCAAAACCTAAATCTAACTCCATTTCTAAACTAAGTAGTTGATCTTCTTTTTTATTTGGTTCAACTACACGGTAGGCTGAATCATATTTACCAATAAATTCGCCCAATGGATTTTCTGCTGGCATAGAATTGTATTGAACAATTGAGTTACCGCCATTTTCTTGTTTTTGATAGAAGTAAGTTAACGTACCATCAAACCAATCAGTTGGTGCCCAACGAAGTGCAATGCGAGATGTGGTAATTTGCTCATCGTTAACATCATCAACACCACAAATATTTTGCGCGACCGCATCGCTATCATGCCAATCAGGATCTGGTAACGAGACGCCAGGCTCACATACTGCAGCGCTGTAATCGATAAAACCTGGAGTGTCGTAATAATTAACGTTCACACGGATTGCTAATTGCTCATCAATAATTGGCGTATTGAAAATAAAGCCAGCTTCGCCACCCATATCATCACTTTCTTTTAGCGAGAAAATATCGCCAGAAATTGAGCCTTCAGTAACGTCTAACTCAGGCTTATGTAACAAGTAACGAATCGCACCACCTAGCGTGCCTGCGCCATAAAGTGTACCTTGTGGCCCAATTAACACCTCAACACGCTCTACATCTTTTAAACGTAAATCAACAGTGAGTGGAATTTCGCCAACGTAAGTTGCAACCGTACCGCCATCAGAAATACGCTCAGACGAGTTAGTGTTTAGCCCTCGAACAATAATAGATGCGCCTTCTCGGCCACCTTGATCAGCAATACTTAAACCTGGCACCCAACGGGCTACATCTTCTGGGGCAGCAATGTTTTGATCTTTCATTACGTCGCCATCAAGTGCGGTAATGTTCATCGGTGCTTCTTGGACACTTGAAGCGCGGCGAGATCCTGTTACTTGAATACGTTCAATACCTTCTACAGCCGCATCATCTTGCGCCATAACAATCGTCGGTGCGCTGAAAATCGAGCTCAAGGCTAAACATAAGGCAGATTTTTTAAATAACTGCTGTCTGTGCGTTGTCATGTTATTCTCCTAAAAGTAAATTTTTATTCTTTATTTTTTGCCTTTTTGGCACTTTTTATTGTTATCACTGCAAAAAATTGCGGCTTTATAGAATTTTTATGCAACCTTTTCAAGTAAAAATTCAGATAAATACGCAAATACCGCTCTCGTTATTCCAACCGTTGAAAATTTATTCAAGGTTTGAAGAATAAACCATCTCCCCGTCAGAAAAATCGCTTGGCCAAAACTTTACCTTGGGCCATTAAACACTGGCCTTTGGCAAACACTTGTTCAATCGATAAGTCATCTTTATTTAACAAATTAATATCGGCATCAAACCCGACGTCAATTTGCCCCTTTCTCGGCAGTTTTAATAACCTTGCTGGCGATTGGCTAATACTGGCCAACGCATCACTCAGCGCGACATCATATTTACAAACCGCCTCGACCATGGCTTGATGCAAACTCGTTACTTGCCCTAACTGTAAATCGGTTAACCTGCCTTGATCATCAAATAACGGTAAACTGGCATTGCCGTCTGAGCTCATGGTTAATTGTGAAATGGGCACACCTGCATCTAATGAAAGTTTAAGCGCTTGTGCTGCGGGTAACTCACCCGCTGCCAATATTTGTTCATTCGTGCTGGTGGTAAAATCAATCGTGCCCCCCAGCAGAGCAAAGGCAATACCTTGCGCTAATAGATCGGCATGGCGATTAATATGAGTCGGATAAAATTGATTGAGTGGTATATCTGTTAGCTCTGCCACTTGATGCAAAAGCGCTAAGCCCGATGGCTCATCACCAACGTGCACACTAACAATTCCCGCCTTACCCGCTAACATACCACCTACTCTTGATTCTGAGGCTAGTCGTGCCAGTTCATGCACGTTTAGTTGTGAGCCGCGATGATCGCTAATAGCCACTTCGCCAATACCAATAAACTTGTCAATTAACATAATATCTTTGGTGACAGATCCTGTTATTGTTACCGCCGGAATATGATAAGAGCCGGTATAGCAATAAACCGATAAACCTTGTGCTTCTAACTCACCGCTTTTAGCTAATAAATTTTCTAAACTACGCGTAATAGAGTCGGTTCCTAAAACCCCAACGACAGTAGTAACGCCACCTAAGGCTGCATCATCTATGGTCATTTCAGGTGTGCGTGTAGCATATCCACCTTCACCACCACCACCGGTAATATGAACCAGCGAGTCAACAAAGCCCGGCGCCATAATCAAGCCACTGCCATCAATAACGTCAACCCCTTGTTGGGCAAAACACGTTAAATCAGGTGCAATCGCGGTAATTTTTCCACCAGCTATCAATACGTCATTGATCCCGAGTGGCTGAGGAGCATAAATATCTACCTGCTTAAATAACTTCATGGTTGATTCCATTAAATAGTGTTCCTGTTAGCTGAACTACTGATAGTTAGTGAGTACAGCAAAGACAATAAATGCACTGGCTACTGCCATCAGCAGCAGCAAAAATCGTCCGATAAATTTTGCCCACACCAGCCACTCTATGCGAGCCACACCGAGACAGCCAATTAAAGAAGCTGATGTAGGAATAATTAAATTAGTGAGGCCATCACCTAGTTGAAATGCCAAAACTGCCACTTGCCGACTAACCCCGACCAAATCACTTAACGGCGCCATAAGCGGCATAGTCAGGGCAGCTTGACCTGAGCCTGAGGCAATAAAAAAATTAAAGATTGATTGGAATACAAACATCAATAATGCTGAAAACATCGCAGGCAACTCACCAATTAATGACGCTGCCCCATGTAGAAGTGTATTTAACACCGAAGGCTCATTTGCTTGATCGCCCCCTAATATAATGACAATGCCTTTAGCCATGCCAACAATCATCGCCGCTGGTAGTAGCTCTTTTGCGCCATGTTTAAAGGCGTCAGCCACTTGATTAACGGTAAGACGGTTACTAATCACCGCGAGGATGCCAACAACTATACCTATGGTAAAAAACTGACTGGCTATTTCCGGAATATAATAGCCCCTTGCAATAACCCCCCAAATTACCCAGCAAATCCCAGCGAAAAAACTTATTAAAATGGCGCTATCAACAATGCTAAACTCACCTGCAATCGCAACAGTACCTGACTGCTTATATGCCTTATCGACATGATAATTAGGCGATAACTGCGGTTGTGCTTTAATTTTGTTCGCGTAGCGCATGGTAAATACAACACCTAAGGTTGTGAACACCAACCAAATAATCACTCTTAATTCTAATCCCGACAATAACGGGATATTGGCTATTCCTTGGGCAATGGCGACGCTAAACGGGTTCATCCAAGACGCGGCAAAACCAATTTGTGTGGCAACATAAGTCACCAATACCGTGGTAATTGCGTCATAACCAATCGCTAGCATCAGCGGCAACAGTACAATGCAAAAAGCTATAGCTTCTTCGCCCATGCCAAAAACGGCACCACCTAAAGAAAAAAGGCTAAATAAGATGGGGATAAACAATTGCTCTAAGCGCTGGGTTTGAGTGATCAGTGCTAACACGCCATTATCAATAGCGCCGGTTTTCATGACGATGCCAAACGCCCCGCCGGTTAATATAATAAACATCATTACACCAACTGCCGAGCCCCACTTGTTACCTGAAACCATGCCCTCGAAAGCAAAATTGAGAAAGCCAATACCACCGCCGTCTGCAAATAATGGTACCCCTTGATAATCGTCCACTTGTTGAAAGCTGTCGGCGACTAATACTGTTTTACCTGTCATAGGCTCGGTCACGATATCGAACTTACCTGCGGGCACAATATGTGTTGCTATAGCCGCGATAAGCACCACAAAAAATAAAATGATAAAGGCATCAGGCATCGATTTTTCAGCAGACTTTATCGGTTTTTCACTCATCATATTCGCTCAATTACTCTTAGGTATTACTGTTGGGTATTACTATTGTTTTTCGCTTTAACAAAAATAAAAAATCGACAATAAAAATCATAAATAAAAAAATTGGCTGAAAGGTGTTTTAGTTTTCCAATCAGCCAATAACAACCTATTTAAATAAAATAAGTTACAGGGAGCTGAAAGCCGATTATTTACAATGATTTTTATTATTTTAGATGCTAAACCGCCGAAAAACGGCAAATACATCATCGATAAAATACGTTAGTTTTTTTGCTAATGAGGCGGTAGTTTAAAAAATACCTCTCGAAACAATCACTTGCTCCAAGGTTTATTCGTCAAACCACTCCGAAAGGTAGTAGTTTTGATAAGAATATGTTGTCAGCGAAAAGGCTTTCTTGTACATATATAAAACGCTTATCTCAAAACTTATTAGATGATAGCCTGTTGAGCAAAGCTCTACATTGCTAAGTTAAATATCATGCTTGTTGGCGCAAGCACAATTTCGTTGTCTTTTTAAAGAAATACTCTGGTTAGAAATTCTTGTCAATAACAAATTGCAGTTTTTTTCACCAACAACTGATTTAATTAGGTAAAATAAAATGACAATAAAATGCGCCAACTTAGTGACTAAGTTGCTGCTATTTGCAGCTATCTCTCCACTTTCTCTAGCGAACACTCTTGTTTCGACTACAAACGCTAATCACCATTTAACTACCGAATTAACTACCGAAAAGTTCAGCACGCTTTTTCTTGTCGGTGGCGGATTAAAAACCTGCTCGTCAGTAGCTCCATTGCAATGCATCGAAGACAAGCACGTCACAACTGATACAGTAAAACAATCACCGATTTACCAAGTAACCGACGCCAATATTAAGTTACTAGAAAGTAACTGGCCTAAAGAGCGTTTGGCCAATCAACGGCAACGGGTTATCGCATTGTTGCAAAAATTAGTTATCTCAACCAAAGGCCAGTCGCTAACCAAAGCACAGTTAAAACAGCACTGGCACTCGCTGACGGACAGCACTATTGTCAACCAACTTGCTGATAACGAATATTTCTTAATGTTAGATGCGCTAGAAGTTGGACAATTTAATCAACGCGGCCATCGACTTAAAGAACAAGTTGCACTAAAAGCCAGCACCAACCCACATACGGTCGAAATTTTTCAAAGGTTTACCGAATTGGCCAATAAAATTCAGCAGAACAAGTCATTAACCCATTCCTTTGAATTGCCTCACATCTTGGTAGTTACCGCGTCTGCTCGAGATCCATATGAAGCGGTAGATTTCTATCAACAAGTCTTTGAACAAACCAATGCTAAGGTCACTTGGCTACCAATTGATGCAGCGTTAAATAATTTATGGCAAGACATAGGGCACTCTCCAACAGCTTGTAATGAACTTTCAAACTATCAAGCGACTATTTTAAGCACTATTAAACGTAAAATTACCTACCCAGATCTCTATCAACATCAATTCACCATGTGCCAAAACCCTGAGGAGTTTATTCGCTTAATTAATAGCGCTGACGGTATTTTTATCAATGGTGGTGACCAATCACTTACCAGGCAGGCCTTTATTCTTAATGGTGGTGAAGACAATGCAGTATTAACTGCAATTAAAAAGCAATTAACAACAGGTAAGCTAATTGTTGGCGGAACTAGTGCCGGTACGGCAGTGATGTCGGGTGGTTTTTATCTATCTCATCAAACACCAATGATAACTAATGGTACCAGTGAAACGGCGCTAGTTCGCGGCAGTAAAAAAGACCTTTTACCCAGTAGTGGCTGCCATCGAGCGAACCTTTGTTCGCCAAATGTGTTAAACGACGATCTGACCTATCACAGCAAGGGCGGCATAGGCCTTTTCCCTTGGGGAGTATTAGATACCCATTTCTCTGAACGTGGCCGACAAGGACGGCTAGCACAATTGCTATTAGATACTGGCAGCCAATTTGGCTTTGGTATTGATGAAGCAACAGCGTTAATCGTTAAAAGCCGTCCTGTAAGTGACTATGCGGGAAATAATGATAATTCACCACTGACAATGGAGGTACTTGGTGAGCATGGTGTGTTTATTATCGAAAATCCGAAAAAAGCTAATGAGAAACAAGTCGTTACCCACTATTTACACCAAGGAGACAAAGCAGAGCTAATCAAAAACCAGCTCAACATTGACTTAGTTGGTCAGCCCATATCGAATAACAGCCAACTCATTAAAAAAGCAGCAAATAACAAAAAAATATTTAACGATATTTTTGTCAGCAACCATTATAAACAAGCCATTAATACACTGTGTCTGTCAGTAGACAAAAAGCTGAACGCACGCAGCCAATGGCAAAATAACCAAACCAATATTGAATTAACGAAAGCTGAAAATTGGCAAGCAGCCGAAATTCTCGACCGAACATCATCGTCACAACAAGTGAATTGTAGTTATGCAAATTTAGTTTTTTCTGTGCAAGATGCGATTGATTCTGATAACTTTTAGCTAAACAGATAGCAGTTAACTAACTGATCGCTTAAGGAAGATTTATGGTTGGTCGCAATATTTTGCGAGTTGCTTGGTTAGTACCTTTGTTAGTGCCCTTGTTTGTATTGAGTGTAAGCGGCCTGTTCCCCGTTTGGGCACAAGAGTCCACCATACGTATCCCCAAACCACGAACAAGTTTTGATATTTCTCACGATTATCATGTGCAATTATTAAAACTGGCGTTGACCGCCGCTGATCCACAGTGGGCTAAAAACGTTAAATTAGTGTCGGTTACAGAAATGGTGCAAGGGCGAGCAGAGGCCGAATTAATCAAAGGTAAATTAATCGATATCTATTGGCTAGGCGCGCATAGCGAGCGTGATTCACGCTTAATCGCGATTAAAGTACCAACATCAAAAGGTTTGATTGGCTTTCGAAAATTTATTGTAACCAAAGCCTCAAAAGACAAAATTGCCAACATAAACCATATTGAACAGTTGCAAAAGCTTATTGCCTGCCAAGGAAGTCACTGGCCAGATACCGAAATCCTTAATCATAATAAAATACCGGTAACTACCAGCCCTGTATTTAGCCAACTATTTGAAATGCTTGATAAAGGCCGATGTGATTATTTTCCTAGAGGCTATCATGATGCTGATCGTGAAGTCGTAAGTTTAGCCAGCCAATACCCTGATTTGGTTAGTAGTGAAGCGCTCTATTTTTATTACCCGTTTGCCATTTATTTTTATACGGGAAAACAAAATCAAGCGCTTGCCAATAGACTTGCCAAAGGCATGGAAATTATTGCCAACAATGGCTTGTTGCAAAAACATATTGAGTCACATCCGCTCACCGCACATATTTTCCCTCTGTTTAAACAACAGCAAGCTAAGGTTATTGTGCTAAACAACCCTTTAATGCCCAGCAATAGTCAATTAAATAATGCCGACTATTTTTTCCAACTTAACCAATTCAACTTTAAACAACTTAACTAACTTCAGATTAACAAGCCAATTAACTAGTAAATTCAGTAACTAATTCGGTAGTAAACACATTAGATTCGTACGGCAATATTACTCGATGATGAGCTTATCAAATAGCTCTATGGTGACCAATTCGCCTTTGGCAACATTACCTTGTTCTTGCGCTAAAATAATAAAGCAGTTTGCTTTAGTTATACTTGAGAGTATTCCTGAACCTTGAGACCCAGTAGATGTAACCACTAACTCACCTGATGAACTTAGCTGCCAAATACCACGTTGAAAATCTTGCCGACCTGAAGCTTTTTTTAGCGGCGTTTGTGTTTTCGCCTGTAAGCTAATTCGATTAGGTAACTCTCGCCCCTGCATTTTACAAAGCGCCGGCACCACCAATTGATAAAAAGTGACAAAAGCAGATACGGGGTTACCCGGTAATCCAAAAAACTGACTATCTGCTAGCTGACCAAACGCAAAAGGCTTCCCTGGCTTCATCGCTATTTTCCAAAAACCAATTTCCCCTAACTCTTCCAATACTGTTTTTGTGTAATCCGCTTCACCAACTGAAACACCACCACTTGAAATAACAACATCCGCTTGCTGGTTTGCCACTTTAAAAGCCTGACTAATCTGAGTTTTATCATCTGGAATTACCCCCAAATCAATTACCTCAAACGACAACTTTTTTAGCATTGCCGAAAGAAAATAACGATTGCTTTCATAAATTTCACCGTCAGCAAGTGCTTGGCCTGGCTGTTTTAATTCATCACCGGTAGCAATAAGGGCTACGGTTAGTTTTCTGACCACGTTAACATCTGGAATTCCAATAGATGCCAGCGTGCCAATATTGGCGGGAGTTAATACGGTTCCAGCCTCAATTAACACTTGCCCTTGGCGAATATCTTCTCCACACCGACGAACATGTTGACCTCCCCGCACGGGTTGCAGCAAACGAACCTGCTCTAGCGAGACTTCTGTATTTTCTTGCATTTCAACACTGTCACAACCCAATGGTAATTTTGCGCCCGTCATAATGCGTACACACTGCCCCTTATCGACAATGCCTTGATAAGGATTACCGGCAAATGCTTTACCAACAAGCGTTAACTCGCTATTAGCTATAAGACCTTGGCTGTTAAATGCGTAGCCATCCATTGCTGAATTATCGTGAGGCGGCACATTTACCGGGCTAATAACGGCTTCTGCCAATGTCCGGCCACATGCTTGCTCGATAGCAATTGTTTCATTTGCAACAAGGGAGGAAATATTATCAAGAATAATGTTTTTAGCCTGTTCAAACTTAAGTAAACCCGGCTGGCTGAAACAATGAGTCATAAAATGCCTTTTATAGTGAAAATTTCTTGGCCTAATTGCCAATATACTGGCTTTTTCCGCTAGTTAACAATCAGTTCAGTCTTGTAGTTTAGTAAATACTTGTTATGCTTTAAACAAGATATAAATTCGCCGAGCTTATCTACCCTACGTTTTGCCTTAACACGGTTTAAATAGTGCAAAATATGGTTGCTAAGCCGTAGCTCATAGAGTTGCCAGGGTTAACAAGGAAACGCGTTGGCCTCCCGCATTTGGAAAGGTGAGATGTTACAAGACGCTTTTGGCCGCAGGTTTAACTACCTGAGGTTATCAATTACTGACGTATGCAACTTTCGTTGTCAATACTGCCTACCTGATGGTTACCAATGTGATCATGATCGGCAATTTCTTACCTTGACTGAAATTCAAAAAATTGCCGAAGTCTTTGCCTATCTTGGCACCAAAAAAATCAGAATTACTGGCGGTGAGCCTTCATTACGAAAAGATCTGCCAGCAATAATTGCCGCCTGTAAACAAACGAAGGGTATTGAGCAAGTAGCCATTACCACCAATGGCTATAAATTACCTAGCCAACTTCCACTGTGGCTGGATGCTGGACTTGATGCGTTAAATATCAGTATTGATAGTTTAGATCCTAAACAGTTTCAGTTAATTACCGGTCACGATAAGTTACAAACCATTCTTGATGGTATTGAACGAGCACAGCAATACCCTGAACTCAAAATAAAAATTAATACAGTGTTAATGAAGCGCTTTAATTTAGAGCAACTTTCCCAGTTTTTAGCTTGGGTTAAAGTAACTCCCGTTTCACTGCGGTTTATTGAACTAATGCAAACCGGTGACAATACACATTTTTTTGAGCAACAGCATGTTAGCGGCGAGTTTATCAAACAGCAGCTATTGCAAGATGACTGGCAGGCAGTGATCAAAGAAAGTACCGCTGGTCCTGCGCAAGAATTTTTTCATCCAGATTATGCTGGCCGAATCGGTTTAATCATGCCTTACAGCAAAGATTTTTGTCACAGTTGCAATCGCTTACGAGTAAGCTCGCTAGCTAAATTGCATTTGTGTTTATTTGCCGAGCAAGGCCATGAGCTGCGACCACTACTACAACAGTCAACCCAAGAAGTAGCGGAAGCCATTACTGCGTTATTAGGCGATAAAAAAGTCAGCCACTTTCTGCAAGACAGGTTAACTGGCGCCACTAAGCATTTATCAATGTTAGGAGGATAATTGGCGTGAATCATGGCTGCATAGGCATAGTGTTAGCGGGTGGACGTTCCAGTCGAATGGGCACGAATAAAGCGTTACTTAAGCACAACAACCAAACCATGCTGGAATTTTCTAAATCACTATTAGAAAAAGCTGGCGTTGACCAAATTCTTGTTAGCGGCGAGGCACTAGCCGATACAAAAGTTATCGCCGATATACAGCCACATTTGGGGCCAGTTGGTGGTATCTACAGTGTATTTAATCAGCAAGTGGTGAAAGCAGCATTGATCATTCCAGTAGATTTACCGCTAATGACCGTTGATGTATTGAAGCAATTAAAGCAAGCCGGACAATTACTAAATAAAGCCGTTGCTTTTAATGATCATAGTTTGCCGCTGTATCTACCCAATACCGCTTATAGTGAGCTGTTTTTTAATCAAGCATTCAAGGCAAATCAGAGTAATGGCAAGGGCCCGTCGATAAAAGCCTTACTCAGCCAAGTGCCATTTCAAAACATAGTTTGCAGCGCCCCTAAAACGCTCACTAATGCCAATACCCCTGAACAGTGGCAACACATACAATCTCAATTAAATTCGCCCATTAGGAGCAAATAATGGCAAAAGCGAGCCTAGATAATTTTATTCCGTTAAATATTGCCGTATTAACGGTTTCTGATACCCGCGATGAAGCAACTGACACCTCGGGGCAAACCTTGGTTGAACGGGTTGGCCAAGCAGGCCATCAAGTTATTGACAAAATGATAGTCAAAGATGACGTTTATCAGCTGCGCGCCATCGTGTCAAAATGGATCGCCAGTGATAATGTTCAAGTAATATTAACAACTGGTGGCACTGGCTTTACCGCTAGAGACAATACGCCTGAAGCCTTGTTGCCATTATTTGATAAGAATATAGAAGGTTTTGGTGAAACTTTCCGCCATATTTCACTAGGTGAAATAGGCACCTCAACAATTCAGTCAAGAGCACTAGCTGGCATGGCAAATGGCACGGTCATATTTTGTATGCCTGGCTCAACCAATGCCTGTAAAACAGCGTGGGATAAAATTATTCAACAACAATTAGATGCCAGTCATAAACCGTGCAATTTTGCCCCGCACTTGAAGCTGATTAACCCCAATTGCCCAACTCGAGGTTAACTAATGAGCAATACCACGCTTTCTCACCTAAATGCTCAAGGTGAAGCCAATATGGTGGATGTCACCAACAAAGCCATTACCCAGCGACAAGCCGTAGCGCAAGGCTTTATCACTATGTCGGCAAAAACGCTGGCAATGATCACTGAGGGCCAACATAAAAAAGGTGATGTCTTTGCCGTTGCCCGTATTGCCGGAATTCAAGCAGCGAAAAAATGTGGTGACTTAATTCCGTTATGTCATCCGTTAATGCTCACCCAAGTACAAGTCGATTTTGAGCCGCAACCTGAGCTTAGTCGCGTAAAAGTCACTAGCCTTTGTAAATTATCAGGGCAAACCGGTGTTGAAATGGAAGCCTTAACCGCGGTATCTGTCGCCTGCTTAACACTATTCGATATGTGTAAAGCGGTAGATCCAGCAATGATCATTAACGACATAGGCGTATTATCAAAAAACGGCGGCAAAAACGGACACTGGGAGCGCAGCCAATCATGTTAACGGTATTATTCTTTGCTCGCCTGCGAGAACAGCTGGGTCAAGAAAAAGTGTCTATTGAGCTCAACAACCAAACTATTACCATTAGCCAATTAACTGAACGTTTAATTGCTGACCATCCCCAGTGGCAAAAATACTTAACCGATCGCAATGTGCTAGTGGCAATTAATCAATCGATTGCCTGTGCAGACGATACCGTTAGTGCAAGTGATGAAGTAGCTTTTTTCCCGCCGGTGACTGGAGGTTAATTGTGATCTGCGTCAACGAACACGATTTTAATATTGCTGACGAAATTGATCGTTTAACTAACGGTAATACACAAGATGGTGCGGTGGTCACTTTTAGTGGCCGAGTGCGAGAGCGCAATGATAACTGCCTAGTGACTGGGTTATTTCTGGAGCACTACCCAGCAATGACCGAGAAGCTCCTCTCAAGCATTGTTGAGCAAGCGCGCCATAACTGGCAACTAAACCGCATCAGTGTCATTCATCGCGTTGGTCAACTGCAAGTAGGCGATAATATTGTTTTTGTGGGTGTTACTAGCCCTCACCGGGGTGACGCCTTTGCCGCAGCAGAATTTATTATGGACTATTTAAAGGTCAAAGCGCCGTTTTGGAAAAAAGAAACTCGGGCAGAGGGCGATATCTGGGTAGACGCCAAAACACAAGACCAACAAAAAGCAGCAGCTTGGGACTAAGGCTTGGGACTAAGCATGCTAGCCAAACAAATTAATACTTTTAGTAAACACTTCAACACTTTACTGATTAGGGTGTGTGTAACTTTACTTTTATTATTTTGTGCGTTTTTTAATGCGTTAGCCAGTGCAGAATCTCTCCAAGCGATTACTCTTCGAGTAGCAGTTGCTAGTAACTTTGTTAACACTGCCAAAGCCTTAACGACTGAATTTGAACAGAATCATCAGGTCAAACTGCAATGGATAAGCGGTGCAACGGGAACATTATTCCAGCAAATTAGCCATGGCGCGCCGTTCGACGTATTTTTCGCAGCAGATAAGTTGCACCCAATAAAATTAGCACAACAAGGGTTGCTAGTATCCAACTCTGTTAATCCATATACCATCGGCCAGTTAAGTATTGCCGCGCCCAACATGGCGAGCCTATCATTGCAAGAATTGCCCCAACTACTGACTAAGGCTAAGCGTATAGCAATTGCTAATCCGAGAACCGCACCTTATGGCAAAGTCGCAAAATTATGGCTACAGAACAATCAATTGTGGAATGAAGTTGTCGGCAAAACCATAGTCGGTAGCAATGTCGCCCAAACCTTTCAACAAACACGCTCTAAGGCTGTTGATTTCGGTTTTGTTGCCACAAGTCAAGTATTACAACTGCCTTTCGCTAGCAACATACTCACACTTGCCGCCCCTGAGATGCTCAGCCAATATGCTGGTGTTGTTAGTCGCAGTGAAAACCAATTACTGGCGACTGCGTTAATTGATTACTTTCGCTCACCACAAATACAAAGTCGATTGTCAACGATGGGCTATTTGCCCATACCAGAGCAAGACTCGACTGATTTAACCCAAACAATAAGCAAAAATTAATCATGACCGAATTAGACTGGCTCGCAACATTAACCACGTTAAAACTGGCCACGGTAACAACGATTATCTTATTAATATTAGGTACGCCATTAGCGTGGTGGTTAAGCCGTATACAAAGTAAATGGCGTATTGTAATCGAGGCACTAGTCGCTTTGCCTTTGGTATTACCGCCAACAGTATTAGGCTTTTATTTACTCATTGCCTTTTCGCCAACAGCCCTACCCGGAGAGGTTTGGCAAAGCATTACAGGTCAACAACTGGCTTTTAGTTTTCCTGCCATTGTTATTGGTTCAATATTCTATTCGCTACCTTTTGTTGTTCAACCACTGCAAAAAGCCTTTGAAGGCCTAAACCCGCAATTATTAGATAAAGCCAGCATGTTAGGTGCGAGCAAATTTGATCAATTTTTTTCAGTGGTACTCCCGTTAACCAAAGCCAACTTTATTATGGCCGCCACTTTAGGGTTTGCCCATACCATAGGTGAGTTTGGCGTAGTGCTAATGATTGGTGGCAGCATACCTGATGAAACTCGAGTACTGTCAATTGCTTTATTTGAGCATGTTGAAGCCTTTGACTATCAACATGCGCACCAACTGGCCTTTGGCTTGCTAATCACCTCAATGGTTGTGTTATCGCTAATTTATCTCCTTAACTTTAACCAACAAACTCAGCACGCCAAACGGATTAGAGTTTCAGGGCAAGTTAGCAAGCAGGAAATGCCATAATGACAACGCTAAGCCTTTCATTATCAGCCACGCTTGATAACTTTACCTTAGATATCACACAAGAGATTAACTTAAACGGCATAGTTGGACTGTTTGGTCATTCCGGCGCAGGCAAATCAAGCTTACTTAAAGCGATTGCAGGATTAAATGGTAATGTACACGGTGTAATTAAGTTTAATAATAAGCTATTTCAAGATAGCGCTAACTCATTACACCTAGCCTGCCAACAGCGAAAAGTTGTTGGCGTATTTCAGCAAGATTGTTTGTTTCCTCATTTATCGGTAAAAGACAATTTGATGTTTGGTCGTAAGCGCCTTGCTCAACCTAGGTTTGATGCCAAACAACTAATCGCTCAAACAGGATTAGAGCACCTACTACACAGAGATGTAGCTTCACTTTCAGGCGGTGAGCGTCAGCGCGTTGCCATAGCTCAAGCAATTTTAGCTGAGCCAGAATTACTGATACTAGATGAGCCTGTCACGGCGTTAGATAAGCAGAATAAATCGTTGTTACTGGCCATGATTAAGCAATTACACCAAGCGACACAGCTACCGATTTTATACGTCAGCCACGATATTCATGAGCACCAACAACTTTGTGATCAGCTATATGTAATGGCCTTAGGAAAAATTATTCACCATGGCGATATTTTCCAAGTAATTCACTATTTAACTAACAACGAACAAATCAATGCCCAGTGTTTAATCAATGCTAAAGGTTTAATTAACGCTAAATGCCAGCAACAACATAGTGACAATGGTTTAATTGCCTTAATTACCGACAATCAAAATCAGCTATTTACCACATTAAATAACCAACAGCCTATACCAGCAAATGGACGTTATCTCATCAGTGCAAGTGACATAAGCATCTGTACACAACCGCCTCACCACAGCTCTATTGTCAATCAAATTGCCGGAGTTATAACTCAGATAAAAACGTCACAGCATCAAACCCTACTAACCATAAATTGTCAGGGTGATGTATTTTTCTCAAACATTACAACCTACTCACTGAACCAACTTGGATTAACCTTGAACCAAAGCGTTTATATTCAGTTTAAGGCAAGTGCCGTGCGAGCTCTGGTCAACTAGAACAGATAATTCAGAATATACACAATTAAGCACATACATAATTAGGAACTTATATGTTATCAGCGCAAGAACATATTCGATACGGCCGCCAAATCCTGCTTAGCCAAATTGGCGAGCAAGGCCAATTAGCACTGCAGAATGCTAAAGTGTTAATTGTCGGTATTGGCGGCTTAGGCTGCCCTGTAAGCCTGTATTTGGCAAGCGCAGGTGTTGGTAAACTCATCTTATGTGATGGCGATACAGTTGAAGCTTCTAATTTGCAACGCCAAATTTTATTTAGCCCAAATGATATTGGTCAGAATAAAGCGCAAGTAGCTGCGGATTATTTAACCAAACAAAATCCGCTGATCGATATTGAAGTGCTTGATGAAGCATTAACTGGTGAGTTGGCAGAGCATTATTATCAAGACTTAGATTTAGTGATTGATTGCACCGATAGCCTAAGCAGCCGCTATCTACTCAATAGCTCTAGTTTTCAGTATCAAGTACCACTTGTCATTGGCGCAGCCACTGGCTTTGACGGGCAAATATTTTTTATCAATCCTAAACAGCAAAGCGCATGTTACGAATGCCTGATGCCGCAAACACCAGATAACAGTAACTATTCACAAGATAATTGCCAAACGCTTGGTATTTTAGGGCCTGTACTGGCAATTGTAGCTGGCATGCAATCGTTAATTGCAATTAAGTATTTAGCTAAGCTATCACCACCCACTGACCAATTACAGTTGTTCGACGGCGTTAGCCAGCAATGGCAGCAATTTAAGGTAAGTAAACAAGCAAGTTGCCCCGCTTGTCAGTCAAAGTAATTCACATAACTAAAGTCAAAATTAACGACAAAATTAACGGCGCCTGAACATTAGCAAACTAAATTAACAAACTAGGTTTTAAACGGCGAAATCGAAAAAGCCCACATAACGTGGTAATACCGATCAGTTAGGCATTTATTTACAGATCAATTGAACGATCTTCTGAGTATGTAAAAATCCGATAAACATTGTTTATCGGATTTTTTATGCTCGTTTCTCAA
>NZ_JBQMTM010000026.1:0-55161 GCF_053470325.1 Colwellia sp. MEBiC06753 | reverse complement strand
ATTAATGACATCTAGGGCTTGAGAAACGAGCATAAAAAATCCGATAAACAATGTTTATCGGATTTTTACATACTCAGAAGATCGTTCAATTGATCTGTAAATAAATGCCTAACTGATCGGTATTACCTCTTAATGAGGGCTTTTTTGTCACCAATGTTCAAGGCCAACATCGTGGCGCTACTTAACCAGCAGCCCTAACCAGCACGCCGCTATCGACAAATAACTAATAGTAAAAAGAATTAAGTATTTATTCAGCGTATTGATGCGCGCTTGATTGTGTCGCTTCCCAACAAGTAGCCAAACTGTGACTGAAAGATGCGTTGCATAACTTAAGAAAAAGGGCACAAGCTTTTGGTTGTTTATGGAATCAAAGGTTATTTTTACGCCATAGAGCGACCATAACGTGTTAAGCAACAGGTAACACGCCGATAGGGTGCTTAAGACGCTTAAACAAAACAGGAGGACGCTCAAATCTAATTCGTGCATAGAAACCCTCCCTTTAATTCGTTTAAACCTCCTGTTCGCAATGACAAGCCCAATTAACAAGATAAGTAATACTAAAAGACTAATGGTAAGCATAATTTAACCTACCCGCACAATCGTTGAAAAAGTGGCAAGCAAAAGCCACTTAAAGACATCAATGTTCGTAAAAGAGACTTCGAAATAGCAAAAGGAGTTTATCATTGGGTTGCTTCTGAGATGATTAAAGAATGCTAATTTAACTTAAGCTTTCATCTGGGCAACTTAGTCGTTAATCGGCATTTCTTTGCGAGTAAATGTTAAGTCAGCAATACGGATTTTTCTGTTTGATTTTAGAGGGAGAGTGGGCAGTAATTTTGGTGTTTTTAATGGGGCGTTAAGCCATGTTGCCTCAATTAATCAACATTTTTGATTTGTGTGCTCCCACATATTACATGCTTGTATGTGGTTGGCCCAACCACATATATTGATAAAATTTAATTTTATTACGCGCGTTGTATGTGAAGTTGTACAAATGAGATTTTTTGAAGTTTTTGCAGCACAATTATCGATTTTATTACGCGCGTTGTATGTGAAGTTGTACAAATAAAAATTAAAAAAATTTTTTGCTAATACACCTATTTGAGCTGATGTAAGGTGAATGTCGGCTACACAATAAGTCGTTTTTTAACTCGAAAATGAGATATGAAAATATAAAAAATTATGCTTCTTCATTTGAGAAAACTATGTAGCTCTTAATGAGTTGTTCGCGTTCTTAAGGTCAATGGAAACGGAAGTGCCAGACGTCGGCATTGGCACTTTTGCGAAGTTCGGTTGAGAGCGAACTGCGGTCGTTGGTGTTGTTCTTTATATTTATTGGTAAAGCTCCGAAGCGGACGTTTGCCTTAACAAATCTCTGTTATCTGTCTCAGTACAAATCAAATTGTTTGCATAGTCAGGAAAACGACCAAATCGCTCGCTTTTGTCCGACCTCAAATTGCGTTTCAATCTAATTTTCTTTTAACTAGCAATTAGTTAGTGATTTTGATAGAAGTAGATAAATCACAAATGTGAGCGATAGTGTGGTAGAAAAACGCGCGATTAGCTCGCTATAAACAAGTTAGAGATCATCAGGAGAGTACGTGAGCATTAAAAATTTTCACGCTGACGGCAATGTGTCGGAAGAACAATTACTAAATCGCTCATCTGGATTTATTAAAAACTTTGTCGCTAGCTTCCGGCAAGCAGCGGCTAATGGAAATTTTTCCTTTGGTGGCATAAAACTTCAAGATTCTGATCTCAATCGAGTTCATGGGATAGTTACAGATATTGATACTCGTAGGTTATTTTATGCCTGCGGCGAAGATGAAATGCCACATTATGCAATGCAGAGCTTATACGAAGCCAGAAATTCTATAAGAGATCAAATTAAAGGAGTTTGGGCAAATCCTTCCTGCGAGGTTATTATCCAAGAAATTTTACATGTGCTAGCTGAAACTTGCACTGAAGCCGAAAAGCTCGGAGGTCAATCTATAAATATGGGAAGCAAAGAATATCTTCCTTTCATAGATGTAATCACAAATATGCGCTTAAAAGTATGGGCCTTAGTTGCTATTTTAAGAGAAAAACTTGGGGCAATAATAAATCCTCGCAATATGCCTCAAGAAATAGTATCTCAGGTTGGAGAAAATGATCTCTAACAAGTCAATCAAAGTCGCATTCGGCTTGACGCGCTTTCAGTGCGCCCTTTATTGAAGCGTTACCACCGTCCGAGTTTGGCACTTTTCGGCAGGAATTGTAGAAGGGCATAGTGAATAATAAATGCTTTAAAGGTTATCAAACTCTTTTGGATTGAGCGCCTCAACACGAGTCAATAAACCATGCGCTTGTATTTGTTCATCACTTAACGTTTGGTCATCATACTTTTCAAGTTTAATTGAACGTTTATCTTTCATGACGGTGCATAGCAAAATATCACCGATGTCTAGTTTACTCTCTTCGCTTAGTTCGTCAGGTAGCGGTATAGCGCCATTTTTACCAATTGTCACAATCATGGGGAATCACCTTAGCGGTTAATGTTACTTAAATTATACACAGATTCACTTAACGCACGATATTGCAAACATAGTATTACCGCCTGTAATCTCAATTTCCACCAAAGGCATAATAAAGCGATCGGTGTTGCTGGCTTGGTAAATAGATTGGATAGTTAACCGTTCGTGGTGGCATTTAACGTTATAATTTATAGGTGTGAGTTTTGAGAATAGGTATTGGAAAAGGTATGATGGAACCAAGTTTTGTTGCCAAATCTGACGAGGCAAATAGAGATAATGCGCTATTTCGGCCTCACCCTGGTTCGGTTTTTAAACGTCGGTGTTTATCTGGTGAGATTGTAAGTACAGAAGAAATAGCCCGTCGGATAGGGTTATCTGTGCAGGAGTTTGATGGCTTTATCAATTGCCGACTTGACTTGGATGACAATCTAGCTGAGCGAATAGCGTTATACTCTGGTATAGGTGCTGACGTATGGATAACTTATCAACGTCATTACGATTTATATATCATCTCATCACAAAGTGAATGCGATTAACTTGCCAGTCAAGAATACAGGCACAAAGCTGTCTTTTGTAGACACTAAAATTAATTCCCGTTTGTGTCCACTGTATTCACTTTATTTTCATTGAGAATACTATTAATCGAGTTTTGGGCCTACCATAATATTGCCTTTAAATATTGTATGATTAATTGTCATCTTTAATCAGTTTACGCACTATAACTTAGCATGTCTAGCGCCCTTAACGATGCGGCGGGGCTTAAATCTAGTGTATGATTAATGCATAGATAGGTAAAAGTGTATGAGTAGGTCGGTTTACCGGTGGCTATTGCACGATCCCCATTTCGTATTCTTCAATTATAGTAACCAGTGCATCTAGCTCATTGCCTTCAGGGGTATTAGGCTTAGACGCCCAAAGCTCATCAACCCGTTTAAGTGCATTTTTATAATCTTGGTTAGTTTCAATTGACGCGATGACCATTGAGATAATTTGCTAAGTAAAAAGGATGTTTAATAGCGTATGTTAATTGTGGCATATTCGCCACAATTAACGCGGTGATGGTTGTTTTAATTCGCTTTGTATTGATTTCACTAGCACGTGTTTCCGGTGTTGGTGCAATAGAGTATACACACCTTGAAGCGCATATCGTTGACCGAGCGCAAATGCATTTTCTGCTCATGGTTTCGACAACATTGTTGTTTGTTTACTATGCTGATAATTCATGTGTAAATCAGGGACGGTGCTCCATGCATGCAGAATTACCACCCAAAGCGTTAATAAAGACATGGCTTGAATTGCTTGAGTGTACAGATATCAGTGAGGTTCGTAAGCAGTTAATTCAAGCGAACATTGAGCGCATTTTTGGTCAAATAGAACAAGCAAAAGCATACTTAAATAGCTAAGAACGTCAAATGGTTAAGTTATGATGTTTTAGGTTAGGGGTTTATAGTAATTGTTAGTGTCCGTTTGGCGCCTTGTAAGCGTCTTGTGGAATTTTTCATGTCATTTTGCTTGGTTTAACGTTAATTAAATGCCTTGTATGACGCCTCTAGGCGTCATAACTGGAATCAACTTAAGTTTACTAATGCATTATTGATGATGTTAAGACGCCTGCGGGCGTCTTAAAGGGTTAAATATACAGGCGAAATCATTTGCTGGGCGCCTCTAGGCGTCATGACGAGCATTAACTTAAGTTTACTAATGCGTTATTGATGATGTTAAGACGCCTGAGGGCGTCCTGAGGAGCTGATAATAAATACGTTGTCATTTAAAAGTGCAAAAAAAAGAGCTCTAAAGTTTACCGGTAGAGCTCTTAAACCAAGCATTTGTCATTGATGTTACAGGTAGGTATTGGTGACTTGAGGACGATAATGTCCCAATTCTTGCGACACGATTAACCGCGCTAACTCAAAATCGTTAAAATAGCCAAATAACTCCTTCAGGCGAGTTTTTGCGTAATCGTGACGAAGGCTGTGAATGCCGGTACTCCAGCCGAGGTTATTTTGGCTTGCTCGAGTAAAGCACGCTGATAATGCATTACCACCATTAATGTCATAATGACTTTTGTAGAAGTTACAGCCTCTATCAACAATACGTTTTGCTTTTTTTCTGCGCCGCAAGATGAGCTTTTCATGAAGAAAATAAGGGATAAGCACTTCTCGAATTAAACCGCCTTTTCCTATCACTGTATAAACAACACCGAGTTTGCGTTTGCCCGTTAGACCACAAAAAAATTTCAAGTGTTGGGCTTTTAGCTTTGAGCCCGTTAATTCAACGTCTGTTGGTGCGCGCTCTTCTAGCGGAAGTAACGTAAACAGTTCGTGAACGCGCAAATTGCAATGTAAGCAAAGTTCAATCGAAAGCTTATTACGCTCACTTATATTGCTCATTAATAACTTAACTTGTTCAACGGTGTAAGTTCTTGACATTGAGGATGCTGGGCGTCTAATGGATACTTCATTAGGTGCAATTGGCAGATACCTTGAGGCGATTTTATTTAAATGTTTTCGTTTATTCTTGTGAACTTTGGATTTGCCGTTCTTGATTAAATAAAGGCAGTGACTCAGCCAGGTATTAATTGCATTGCGATGGATATTAAGTGTAGACGTCGATTTCTTATCAAGAGCAAGTTGATTGAGGTAGAGAATGCCCATTTCCCGATCAATATAGTTAATAAGGTAGTTGATGGAGACAAAGTGGTCGTCGACGCCATCAAGTAGAAATTTATTCTCGATTATAAAAACACCCCATTGGTATATCGCCTGCGCTTTATTTTGCGCTGTTCTTATAGAGCTAATGACCCCTGATTTATGCATTTTGCCGAATGCTCGATTAATGTCGGCGCGTAGGGAAGTATATTCAAGATTTAGATTTACGTTGTTTTTTGGGTTTGCATTCATGTCTAGCAACCTCGCCACCTTCTGACAACACGGCAAAGTTGCTCATAGTTGATCGGTTCGTGTCCTTCACGCTCGAGTAATTTGTTTACACCTGTAAGACTTTGGCTAACAACGCCATTTTTTTGAACAATATTTAAAGCTCTAGCCACTAAAAAACTCGGAATAGGGCTACGAGATGGGCTAGGTTTTCGTTTGATTTGCTTGTTCTCAAGGGCTTGCGTAATTATGTATTGCTCAACAGGTGAATTTAACAAGTCGCTCGCCCAGATTGCTCGTTGTGCGTTAATAAACTTATTAACCTCGTAATATGTCGCTTGGTGTTTGGATTTATTCAGTATCTTAGCAATACTCGCGACACTAAGGCCTGCGAGCAGAGATGCTTTAATAAAGTTTTCGTGGTGTTCAAGTTGCTTCATTTCTTCGTTTCTCATTGGTTACAAACGAAGAAATTTTACCCCAGCAAGTCATGTTGACTGCTGCGGATTATTGGCCGAACACGAGATAATCGGTGGGAATTGCCTATATTTTTTCGAAAATGGCTGGATTTTTAAGATTTCTACCCGCTACAGCAGCGACAACATGGCTCGTCAGCACTTAATCTGTCAATTTACCATTGGTCAACCATAAGATTATTTCTGGCTAAAATAATCTTTTAAACAAGTTGCCATCTAATTCGGTCGTTCAGAGGGCCAGCCACCCTTATTACTTAACCTAATAATGTTACAGCACTAACCGGCAAAGAAAAAATCAATTATTTCTTATGCATCTAAAATTAAGCTGTTTTTCAGCATTTTTTGTTTGCCTACTTTAGGTGAGCTCTCGTAGGCCTTAAGTTTGGCTTTCGCCGCATAAGATGGGCTTTTGCCTTATTCCGTTAATTGTTCCCCAGCCCTAATGTGCTCCGTGTTTCTTATCAAAACGTACACATTTGCGCTTTTGAGAGGGAAAGTTACCCTCGCGCAGCTTCATTGCGGAATCGATATCCGAAGAGGGAAATGCACTACCTATGGGAAGGTACCAAATAATGGTAAGTACCGATGTGATACTCAATGCAATTTTCACTTTCATTCTATTTTCCTGTTCGCCAGCGGTCAACGTTTTTTATGTTAAAAAATTTTTGCTTGAGACATAAGGTTTGCGTGAGAAATTTATCTGCAACTTAGCGCTAGCAAGCTAACTATATGGGGAGACGGGGAATTCCGGTGGTGTAACCCAGAGGTGATATTTGTGAAATGGCGCGCCTTTAAAACCATGATAATTTAATACTACGTATTGAAATAAATAAATGAGGCGAAAGCCCAACACTTCCAGGTAAGTCGTTAGATGGATAAGCAACAGCTCATCAAAGAGCTCGCCCGAATAGAAGATAAATTTGATTGTGCGATGTCAAAACAAGCGTTTGTCATGAATGCGTTATTGGCTTTATGTTCATTGTCAGAAAATGACATTGATACTGTCGGTGCAGAGCGGTTAGTAAGACAGCTCAACGCTGAGCTGTCAGATTGTCAGCGTTGTTTTAACACACTTAAACATCAATTAATCAATGAAAACAGCAGTTAAGCGCCTTCAATTACAACGTTACTACTTCTTCTTAATGCTTTGGATAAGTTTAATCCCTTCGATAGGGTCGATATTTAATGCCTCGCAATAGATGATGTACTCACACACATCTAATCGCCTTTCTTGAAGCTCTACTCTTTCAACCAGGGAATGAGACGAGCCTAATATTTTACCTAAGTCTCGCATTGACAGGCCCGCGGCCTCTCGTTGTGCTTTTAGCCACTCGACAAGTTTGGTGTTCTCAGCACTGAATATGGTTTTTTTCATCGTTTTGCATCGTAGTAAAGATGGCGTAACGATAGGGCAGTTGACTCTTTGTACTCAAAATGAGTACACTTGCGCATGTTTGAATGAAATCTATACATTTATCAATTCAATTTGAAAGGGCAAGTAAGTGAGAAATCCTTACGCGCAAAGTCTCTGACCGCACGTGAAGACAGGTTGAGGGATTGCAGATAATTGAGCACTTCCTTTTATTAGCTGCAGTTTTTTAATCCTCATTTGCGTCGTCAGGGATTTTTTATTGTTAACTAAAAGGAACCTGTACGTATGAAGTTTACCCAATGTAGCGGCGTTAAAGCTGTAGCCTCTGCTGTTGTCATCTTACAACTGGCTGCTTGTGGTGGCGGTAGTGATAGCACTGGTGGTGATGACAAAGCACCCGTGCCGCCACCAGTCAATCAAGCCCCTGTCGTATCAGTAGGAAACGACCTCTCTGTTGATGAGCAACAAATCGTCGCTCTCTCCGCCACGGCAAATGATAGTGATGGCACCATTGAAAGTACGCTGTGGACACAGACCAGTGGCGTACAGGTACCCCTAGAAAATAGTGATAGCTTAAACGCAAGCTTTATCGCGCCGACAGTGACCGAACAAACGGTGTTAACTTTTTCATTGTCGGCTACCGACAATGACGGTGCTACGGCAAGTGACTCGCTTAGTGTCACCATTTTACCTGTTAATGCATTACCAACGGTCACCGCGATGGATGATGTCACTGTTTATGAGCAAATCGAAGTCGAATTAAGTGCGCTAGCAACAGACACTGATGGTGAAATCACAAGTTATCAGTGGGGGCAAACGCAAGGCATGGCGGTGACGCTCATCAATGAACATCAAGCGAATGCCGAGTTTATCAGTCCAGATATTACCGGCATTGAAAATGTCACTTTTATGATTACGGTCACAGATAATGAGGGTGGCGTATCAACTGATGAAGTCACTGTGACGATTAACCCGAATTACCCACCGGTCGCAGTCATAGGTGAGTTAGAAGGGAGTAAAGTTGCCTCTCAATTTGTGACATCAGGCGATAACGTTGTGCTTGATGGGGATAACTCTTTTGATACCGAATCAAATACATTGCGTTATCAATGGACGCAGATTGATGACACGCAAGTCAAGTTAACGATTAATGATAACCAAAGCGCGCAAGCAAGTTTTGTGGCCAATGACGTCACCGCAGCAGAAACCGTGACTGTAGAATTATTGGTAACCGATGAGCACGGCCTAACCGATACCGAGCAAGTGCGTATCGCTATTGCGCCAGTTATTACCGAGTCGATGAACGACACTGGCCTAACGTTATGTGCAGATTATGCTTATAACGGTAGTGGCAATCATAGTAATACTGAAAACTGTGCCGATACGATTGATGTTGATACTGACATTATTCCAGAAGGACAGGACGCTGATTATGGTCGTGATATTACTGCCAATGATAGCGCCGATGGTCGTCACGGCTTCTCATTGACTAAGTTAGATGAGCAAGGTGAGCCATTACCACAAAGTGCAACGGCATGGTCGTGTGTACTTGATAATGTCACTGGCCTTATCTGGGAAGTAAAAAACGAAGCAAATGCCATGACCATGCGTGATACGCAATATACCTATTCGTGGTTTAACAGTAGTGGCACGAATGATGGCGGTAATGCAGGGGCTGAAAATGGCGGCTTTTGTAGTAATACCACTGATTGTGATACTGAAAAATTTACGGCGCAAGTCAATCAACAAGCATTATGTGGTATCAATACTTGGCGCTTACCCACACATCACGAACTCAATTCACTGCTTGATTTTAGCCACCGACTGCCAGCGATTGACACAAGTTACTTTCCACAAACTCAATCGGGTTTTTATTGGACATCCACCCCTTACTTTTCAAGTAATAACGCATGGCTTATCGATTTTACCGAAGGCGTTAGTAGCTCATCGGGCGCTGGTAAGTATAAAGCACGCTTTGTTCGCTTAGTCGCCAGTCATTAATTTAAGGAAACACAACATGAAAAAGTTAATTGGTCTAGCCCTAGTGGCCACAACGCTCTCAACGCAAGCGGCACAAAGCTGTAATAACGCCATCACTGCAACTGCGCCAACAAGTCAGTTTGTGGATAATCTTGATGGTACCGTGACCGATAGGAAAACCGGACTGACGTGGATGCGTTGTACCTTAGGTGAAACCTGGGATGGCACTTCGTGTACCGGAAATGCACAAACCTATAACTGGCAACAAGCGTTAGACAATGCACAAGACAGCAATTTAGCGGGCCATAGTAATTGGCGTTTACCTAACATTAAAGAGCTGCAATCGATTATCGAATTTGCCTGCTACGCGCCTGCGGTTAATGTCAACATTTTCCCACAAGCCAGTAATTCAAACCCGCAATACTGGTCTGCCAGCTTATATTCCAAAGAAAATAACCACGGTGCTTGGGCAATAACCATGGCCTCAGGTAACACCTCAACCGAAGTAAAAAGTAACACCAAGCTCGTTAGGCTAGTAAGAAACTAAATTGTAGAGTTAATAATAGGTAATTTATGAAAACTAAAATGTTAATAACGATAATGTCTGTTGTAGCGTTATCTGCGTGTACATCTATCCCAAGTGTGGAAAAAGATTCAGCGGCGTATAACGAATTGATGGCATTTAATCCGGTGGAAAATCAGGCCGTGTTATATGTTTATCGCACTAAAGAGTCTGATCACAAAGCGCAGGTAACAACTATTGATATTGGAGAAAAAGAACTGGACACAATGCCTGATTGTGTTGTGCGTCATGTGGTCAACGGCGGCACTTTTAACATCGAGCCAAATGGTGTTGGTATGTTTGCGATTGAAAAAGAGCTTGATGCTACCTTTGCAAATGGCTCAGTGAGCTTTATTGAGTTAAAGCACAGCATCCGCTTTGGTGTGCCTAACGTTAGCGAACTATTTTTGAGAACGCAGCAAGAGTTTGAAGCAGCGTTTACTCAAGATAAATTATGTGTAGTAGATGGTAAGGATTTATAGCCCACACTATCCATTATCCAAATAAGGCACCTATACCACTAGGTGCCCGTTCAATACGCTAATTGATTGTATCTTTTGGTCAGTACTTGAATCACTGAGGGGAGGGCGAGATGAAACCTTATTGTTATCGTGCATTTGATTTTAGAAATCGTTTTGAGGCTCCTTTTCCAACCGTTTTAGCCGCACTTAATGCTATCTACTCAGATGAAGCCTACCTACCTGAAATAGAGAGTTACATCGTGGCTTATTATGAAGATGGCCGGCAGTTACAGGTACCAGATTCATTTCATATCATTCGAAAACCACGTTTTGCGAGCACTGACGAGGCGACTAAGTGGCTTTTGCAACGAAATACGATGATGAATGACAACGCTGAAGATGATTATCGAGGATTAGCGTTTGGTATTGCAGTAGCTAATTATCAAGATCCGCTGGAAAAACAAATTGATGATGCAATGTCATTTTTTGATATTGAACTTGATAGACAGACGCCCTTGGCTGAAATAGCTAAAAATATAGAAAAATGGATTTTGGAGAATGAAGGTTTGGTTTAGATTACTTAATTCTTCTTTTTGCTACTCATATGGTTCGTAGGGTATAACTTAAATTTTCTCGTTTAAGTTATTATTAATAATGCTATTGAGCCCTTATCATCATTGGTTCTTATTGCTTCTTGTAGCTTTATTTTATCTTCAAAGTTAATGCAGTGTTAAATAAAGCGTGTAAATATGTTAAGAGCTTCGTTTTTTATGTCTGTACTCAAAAAATTTGGTTATTATGTATGGTTGACTATTAAAAGTAATTTATTCAATTCTTTATAAACAACTTGTTTTATAAATTATTGTTAACCGTTCGACTAGGTAACGTTCTATGGCTTTTTTAATTCCAATTGATAAAAGTAATAACGATCAGAGTGCTTGCTATTTGAATCACCATCATGTTTTTGGTCGTTTAATGTTAAATGTTGATACTGAAATTTCAGCTTCTGAAATATCTAGAGTACATGCAATTATTGAGTGGTTAAACGATGAATGGCTTATAAAAGATTTGAGTACAAACGGTACATGGCTAAATCAAACAAAGCTTGAGAAAAACAAACAATACAAACTTCGTGTGGGCGATAAAATATTTTTTGCTAAACAAAATACTCATGGCTATGAAGTAAAAGATCTTGCCGCGCCAGAGAATATTCTTATTTTATCTGAGCAAAATAGATTTAATGAATGTGCACATATTGTTTTGACGGAGAATAATATATTGCCATCACAAGATGACGGTGAACTTTCATTATTTTATGTGCCGAGCAAAGGACAGTGGTATCAGGAGCATCTAGATGATGAATTTGGACAAGTATTCCCTGTTAATCATTTAGATTACGTGACATTTTCACAACAAAAATGGCAACTAAGATTAGCTCAATCTGAAGAGACGACGGTAAAAGTTGCCAAACCTTTATTAAAGCGTTCTGAGCTTCAATTTCGTTTTGAGTTAAGCCAAGACGAAGAAAATGCAAAGCTGTATATAGAAACTCCGTATGAAGAGTATTACTTGTCAGATAATACCCACCATTATCTAACGTTACACCTTGCAAGAATAAAAGCACAGCATGCAAAGCAAGGTTATAACGAACAGACTCAGGGCTGGGTTTCCCGCGAACTTTTAACTCAAACCCTTGGTTATGATATGAATCATTTAAATATTTTAATTTGTCGAGCCAAAGCCCAGTTTGTTAAAACATTAGAAGGGGCTTGCATAGCGGAAGATCTTATTGAACGTGAAGGGAAGAATATTCGATTCTCCGGTATATTCTATTCGATCTATAAGGGCGGCAATTTGGAAGTTAATCAAGGTAAAGCAAACTTATCTATAGCTGTATCGAATGGGTAGTGATGTAGACAAATATACTCGCCTGAAGTTATTAGGCGAAGGTGGTATGGGCAAGGTATTTTTAGCTAAAGATAATCAGCTCAATCGGCATGTTGCAATTAAACTTCTAACTTGTAATAGACTAGCAAGTAGCACAGAAAGCTCGTTACAAGAAGCTCGTATGCTCGCTCGAGTTAATCATAATAATATTATTCAAATATATCATGTATTTGAAGAAAAACATCAGCTTTCATTAGTGATGGAATATTTTAATGGTAAAAGCCTTTCTCAATATTATCGCGAAAAAATTCTTACTATAGAACAAAAATTAACACTGTTAATACAGCTCAGTGAAGGGTTGGCTACAGCACATAAAAACGAAGTAATTCATTGCGATCTTAAACCGAGTAATATTTTGGTAGATGAACAAGGTCAATTGAAAATAACCGATTTTGGCATTGCTCAACTTGCATCTGAGTCTGAACAAGAAAACTATCGCGTACAGTTTGGTTGTTTAAGTTATATGTCTCCTGAGCAGATAACACACCAGCCCGTCGATTATCGTACCGATATCTTTTCGTTAGGCATTATTGCTTATGAATTGATTGTTGGCAGCCATCCTTTTAGTGCTGGCTCAACAAGTGATTTGGCTACTGCAATTTGCAACCAAGAAGTCATTCCTCCTCAGCAACTTTTAAAAGATATACCATCAAATTTAGCTGAATTAATGTTGTTGATGCTCAGTAAAAAAACTACTGAACGTATTATCTCGGCAAAAGAAATTGCACATCGATTAAAGCATATTCAAAAGGCATTAATTCATTCTGATTTAATTGCTCAGCAAACCGTACCAATAGTTGAGCAGAGCATCGCTACTAAACCAACTAAATTATCAAAAAAGCTATTGGCAGGTTTTACTTTATTAGTTGCTATTGTTGCTGGTGCTGTGTCTTGGCACTACCTGAAAAAACCTGAAACGAAATATGTTTTGGTGTTAAAACCTGAAATGTTAAACGAAGAACACATCACTGTGATGCAAAAAGAGCAAGTGTTATACACAATCGAAGATGCGCTTCGTCAATCGGTAATTAATACCAACAGTATGTATTTAATTTCACATAAGGAAATAAATAGAGTTAAGCAATTCGGAGCGGAAGAATTAAATATACTTAAACAAGCTGTTGGCGCTACTGATGTTATTAAAACAGAGCTTGATTGTAATAATAATCGTTGTAATGCAATATTTAGTCGTCTTGCCTCTACCCCTAATCACCCAACACAATTAACAGTAAAAAAAGAGCAACATTGGGTGATGCCCATTGAAAAGTTCAATGATATTTTCAGTACCAGCCAAACTCAATTTGCCATGATTTTTCCTGAGAATAATGACATTAATGACGGGCAGTTAATACAACGCGCAGTTAGAGAAGAAGATTATCAACAGTATATAGATTTGTATTATCGGGTAAGAGAACAAGGAGAGTTCACTAATGAAAACCTACAAGCGCTTGAACACTTAATTCAAAAGTCGCCTTATTTCTATGCGTTATATCCTTTATATGGAGAGGTCGCACTTCATTTATTTGTTAATTTATCAGATGCTAATTTTTTAGAGCGTTTTGAAGTCGTACTTGATAATGCACCAAGTGTCTATAAGGCTTCAAAATACCACGCTATAGATCGATTTTGGCTGGCAAGTTATCAAAAAAAACTCGATGAAGTGGCTCATAGGTTGAAAGATGTAAAAGCTCAAGGCGCTTATGCTTTTACGGTGCTTGAGCTTGAAGGTTATTATTATTTTCAACAATCTGAATATGCTCAAGCAATTGAGAAGTATAAGGAAGCATTAAAGCTAAGGCCAAGCATAACGTTACAATATAATTTAGCAGTATCATATTTGAGGGTAGGTGCTTTTAAATTGGCGAGTGAGCAAATATCTAAGCTGAGAAATATATTACCTCAAAATATAAGATTTAAACGTTTAGATGCACAGGTGAGCATGGCGAATGGAGACTTGGAGAACGCTATTAATATTTATCAACAGCTAGTCATTGAGTCTGATGCTATTCGAGATTTAAATAATTTAGCTTTGGCATATACACTTAATGGCTCTTATCAAAAAGCCTTAAAGTATGCGGAATTAGCTTTAACTAAAGCACCAACCAGCAAAGTGAGACTTTTAAATTTAGCTGATATTGAAATGTTTTTAGGACATAAACAGAAAGCTCTTGACTATTATCAGCAAGTAATCGTAGCACCAGATGATAATAATAAGATAAAAAACTGGATGTATTTGGCGCAAGCCTATATTCACACAGGGGAAGAACATAGAGCGCTAGAAGCTTTAGAAAATGCTAAATCACTAAATAATTATAGTGGGGAACTAGCATACTCATATGCTATTGTCTCAAGTATATTGGGTGAGGAAGTATCTGCAATTTATAGTGTTAAAGCTTCTTTGGAAAGCGGGATGGGAGTGGTATGGTTTAACCTTCCTTGGTTTGATAAATTGTGTGAGAATAAACAGTTTTTAGAGCTTATGTCTGAAAAAGGAAACGCCAAGCGCTGCTTTAAAAGTTGACCTTAGTAAATGATATCATCATTTTCAATACCACCCATAGTCCCCACAAGCAATTCCTCACTTTGTGCTTCACGAGTTTGCTCAATCGTTATCACTTGCTGCAAAGCCAAAGGGTTTATTTCCGCTAAGTCAATTAAACGGGTTAATAACTCTACATTGTTATTGGCGAGGTTTAATATGGCTGCACTTACTTTAGGCTCATTTACGGCTAGGTAATTCATACGCTCTAATAGCACAGGATCACTCTCGGCAAGCGTAAGCAAAATCTCTATTGAATCATTTGCTTTTACAGTCAGAGTTGTCGTTAGTAATATCAAGAATATAGATACAACTTTATTGTAACGTTTCATCATTTTGGGGCCTCATAAGTATGTTGATGGCTACCGTTCGGTGCTTACAGCAAGTGATTTGGCAGCACAGAACAATTGATTTTCAGAGGCTAAATTTAAGGGGAGCAATGCTTGTAAACCATGACACAGGGTTACGTAGGGCGATAAAAGTCAGCTGTGCACTGTTAACTAGCGCTAAATTTTTAACTTAAACTTTCAACATAGTGGGGAATAGACGACTTAGGTTAATAATAAAGTGTGTAATGGTATGTAATGTGTTTTTTCTGTTTTCGAGTCTATTTATATTGCGCCAAATGAGGCGCCGGTAGGCGAGATCCCACCAATTACCTTTGAAGGTGGTGAAAACAGCAGTTATCAGTTGCCAGTATTTGATGACAACGAAAATGACCAAATCAAATACACGTTATTGTCAGGCCCAGATTGGCTGAAACTAAATAATAGCGGTCAGTTATCAGGTAGCCCAACAACCGCACAACAAGGCGCCTATACGGTAACCGTTGGCGTGCGCGACCAAGCTAATAATCATACGCAAGTTGACTTTGTCTTATCTGTAACCGACGGCTCGTTAGCACCACAAGCATTGCCGCTAGCGGGGTTACAAGTTAAAACTGGCGAGCCTATTCAGCTAGATACCTCTGCTGGCTTTAATTCGGTTAATGGCTTGACCTATCAAGCTTACTTGGTGAAAACCGATCAAACTGGCAGTGATATTGACTTACCATTACCGCAGGGAATGAGTATTGATGCGCAAACTGGCGTGTTATCAGGGCACCTGAATTACCCTAACCATTACCGCATTGCCATTATTGCTACTGATGAATGGGGGCGCACCGCACGCACTGAGGTGCATATTGACGTGAACCAACCACCACGCTCAATTGGTTTGGCAGATCAAACTGTAACAGTATGATTTAACTAGAGACTTCGTTAGAGGTAAAATTCAATTAACTAACGAGGTCAAAATGCCAAAGAAAACATTAACAGCAGAATTTAAACGTGAGTGCGCGGAGCTAGTGATTATTCACGGTTATAAACATAAAGATGCAGCCGCAGCGATGAATGTCGGATTATCATCAATTCAGCGCTGGGTAAGCCAATACCGAAAAGAGCAAAAAGGTTATACACCCAAAGCTAGCGCACTAACGCCAGAGCAAATCCGTATCCAAGAATTAGAAAAACAAGTTAAACAGCTAAAAAGTGATAATGCGCTGTTAAAAAAAGCTTCTGTAGATTCAAGTGATCATCGCAACACTCTTCTCAATCATGTGTGATGGTGTCTTAAATTTCAATGTTTTCCTTGGACGTTCATTTAATTGAGTAGCAATATAATTTAATTTTTGCTGAGAATGAGGAGATAGGTCAGTTTTTCTTGGTAAATATTGACGGATTAAACTGTTAGTATTTTCATTTGTACCTCGCTGCCAAGGACACTGCGGATCACAAAAATAAACAGGAATACCAACCTCTTTAGTTAGTTCAGCGTGTTTAGCTAGCTCCATGCCTCTATCCCACGTTAATGATTTACAGTATTCAGAAGGCATTTTCTTAAATGCTGCTACCAGTGCAGTATGGACTGATTCAGCATCTTTCCCCGCCAGCTTTAGGATAATGGTGAAGCGAGATTTTCTGTCAACTAACGTGGCAATATGTGTATTTTTCGAGCCAGAAACAAGATCACCTTCCCAATGGCCAACGGACTTACGGTTATCAATATTCTTAGAACGTTCATGAATGGAAACACCGTTTACTATGCTGGTAAAACTTCTATCCCCACTTCGGCGGTGGTAACGGCTATGCCGCATGGGGCGACCACGGCGTAAGTGCTGAGTGAACGAATAGTGAATGATGCTTTTAGCTCTCACATACATTGATTTATAAATCGTCTCGTGTGATACCTGCATACACTTTCGGCGAGGATATTCGACACGTAACCAGCCAGATATTTGCTCTGGTGACCACTTTAATTCAAGCTTGTTCAGAATGAGTTGCTTTAATTCAGGGTTAAGCTCGATAGCTCCTAGCTTAGGCCTTTTAGCCATACGTTTTGCTCTATTATCGGCATCAACAGCTTTGTAATATCGTCGGCCACGATTACGAGATACTTCTCTGGAAATTGTTGAAGGGGAGCGGTTGAGCATGCGAGCTATAGCCCTTAAGGACATCTTAGCAGATAACGCTACTCTAATTTCTTCTCGCTCTGCTAGCGTTAAGTGTTTTGTATTTCTTTTCCTAGGCTGTGGTTTTATACCACCCGTTTGACGAAGTGCAGTAAATACAGTACCGGGAGCAGCATCTAGCACTTTACCAATATCGCTAAAGCCTGTTCCTTGTTTCCATAAATCAAAAACTAATTCTTTTTCAGCCAGTGTGAATGTTCGTTTTGGTCGTTTCATCAAATCTTCCAATGCAAATCAGTATTTTAGTAAAACTGTTGCATTGACCATTTGAATCTACATCAGCCTTTTTCGCTATGGAAATGAGCAACGGCAGCAAGTAGCTGCCAAGCTGAAAAAGGCAGGAAGTAAGGTTCAGCAAATATGCCGCTGTTTATCGATACCGTTTAGCTCGTTTTATTATCGAGCTAAACCAAAACCTATTTGTGCTGAGCGTGTAAAGCTTGATGCTGCGATGAAACAAATTCATGTCGATATGGATGCTACTTACGGCAAAGTACGTATGCGCGGTGAGTTACAAGCATTAGGCTTTGATATTGGCCTTCATCGTGTTCGTACGTCGATGAAACGATTAGGGTTAGTTGCTAAACGGCCTAAGCAACATAAATATCCTGTGGGTGGTAAGCCGTCGGTTATTGCACCTAACTACTTAAATCGCCAGTTTAACCCTCAAAGACTAAACAGACTGTGGTCTGGCGATATTACGTATATACGCACGCAGCAAGGCTGGCTGTATTTAGCTGTGATTATGGATTTATGCTCCCGTAAAGTGATTAGCTGGGCGTTCTCGGATAAACCCAACAGCGAACTAACAACACGTGCATTACGGTTAGCCGTAAATAAACGACAGCCAACTGATGGAGTATTGTTCCACTCAGATCAGGGTGTTCAATATACATGTGAAGCATTTCAACGTTCATTGAAAGAACACGGGTTGATCTCAAGTATGATTCGTGCAGGAAATTGTTTAGATAATGCCGTCACTGAACGCTTTTTCCGCAGCTTAAAGTCAGAACGAATTAACTATCGTCGTTATCAGACAAGGCGTGAAGCTATGGCCGATATTATTGATTACATCGAGTCGTTTTATAATCAAAAACGGCGACATTGCAAATTAGGGAACATCTCACCAGCAGAATATGAGATGAAATTAAGAAAAAGTGCCTAAAGAAGTCTCCAAGTTTATTTGCCCGTTACAAAACATAACTGATTGGTTTTAAAAACGGCAATTTCTGATTTGTTATCACCTAAGTCAGTGAAAACTATGTTATTGTTGTTCACAGTAGCCACCGATGTTAAAACAAATTATGGCTCTCATATTTACGTTAAACCACTATAATGGATTAGAGCCTCGTGGGAGCATGCTTTTTGAAAAGGATATATTGTGAACGATAATGTTGTAGAAGATTATGGATGGTCATCAAATGAAGGGCCTCACTCATGCGGATATATAGCTCCTCGCATTTTAAAAATTTTAAGTGAAATTGCTCCCAGTCGAGTCCTAGATATAGGTGCTGGAAATGGGAAACTCTGCTCTGAAATTAGTCAATCAGGTTATGAAACAGTAGGCGTAGAGTACGATCAGAAAGGTGTTGAAATCGCTAAGAGCCTATATCCAAATGTTAACTTTTATAACTATGGTGTACAAGATGACCCCAAAAAGCTACTCATTGATGAAGAATTATTTGATATCGTTGTTTCAACAGAGGTAATTGAGCATCTTTTTTCTCCTCACCTACTTCCTGTCTACGCAAAAGGCGTTTTAAAAGAAAATGGATATATTGTAATTACAACTCCATATCATGGATACTTAAAAAATTTAGCTCTGTCTTTGTTTAATAAGTGGGATCACCACCACACCCCTTTATGGCACGGCGGTCATATTAAATTCTGGAGCAGAAATACACTAAGGCAACTTTTAAAAGAAAATGGCTTCAAAGAGGTGAGTTTTTCAGGTGTAGGAAGAGTTCCATATCTATGGAAGAGCATGGTTATGGTCGCACAGAAATTATAAGACATATGACCTTTTCCCTGAATCTTAGCCAATGATTAAAATTCAGGGAAAAGCTCCAGTAAATAAATATGTGCTATTAATGGACAAATTTCCGCTGTGTTCCGAATTTTTGGAAGTTGTTAGCAGATACGTGCATTTAGGATTTATAAAAAGGACTGTGAATGAGAAATAGCACTATTGATTTTGCGAGATTAATTGCGGCATTCTTTGTGATTACACTTCATGTTGGCTATTATCAGGATGTATCATACATTTTTGGGGAGGTAGCTAGATTATCGGGTCGGTGGGCGGTTCCTTTCTTCTTTGTAGTATCAGGTTATTTTATTGGTTCTCAAGAGAAAGAAAATGAATGCCATTTACAAGCATTTCGTGTTATCAAAATATTCATAATATCTTCGGTCATGTATTTACCATATTGCTTGCTAAAAGATCCCATCTACTTAGAGTCTATATCTATAAAGGGCTTTGTCAAATATGGTACATACTTTCATCTATGGTTTTTATCTTCATTTGCGATTGGTTTATTGTCCTTTCAGGTTTTACATAAAACATATCAGAGTTCATTACTTATAGTTTCGATTGGATTGATTTTAGCATATTTAATAACGGATATAGCTTCGTACTTGGAAACCGAAAACTTCTTTAGAAACTTCCACGGCACAATTCGACATTCAATGTCGTTAGCTTTCATAATAGTCGGTTATAAGATTGCTCGTTATGAGATTGAACGACTCCCCCATACCAGATTATTACTAATGACTATTTTTTGCATATTTTTAGCGTATTTCATAGAACCTTTTGTAGTAGAATGGTTAATTGGTTCTGATACAATGAAACGTCAGTTTCCTGCTTTTACAGCTTTGGTGACAATTTCAATAATGCTTATTTGTTTAAAAATAAGTATTAAAGATTCAATATTTTCAGAAGCGGGTAAAAAGTACTCGCTTGGAATTTACTTAGTACACCCTTTATTTTTACATATTTTCAATAAAACATTCTCAAATTTTCCATTACCCAAAACCATTCCGGTATTAGTTTTGACCTTTCTTTCATCGTGGCTGTTCATATCTGTCTTGAACAAAAGAGTTCCTTTCTTGTATAGTTTACTCTACGGAAATTTTCGGTTGAAACGCTAATAACACACAGCCTTAGTTGCTAGCAAACTAATTGGGAAATAAACGCGTAGGCTGCGTAGCTTCGCTTCTATTTTAGTCTACATAGTAGCCTATCAGGTAAAATAATAACCTATTTATTAAAGTTGTAAGATATGAGCTAGTGCTTGCTAAAGTGTTAAGAACAAGCGATTTTGTCTTACTTTATTTATAAATGGGAGTTAATGCTTATCTTATGATTCTATTCGTTTTATTTCATTTGTAAATTGGCTGCTATCTCACTAGGTTAATGCATTAGCTTCATGAAGAAGTGATAATAATCTAAGGGGATAGTTAGTTTGTTGAATTATTAAAGTTTTTCACTTGGTAGGGTGTTGCATTTATAGGTATGCTATGATAACAATAATTAAAGGAATTTAATTAAGTCGTATTGCAATGGATGCTGTAAGCAAATTAATATTTTATTTGTCAAAAGACACAAGTAATTACCAACTAGCGATTTCCATTTTAAATTTATGTTTGGAAAAACATCGATTTAAGTTAGGCCTTTCAGTTTGTTCTAGTTTGCCTAGTGAATTAAAATGCAAGCCAGAAATCATTGTAGCCTCCATTCAACTTTTCGTGGGTACCAATGATTTCCTGCAAGCCAAAAGTTTACTTACCGAACTTAAGCGTCATGATAGCTTTTATAAACAACTTTCATATTTGAATATTTTAATACATTTTTTAGAACGAGATTTTCTAAAATGTATTTATCTCTATGAATGCTCAAGCATTACTTCTCATTTAAACGATACTTATTTATTGATATCAAGAACATATTTTTTTGAAAGGCGTTATGGAGAAGCATTAAAAGCATTAGATAATCTGAATGATGATTTGGCTGAGGTTAACGGATTAGCCTCACTTATATATTTGGATTTGGGAATGGATAATAAAGCCGAAATACTTTCAAATAAAGCCCTTAAGCTGAGTCCAAATCAGATTGAAGCCTTGATTGTAACTGCAAATATAGCCTTTAATAAAGGTCAATTTGATGTGTCAAAGGAGATTGTGGGACGGGCATCAATTTGTGCTAATAAGGAAGGCAGAATTTATCTCATTAAAGCACAACTTGCGATGGTCGAGGGGGATGTAAAGTCTGCAAAGCACAATATTAAAATAGCCATATCTTTTATGAGGGACCATATTGGTTCATTTCATATATTAGGTTGGTGCGAACTACTTGAGCAAAATATCCACGATGCTAAATTAGCTTTTGAAAACGCACTACTTATTGATAGAAACTTCGCTGATTCACATGCTGCTTTAGCCATTGTTCAAGCATTGTTTGGTGACTTGCAGTTAGCAGAAAAATCTAATGAATTAGCTCTAAAGCTTAATCCTAAAAGTGAAACAGCTAAATTTGCCCAGTTTTTTATTATTCGTTTAAGGATGGAGTCTAAAAGAGAAAAATGCGCAGATATTGCCGAACAATATAAGGATACGGCAGAAAAAGTTGATATAGGTTTTATGGCTATGTTGAACGCAGTAAAAAACTATCAGGTACATAGTTGATATGATTGATTATACTTTATTTAGCTTGGGTGAAATGTTTCATGTGGCTTTGAAAATAGCTAGTCCTATTTTATTTTCAACGTTGATAGTAGGTCTGCTAGTTAGTGTTATACAGGTTGTTACTCAAATTCAAGAGATGACTTTAACTTTTGTCCCTAAGATACTTGTATCTTTAGCGGTATTAGGCATGATGGGGCACTGGATGCTGTCTCAACTCATTGAATTTACTACCTCCTTATTTACTCAAATAGCTACTTTTTGATGATGGACTATGTAAACAAAATCAACATGTTTATATTGGTCGCTAGTCGTTTTACGCCGTTTTTCATTGGTAGTAGTTTAACCCCGTTTAGCAATATTCCTATGATGGTACGACTGTTGATAATGATAGTTTTCGCGTTGGTAGTTGTTTCGGTTAACAATACAGGTGTTGTTATGGAGGGCAATATTTTTATATCTATGCTTAAAGAGTTCTTGTTGGGAACACTTATGGCATTTGCGGTCGTGGCAACCTATAGTGCCATTGTTACTATAGGTAAAGTTGTCGACATGCAAATTGGCTTTGGCGCAGCGGGTATTGTAAACCCTAGTACAAATAGCCATGAACCACTTATTGGAAGTGCTTATTTATTAGCTTTTACCACTTTATTCTTTCTATTGGGGCTTCATAGTGAACTAATCGGGTACCTGGTTTTATCCGTGCATTACATTCCATTAGGACAGTTTGCTTTCTTTAGTGATAGCAGTACGATAATCACTTTTTTGAGTACCTCATTTACATTGGGGGTGCTTCTATTTATGCCTGTAATGTTGGTACTTTGGTGTCTTGATCTGCTTATTGGCTTCGTCTCAAAAACAATGCCGCAGATGAATGTCTACTTTGTTACTTTGCCTTTGAAGATATTTATAGGGTTAGGCGTGCTTGCTGCAACAATTAAGCATTCAGGCGGAATATTTACGCAGCTTTTTTCTCATATTAGTCACTATTATTCGATGTTTGTGGGTTAAGAGCATGACAGAGCAAAATAAAACAGAAAAGCCTACGCCCCATAAACTTAAGGAAGCCAAGAATAAAGGGCAAGTAGCTAAAAGTATTGAATTAAATAATTTAGTGACTTTTATACTTTTTGGTATCGCATTTTTCGTGTTTTATGAATCTATCGTGCATTTCTTTACCGATACGACTAAACAGGTTCTATTGTCTTCTTCTCGTCTCGTCTTTAATAAAGACGGTTTAACTTCTCTGTTTCTCAATGTAGCTGTTAATACATTATGGGTGTTAGGTCCAATACTTTTAGGAATTTGTTTTATTAGCTTATTGTTAACGTTGGCACAAACTGGCGGGGCAATAAGCACACACCCTTTAAAGCCTGATTTTAGTCGTATCAATCCAACCCAAGGCCTAAAACGTATTTTTTCAAAAAAAATGCTATTTGAGCTATTTAAAAGCTTACTTAAATTGGCATTGTTGTCCGTTTTGCTTTTCATGTCGTATGAATGGGTTTTAGAAAGAGCGTTGTCGCAATATCAATACAGTGCAAATTCACCACTATCTATTTGGGTATACACGCTCCTCATTCTGTTGCTTTACTTCATTCTGCTATACATCCCGGTCGTTTTTCTTGATTTTATGTTTACGCGCTTTGATTTTACTAAAAAAATGATGATGAGCAAGCAAGATGTAAAAGACGAGGTGAAGAAGAAAGAAGGTGACCCTGAAATAAAGCAGAAAAGGAAAAAAATTCAAAAAGAGTTGCTCGAAAAAAGTGCCTCACTTTCACAAGTAAAAAATGCAGATATTGTCATCACTAACCCGACGCATATAGCTGTTGCATTGAAATACGACCCTAACGTTATGGTCTCGCCTAAGGTCGTTGCTTTAGGAAAAGGCACTTTTGCACAAAAAATAAAGTCGCTTGCCTATAAATTTAACGTTGCTGTACACCAAAACAAGCCGCTAGCAAGAAAGCTATTTAAAGAAACGCAATTAGAGGGGTTTGTCCCCGTTAGTTGCTACGCAGAACTAGTACCTTTATTTAGAGAGATACTGAAATCTGAGCAAACAAGGAATGCCCATTAATGTCGTTGTTTAAAGGGAAAAGTGATCTAATTCTGGTACTTCTGGTCATCGCAATTTTGATGATGTTGTTTGTACCATTGCCTCCCGTTATTCTGGATATGTTACTTATTTTAAACTTTAGTGTTGCACTTCTCATTTTATTACTGACTTTTTACAGTGATAAGCCGCTGAGTTTTTCCACGTTTCCTTCCTTGTTATTAATTACAACACTATTTCGACTGGGTCTAAATATTTCGGCTACGAGGCTTATCCTTGATGGTGGTGAAGCTGGGCAAGTTATCGAAAGTGTGGGAGCTTATGTTGTTGGTGGTAACTACGTTATTGGTTTAGTTGTCTTCTTTATTTTAGTTGTGGTGCAGTATGTTGTTGTTACAAATGGTGCTCAACGTGTAGCCGAAGTTGCGGCTAGGTTTACCTTAGATTCAATGCCAGGCAAGCAAATGAGTATTGACGCTGATCTCAACATGGGCTTAATCGATGAGCATAGTGCAAGAGAAAGACGACAGGAAGTAGAAAAAGAGTCGAACTTTTATGGTGCTATGGATGGTGCGACAAAGTTTGTAAAAGGCGATGCTATTGCAGGCATAATAATTATCTTAATTGATATTATAGGTGGGCTATCAATTGGTGTTGCGCAGCATGGATTAAGTTGGGAACAGGCGCTTCATACATATACTTTACTTACAGTTGGTGATGGTATCGTTACGCAAATACCTTCACTTATTATTGCAACGGCTACAGGGATAATCATTACCAGAGCTGCATCTGATGCACAACTTGGCTCAGAGGTAATAAAGCAACTACTTTCGTCACCTAAAGTATTATTCGTAGTAGCCTTTACTTTATCTTTAACTTTATTTATTCCAGGTCTACCGGTAGTGCCTATTTTAGTTTTGACAACTTTGTTTTTGGTTGGAGGAATTTTCGCTACTAAGGTTAGTAATGAAGTCTTAGATAAAACATCAGATGAAATTGTTGAAGAAGAAAGCGATCAACAGGACACTCTTGAAACCTTGTTATCGGTCTCCCCTGTTGAAATTAGAATGGGTACTGAGCTTCATAATCAGGTAAAATCGAATGGCGAAATATTGCTGACAAAGTTACAAGCTTTTCGTAGTCGGTTCGCCAAGGAATATGGTTTTGTCATACCTGAAATTAAGTTAGTGACAGATAGAGCTCACGAGGATAATGCGTACGGAATTTATTTATTCAATGCAAAAATCGCGGAAGCCGAAATTCATTTCAAGAAAACATTACTTATCGATCCATCGGGTAAATTTCAATCAATAAATGGCGTTTCAGGCAAGGAGCCTACGTATGGTTTGCCGGCAGTTTGGATTGAGCCAAGTGACGTTACCGAAGATATTCGCCGAGCATATACAGTAGTGGATGCTGAAACGACATTAATGACCCATATCTGTGAGATCTTGAAGTCATACAGCTACGAACTGTTAACGAGGGCTGAAGCTGAAAAGTTAACTAATAGAATACAAAAATCTCATGCTTCTCTCTTGGATGAACTTATTCCAAGTGTACTTTCATATAGTGATATTCAGAAAGTACTACAAAACCTCCTAAAAGAAAAAATATCAATACAAAATATTGAATTGATTCTTGAAGTTCTCGTTGATCAAGGCAAACAAAACAAAAAAGTATCTTTCCTGACAGAGAGGGTTAGAGAGCGTTTAAAACATCAGTTATGTCAGCGCCTTGTCAGTAAAGATAATTCCTTAAACGTAATAATGTTGGATACGAGGTTAGAGCAAACCGTTATTTCTGGTATTCATAACCATGAGGGAAGCTCATCAATAGCTATGGAACCGCAAATTACAGATGCAATGCTAAAGCAGCTAGCAACCCATACTGAAGCGCTTATTTCAAAAAGGTTAGAGCCAGTTCTAATTTGTAGTTCTTCAATTCGCTTTCCATTGAAAAACTTAATAGAACGTGTTTTGCCTCAGCTTAATGTTATTTCGGTTAATGAAGTGCCTAATAATATAAATGTTCAAACAGCGGGTGTTGTGTATATGCAAGAAAAGGTTAGCGCATGATAGTTGAAGCTATTTTGGCTCAGGCCATAAACTCAGATTTGAAGCAGCTCGAAGTGATTAGCGTAAACGTCGCGAATGTGAATACTTCTGGCTATTTGAGCACACAAGTTATCGCCAAAAATAATTCCAATCAAGAAAAAGCATCCTTGGTGTTAAATTTGAATCAAGGAGGGATCAATCAAACTAACAATGAGTTAGACATCGCAGTTAAGGGCAGAGGTTTTTTTGTGATAGAAAAAGGCCAAAGCACGTACATTACGAGAAATGGCAAGTTTTCATGGCGTAATGATGGTGCTCTTCAGCATATTAGTGGCGGTTTAGTGTTATCTGAAAATGGTGCTATTTACTCTCCAAGTGGCGTCAATATAAATAGCAATTTCAAAATTAGTGAGACAGGTGAAGTCTTACTAGCTGGTGGAAGCTTCGGAAGGCTACTAATCGTTGAGCCAGAAAGGGACGCTGAATTACACCCTGCTGGAGAAGGCTTGTACAAGGTCAACAAAGCTAAATTAATCGAAAGTTCATCAACAATAATGTCTGGCGCATTGAATACATCAAACGTTAGTGCCAGTGAGGAAATGGTGAAAATGATAGAGGTAAGTAGGCATGTGCAAACGCTACAAAAAGCGGCCAATGCCTATCAGCAAATGCTAAATACAGGTATAAGTGAAATAGGGAAATAAGTGTGATTGAATCGTTATACATTGCCGAAAGTGGCTTAAATTCTCAGCAGAAATTGATTGAAATTATTTCAAATAATATTGCTAACAATACGACACCGTCTTTTAAACGTACTGAAGCTCATTTTGTTGATCTAGTCTACGGTGGTCAGCAAATCGATGGGCAAGAGCACTTGACTGGTAATAATGCCATTGGTGCAGGCTCAATGATCAAAAGTACTCAAGTCGATTTTTCACTGGGCAGTATTAAGCAAACAGGGAATCCTTTTGACATTGCGTTAAACGGTAATGGTTTTTTGGAGGTAACATCTTCAAATGGCGACTATGGATATACGAGAGCTGGACGGCTGAGATTAGATCAAGATGGATACCTGACAACGTCAGAAGGAAATCGCCTTTCCGCTAATATTCAGCTCCCGCCTGACTCTCAAAATTTGTTTATCGACAAGTCCGGCGTGGTATCAGCCCAACTAGATAGCAGTGGTCAACTTATAGAGTTAGGGAAAATCGAAGTAGCGCACTTTACCAATACCGATGGCTTAGTTAGTGCTGGAGAAAACTTATACCGAGCGACAGAAGAAAGTGGTTTTGCGATTTACCAAGGACAAAATGGTGACAATCAAGTGGATATTCTTCAAGGGTTCACTGAAATGTCAAATGTATCGCTAAACGCAGAGATGGTTAACTTAATGCTTGCACAAAGAGGCTATCAACTCAATGCCAGAATAATTCAAGTAACTGATCAAGTTATGGAAACGATCAATAATTTGAGGAGATAGTGTTTAAATGAAGCGTTTACTTTTACTACTTACTTGCGCTTTATCATGTTTAACATATGCAATAGAGCTTGAAATCAGCAGCAATAAAATTAATGGCGACTACTTGCAGCCATTAAGTCAGTTGGTGTCGCAGAATAACCCAATAAATTCGGTCATGAATACCAGTGACATAACGTTAGATTTAAAACAATTTGACGGTAGATGGGTTGCAAAGGAGGATTTTCAACTTTTTCTACAAAAGCAACTAAAGCGTGAAGTGACGTTAAACAGTGCGAATTACTTACTGTTTGATTTATGTCAATCGGGCGTAAAAGAGCACATCGTTAAGCTTCTGATAAAAGGTGAGTTTTTACCAAAAAGTACTGAGGTAAGTATAAGTAACGCCGAGTTTATCAATAAAGATATTTGTTTTAAGTCAAACGTAAGAAGGATTGAAGTATTAAACCCTGAACACCTTGTCGCCAAAAAGCAAATAAGCGTCACAGATATAAATGGTGAAAAAACGAAAGCCTGGGTTTCAGTAAATTATCAAATGAAGGTGCCTAAGCTGATTGTTAACTTAGAGTTGGGACAAGAGATATCCGACAATGACGTTGTTTGGCTTTCTTCCAATGTGCAAAATCCTGATGCTTATTTTCATCATCAATTACCGCGCCGTTTGATTTCGAATAAAAAACTAGCCGTAGATTCAGTCATATCAACACACAACACTAAAATCAGACCTGTTATTTCAAACGGCGACAGAGTGTTAATTGTTTACTCAAATAGAGGGGTCCGTATTGAAAGCAAAGGCATCGCTTTAGCGAGTGGAAACATAGGTGATCGAATAATAGTCCAGCCCGAAAATGCAGAAAAATCGGTGTTGGTTGAAGTCGTAAACGAAGGAGTCGTCGGTGTTTAAAGTCTGTTTAATGGTGCTGTTGGTTTTTAGTTTCACAAAGCAGTCACATGCTACATCTTTGTATAACAAAGAAAACTACCGCTCTTTAACGTCAGATAAAAGAGCAACTAAAGTAGGTGATACGGTCACCATTATCGTAATAGAAAGCTCTGAAGCAGGCTCTAGTGCTGGTATTAAATCGGAATCAGGATTTGATATGGATGCTAAGGCGAATGTAGAAGAAAAGAGTTGGTCTTATGGAATTGGTATTGACGGCTCAAATAAAGGCGACGCTCAGACATCGAGAAACGGCTTCATTAAATCTCAAATTACTGCTGTGGTGCTTTCTGTTGACGAAAATGAAAATTTGCTTCTTCAGGGCCAGCAAACGTTAACTATAGATGGTGAAACACAAAAAATAGAAATAACAGGTAAAGCGAGAAAAGCGGATATTTTTTCCAATAACACCTTGTTATCTAGTCGACTATTTGATGCCAACATTAAGTATATCGGTCAAGGCGAGGTGTCTGATGGTAAAGACCCAAGTAGCATTTATAAGTTTTTCAAGTGGTTAGGGTTAATATGATGCTTAAAGTGATCCCGTTATTCTTATTGTCGATTTTTGGTTTAGCCGCGAATGCGTCAGTCTCTAGTGTAAAAATTAAAGATATTGCTAGATTTGATGGTGTAAGAGATAACGCTATCGTTGGTTACGGTTTAGTCGTTGGTCTTGCCGGTAGCGGTGATTCAAATCGGAGTAAATTCACCATTCAATCAATTAAAAATACGCTAGAGAATTTTGATTTAATTGTTTCAACTAATGATATCGCGAGCCGAAATGTTGCTGCCGTGATGGTAACAGCATCGCTTCCCCCTTTTGCACAAGCTGGTGACAAGCTAGATGTTCAAGTGTCATCAATTGGAGATGCTAAAAGCTTAGTTGGTGGTTCGCTAATTGTTACGCCACTAAAAGCGGTAAACGGAGAGGTTTATGCGCTAGCTCAAGGTGCTTTGTCTGTCGGAGGATATCAGTTTGAAAAGTACGACAATATCGCACAAAAAAACCACCCAACAGTAGGGCAAGTTCCACATGGTGCCACTGTTGAACAATCGATTAACAATAGATTTATAAAACCAGATGGCTCTATTCATTTATTATTAAACACACCTGACTTTACGACAGCGTCAAGAGTCGTCGAAAGATTAACAGCATTAGCTTTACCTTTTAATATTGAACCTATTCATGCTAGTAGAATTAAGCTAACACCTCTTACGAACTCTCAAAAACGAGCCGATATATTTGCTTATATATCGACGATAGAAAACTCGGTAGTCAATCCTGCTAGCAATGCGAAAGTCGTCATTAATGAAAGAACGGGCACGATAGTTTCAGGCGACAATATCAGTATTGATAGCGTCGTAATAACACAAGGATCGTTAAAAATAGCCATCAATACAGAGTTTCAAGTATCACAGCCTGAGAATTTATTTGGACGAAATGTTTTAGGTGCGGAAACGAAAGTTGTACCGCGTACCGATATTAGTGTTGATGAAAGCAATACCGCGCTATATGTCAATAATAAACCGACTAACATAGCAGACGTTGTCGATGGTTTACTGAAAATGAATCTATCGACAAGAGACATAATTTCAGTGTTACAGGCTTTAAAAAAGGCTGGCGCAATGCATGCTGAAATCATTATTCAATAAGGAAAAGTAGCGATGAGTGACTCAACAGTCGAGTTAGTAAAGTTGGCCATGAATATTGCTCAAAAAGAGCAATACATTGCCACTCAAAATATTGCTTTAGCAAATGTAAAAGGCCAGCACGCGTCACGCGTAGACTTTTCTAATTTATTAGATAGTTTAGCAAGTATGGAACAAGGGGATAGAGCTGAGAGTGTTAGCCAAAATCTCAACGATTGGCACTTAGTAAGTGAGAGAGCGATTTATAGCTCTATCGCGCATGTTGAGTTAGATAAAGAGGTTGCCTATTCATTAATGGCTGCTGGGAAATACAAAACATTAGCTGATAGTGTTTCTAGAAAGTTAGGTTTAATGCAAACCGCAATTGGGAAGAAATAGCATGGCGGTACATAGTATTTACGAAATAAGCCTTTTAGGGATGAGCTATGAAAAGGCCAGATTAGAAGTAGCAACCTCAAATATTGCTCAAGCCAATAGGATTGCTAGCTCGCCTGATGCGTTAGCAAATAGCCAATTAGTTGGCGTATCAAATACTTTTTGGGATGCATTGCAGGCCTCTCAACTTAGCGGTGTCGCAACAAATATAAATGTTGATAAACCGGAAATTAAGGCTTTGTATAAGCCTGAGCATGCTGGCGCTGATGACAATGGGTTTGTTTATAAGCTTGATATAAATGTTGCTGAGCAAATGTTGAAGTTAAATAGCGCGACGAGGGCATATGAAGCTAATGTAAAAGCATTTAATGCTTATAAGTCTATGAGTGCCAAAGCACTGGAAATAGGTAAATAGAAAGAGATAAATATGGAAATTGAATCAATACAAAGCGTTTCTCTGCAAAATAGTTCAACTTTAGAGGGTTTATCAAAGAGTACTAATTTATCTAAGAGTAACAATGACCTTGAAATAGCGCCTTTCGGTCAAGCTTTACTCGAAAAGGTTGATAACATCAATCAAGAAATTGTCGCAGCAGACAACTTATTACAACAAAAAGCGTTAGGTAAAGACGTTAATACACATGAGCTTGTTTTGGCCTTAGAAACCGCAAAACTCTCTTTGCAACTTACTGTTGAAGTACGTAACAAAGTCCTAGAAGGTTACCATGACGTTATGAGAATGCAACTGTAGTTATGGAGTTGAGTCGTACCATGTTTTCACTTAAAAATTCGCCCAAGAAAATGGGATTAATTATCGCTATTGGTATGTTGATAATAGCAACTTTACTTATGATGTTTTGGTTGTTTGTACCTAAGTATAAAACATTAACCAATCAAACCTCGCTTGAAGAAAGTGCAAGGCTCATTGAACAGCTTAAAGAAAATGGTTATCAGTACAAGTTGTCAAATGGTGGGGCAACGATAAAGGTTTTAGAGCATGAATATAACGACATTTTAGTCGGTATTGCAGAGCCGAAGAATATCTTTGAAAGTAAAGGTTTAGAAATATACGAAAACACTGATTACAGCATGACTGAGCATGCTCAAGAGGTCACTTACAAGAGAGCTATTCAAGGCGAACTGGAACGAACTATTTCTCATTTTGATGGCGTAAAAAATGCGAGAGTTCATATAACGTTTGCAACTAAAAAGTTATTTACATCTGATAAAAAGATGGCGAAAGCTTCAGTAACTGTAACGCCAGAGAGTGAAAACACGCCAAATCAATCGTTGATCTTTGGCATACAACAACTCGTCGCGTCTTCCGTTGAGAATTTGGCGCCTGAACACGTTAAAGTTATTTCTTCTTCTGGCCGCTTACTTAGTATTACAGGGGAGCTAGATGAAGAGCCAACAGTCCTTTTTGAAGAGTCTAATAGCGCCGATAAAAAACTGTCTCAAAAAATTGAAAATATTTTAGGTCTTTACTTGGCTAGTAGTGAATACGCGGTCAGCGTCAATATCTCGTTTAATAGAGATAAAAGAAAAGAAGTAACTCACTCTCTAATTGTTGACAAAAATGGCCTTGGTCAGGTTGTAAAAGAGAAAAAACGCTTAGTTGAATCAAATACTGGCGCTAGAGATATTCAACCTCAAGAGGAGCTACTTGAACTAGATTACGCACATGGTAAAAAGCTTGAAGAAGTTACCTATGACAATTATGAGATCGAGCGTGTATCTGTAGCAGTCGCTATTCTCGCTGATATATCCGGAGAGGATGCAACTAAGTTACAAAACTTAGTTAAATCGCTTTCAGATATCGATGAGAGCAGAGGAGATAGTTATGCATTTGAGGTACTAACACCTTTGACCAAAGGTAATCAGTCGATAAATAACTCATTGATACCTTCATACCCTAGTCTCGAGTCAAAAGCTGTGCTTAAAAACCCAGAAGTAGAACAACCTAGCAATAATGTTCATCTGTTCACTTCAAATCATTATTTTGGGGTGGTTTCAGCTGTATTAGTCGTGCTATTACTGCCTTTATTTTTATATAAGCGAAAAAAGTACGCTCTGTCAAACAAACAAAAAGAACAGCTCTTGGTTGAAATCAATCAATGGCTAACGGATAAGGAAGTTAAATAGTGCATAGTACCATTTGTCGCTATACAGTGATTTCATTAAAATTATCAACCTTATCATTTTGGGATAAAAAATGGGCTCTTGGTCAATTAAACTCAGAAGATAGGCAGATTGTAAAAAGTAAACTTAAGCTTTTGAAAGGATTATCTAAAGCCGAAGCAAAGAGCTTGTTTGCGCAACTAAACAATCAGTTATCAGCTAAAGCCAGCTTAGCAAATTATGCTAGAGATACTAAGCAGTTTCCAGAGTCCATTCAGCGATTGATGGCGAAAATTGACGCTGGAGAAATGTCATATTCCCCTAAATTAGCTGGCGCAATTAAGGATACCGCGGCAGAAATATTAGCTAAAGAGGGTCAAGCTAATGCAAGCTAATCGTGAAGTGTTAAAAGTCCCTAGTTTTACACCTAAGGTTGTGAATGACGACCAACTTAAAACAAGTGAATTTGACGTATTAAAAGACATAGAGTCTAGGTTGGAATTACTTGATTCTGAGCAAGCGAAGTCGTTATTGTCTCGCATTTTTGAAAAAGACATCAAACAAATCCTTGAGCAAGAAACGGTTTTAGCAAAGCAATCAGGATATCAAGACGGTTTGACTCAAGCCCAGCAAGAGGCTGAAACACAACGTCTCACTATGAAAAGAGAACTGGAAACGTCTCAACAAAATTTGTCGGAATTGATAGAGCAGATCAAACAGTTAAAGCCTCAAATCATGATTGAATCAGAGCAACAGGTCGTCGCGGTAATTGAAAAATGTTTATTCAAAATATTGGCAGTTAAACTCAATGAACCTGAATTGGTGATGCAGCAATTGAACTCGGTAATGCAGGATTTTGTTGTTGAAAATGGCCTGACAATTGAACTACCTAGCCAATTTTATCAAACATACTTAGATAATAAAGAGAGAGTGAGCTGCTCTGACGGTGTTCAGATCAAGGAAAACCCGTCATTAACAAACGGTAGTATTGTGGTTAATACACCTCTTGGTCAATTGGCATCAAATGTCGAAGACAACATTAAGCTTTGCTTAAGTGCATTGGGGCAGCAGGAGTAATTATGTCTCATTTAGCACGGGTTGAATCAGCTATTGACTCAATTTCAAGCTTTAAAAAATCAGGCAAAGTGATTAAAAGTGTAGGCTTAGTGATAGAAGCTCATTGTCCTAATGTTTTTATAGGAGAACTATGTGAGCTGACGCCTAAGTTTTCATCAAAGCCTATTCTTGCTGAAGTTGTTGGGTTTAAAGACGATAAAACACTACTTATGCCGTACGAAAAAGTGCAAGGCTTAACGTATGGTAGTAAGGTTGTTGCAAAAAATGATGTTGCCAAAGTTCCCGTAGGTGAAGCTTTATTAGGGCGGGTTATCGACGCGTTTTCTCAGCCGCTTGACGAATATGGCAAGATTCACTGTCATGAACACGTCCCATTATTCAAAGATGCAATTAATCCTATGCAACGTAAAAATATATCGGATCAGTTAACCACAGGTATTAAAGCGATTGATAGTTTTACGTCGATAGGTAAAGGTCAAAGGATTGGTGTGTTTTCAGGCTCTGGTGTTGGCAAAAGCACCTTGCTTTCACAAATGTGTCAGTCGCTGGATGACGACATAAATATCCTTGTTTTGTTAGGAGAGAGGGGAAGAGAAGTTGTTGAGTTTGTTGAAGACACCTTAGGCAAAGAAAAATTGGCAAACTCTGTTGTTATTGTCGCAACTGCAGAACAGTCCCCTTTAACTAAAACACATTGCGCCCATGCGGCGATTGCTATTGCTGAATACTTTTCTGAACAAGGTAAAAATGTCTTACTAACCATTGACTCAATAACTCGCTTAGCTATAGCACAAAGGGATTTAGGCTTAGCAATAGGAGAGCCTTCTACACTTGGTGGCTACACCCCATCAGTGTTTACTTTACTTCCAAGCATAGTCGAGCGGTGTGGCTCTTTTAAAGATAGAGGGGCTATTACTGCTGTCCTGACAGTTTTAGTAGAAGGAGGGGACTTTGATGAGCCTGTTGTTGATGCCCTTAGAGCGATATTAGATGGTCATATTATTTTGTCGAGAGAGCTGGCTGAGAAAGGCCACTACCCCGCAATTGATATTCTAAAAAGCGTTAGCCGCTTATTTACAAGCTTGAATACCAAAGAACAACTTACAACAGCAAGGGAAATCAAAAAACTCGTTGCTAGTTATGAAGAAAACAAAGATCTCATTCAGTTTTCAGGCGATAAGCTAAGTGAAAAAAATAAAACGTTAATGACGTCAATTAATCGGATTAATCGCTTCTTAACTCAGGAAAGCAGTGAACTAGTATCATTAGAAGATACACGTTTGAAGTTAGCAACTTTGGCGAAAGAAGTGAGAGTTCACGATGAATAAATTGACTATGCTGCGCAAGAAAAAACAGTCATTTAACACTGTCGAGCGTGGTTTAGCGCTTGCTAAAAGCAATGTTTTATTCGCGTATGCCCAAGTGCTTGAGAGCTTAAGAGAGCTTGAAAACAGTATTTTACTTAAAAATGACAAATTAGAGTCGGCGTATAGTTACCAAAAAACAGTGGATTTAGTGGCTTATCAGTCTACGAGCCAGTTTATTAATCAATTACTGGTGAAAGTCGCCGCAGAGCAAGAAATCATTGAGGCTAAAAAGAAACACCTCGAAACATTAGAAAATGAGTTAGCGACAGTCGAGAGAAAAATTCGATTAACCCAAGCTAAAACGGAAAAATGTTATTTAGGAATGAATAAAGAGCTCGCCAAAAAAGAGTTCAAAAAACTAAGTCTGCTTCAAAGTAGCACGAATATTTAAGGAAATTGAATTGATTACTAATATACCGAATGGATTACTGGTTGGTGCAAATGCTAATAGTAATCAGCAAACATCTCATATTAATAGCACTGCTACGTTTTACAATGCCCTGGCAAAAGGCGTTGAATCATCGATAAATGGTGCTATAGAAGCGTTACAGCAAAATGCTAACCAAGAGCATGACGATGTCACCAATAGCGACAATTCGCCTAGTGAACTAATGGTATTTAAACAATTTCTGTTTTCGAAACATCTCCCCCTTAATGAAAGCGCCAATACTACAGCACTTACGACAGGCTCAACTAAAACTTCGCAAGCATCTTTTTCACAACTTGATGTTAATAGTCGCTCACAGTCTGCGTATGAGAGCGCGACAGATAAAACGATTTGGCAACCATTTTTAATGACGAGTTTTGCCAATGGCTCAGAAGCAACGGCAGTAAAAATATCGTTAAGTCATGATAAGCCGCTAAACAGCCAGGTATTGTTTAATGTCAATCCTGTGCCTAGTTTGTATAGCAATACTGTTTTTAAAGGCTACATAGAAAGCAATCATTCAGCTATTCAACTGAGCCTAAACAAAGTCAATGCCGGGTATGCTGAGCAAATCTCTCAAATTAAAAATATATCAAGTAATCAATTGCAAATGTCCAAAGAACTAACTGCTATGCCTGTCATGCTAAATCAAAGGTTCAAACTAGAAAATATCAGTCAAACGTTTGATGAAAGTAATATCAAGGTTTGGATTCGAAAGTTTGATGCAGAAAGTTTACCCAAAGAACTACTAACACAAATAACAAAGTTGTCTAAATCCATAGGGCAAGTAGCTTTAAACGGTCATGTCATTTGGAAAAAATAAGGGAAGTTATGGAAGTCGAAGCAATAGGGCAAAATTTAACAACGAGCGCCATAGATGCAAGTAATAGCACGATAGATCAAGAAGACTTTATCAAACTGTTTTTAGCTCAATTAAACTATCAAGATCCATTAGAGCCATTGAATAATCGGGAGTTTCTTGCACAGCTGGCGCAATTTTCTTCGTTGGAGCAAACGCGTTTATCTAACGATAATTTGAACAACTTGTTGGCGATGACATCTTCGAACCAAGCGTTGTCTTTGTTAGGTAAAGAAGTCGAAGTATCGACAAGCTCTTCACCTTTTAACGGAACTATTGAGTCAATCAATTACTCAAGCCAAGGTTCATTGTTTACGGTGAGAAGTTCCTTAGGAGACTTTATATCTAATGTCTCATTATCACAAATTAGAGTTGTCCAAAATTAAGGGAATAATATGTTGCAGTCATTTTTTACAGGGTTATCCGGTTTATTTTCATTTTCGAAAAATTTAGACACGGTCAGTAATAATATCGCCAATATGAATACGCCAGGTTACAAAGGCGCTGATACGTTTTATAAAAGCTTAACTGGTGGTGATGGTAATACCGGAGTGGGTACTCAGGTAGGCGATCCTAGTATTCGCTTTCAAGCAGGTGATATTCAGCAATCGTCTAAAAACACTGACTTGGCCATCAGCGGCGAAGGTTTTTTTGTGTTACTGGGCGCTAACGGACAACAGTTTACTCGAGCAGGACAATTTGAAATTAATCAGGATGGTCTGTTAATCGATAAAAGTACCGGGAACTCCGTCGGCGCAATCAATGAATCAGGTCAAGTGCAAGCGTTTGATATAAGTAACTTAAGAGTCTTGCCACCAAAAGCCACATCTCAAATATCCTTGTCAGGAAATTTGTCGTCTGGCGCGACTTCACATGAAATAAATGGTTTAACTGTATTTAATGCGCTAGGGGAAGAGATTGAAGTCTCATTGAAGTTTACCAATAACAACGCCGTCGCAACGGGGAGTTGGCTAGTCGAAATTCAAGATCTAGATGGCAATGTGCTCGGTAATGGCGAGGTTAGGTATGGAGTGGATGGTACGCCGCAAGCAGGTTTTAACTCGGTTCAATTTACCGTAGAAGACTCGCTTTTAGGTACTAGCAATATCACCATAGATTTTGGAGAGGTAGGTAACTTTAGCGGTTCAACCTCAATAGATACGGGAACAACATCTTCGATGACAGCTAAAGTCGATGATGGCGCTTCGGTTTCAGCACTGACAGGTGTTAGTTTTAACAGTGATGGCACAGTTAAGTTAACTTATGCCAACGGTGAAACGCAAACAGGTCCTCGTCTGGCGATAGCCACGTTTGCCGATCAAAGTCAGCTGAAAAATATTGAGGGATCAATCTATATAGCTCCCGATGCTGCAGGCCAAGCAACTTTTGGTGCTGGTGATGGCGGAGCAGGTAATGTCCTTGGCCAAAATATAGAATTATCCAATGTCGATTTGTCTAAAGAGTTTGCTGATATGTTAATCATTCAAAGGGGGTATCAAGCGAGCTCTCGTATATTAAATGTTGCTAATCAACTATTAGAGCAACTGTATGAGAGCACAAGAGGAAGATAACATGCCAGTGTTACAACATGGCGTATTGTCTAATCGTCAAAAAATTCTTGTTGAACAGTTGTTCAATAGCTTGGTCAGTGACTTTAATGAGCACTGGTTTACAACACCTGAAAAAAAGTTAATTTTGAATGTTAACTATTACTTTGCAGATGTACTTTTTGGGCAGCCAGCACACACCGATAACTTATATGACACAAACAGTAATGTCGTTTACCTTGAAGGTACCAATGTTATCAGTATCAAATTGGCTAATGCGAATGAGCTTGGACTAAGTATCTTAGGAGAGGAAAGTCAGTTAGATGATATTGAACCAGAATTTCTTGAACGTTTATCGGTAAACGTTATTAAGGAGGGGGTATTTGCATCAAGTGAGCAAATAGCGTTTGAATTAGAGAACAAGCAACCTGTCGTCGTTATTCAATGGCTCATGGGAACTACATCTCTGACTATTGGTGTTGATGCAAGTTTTGTTTTAAGCCAGTTTGCCGAGGTATTAAACACTCCCAAAAAAGTGGTTAATGTGAGGCATTTGTCAGCTAACCATGCGTTATCTCTATTGCTATCTGTCCCTGCAAAAAAAATGACTTTTGCTCAGCTTTGTTCATTAAAGTTGGGTGATATTGTTCCGCTTGAGCAAGAAATTTCAAAACCAATCGATGTCACTGTCGATAAAAAACCTTTGTTTAAAGGGTATTTAGTTAATCAAAATAGCGCAAAAGCGGTATTGATAAATGGAGATTAAGAATGATTTCAAATATACAAGAAATAGAACTATCTAAAGTAGAAGAACAAAAACAAGAAGGTAGCGCTGTAAAACCTCAGTTTGCATTTGTAAAAAATGTAGAAGTTGCACTCGTTGCAAAAATTGGTGGTCGGATACTCACAATAGAAGAGCTCTATCAACTCAAGATGGGGGAAATAGTGTCTCTAGATACCGATGTTGATCAATCCGTAGCACTTTGTGTTGAAGATACCGTTGTGGCGGAAGGTCGGTTGGTTGCACAAGATGGCAAGTATGCATTGCAAGTGACACATCTGAATACGTTGGAGCTTTAGATGGAGCAAAGTCCATTTAAGCCCGAGTTTGTCTTCCCTGTGTCTGAAGTACTTATCGCGTTAGGTTTTATTCTGTCTATTGGGTTGCTTTCTTTATCACTGAGAAAGAAGAGTTTAGCAACAGCGTTGAAGCGTTTTAATCCAATATCAGAAGTCACAGCATATAAATCGGTTAATTTAGATCGAACCACACGTTTGATCACTTTGAAAATAGAGCAACAGACCGTTTATTTTATTGAAACCAAATCAGGAATCGCGCAAGTAAACACAGATTTTGTTCAAAAAGTAGTAAACAAGTAAATCATGAAAAAATTAATTAGCAGTATTTTTTTCTTATGTTTAATTCTATTACCTAGTCAAGTTTCTGCGTATGAATATTCGGTCGAATCCATATCAGCATTGACGGATTCACTAGCCCCTGAATTAAAAATTGTCGCGGTATTGACTAGTTTGTCATTATTGCCAGCAATACTCATTGCAACAACAGCGTTTACGCGAATTGTTATTGTGTTGTCTATGTTACGGCATGCATTAGGCTTACAACAGACGCCCCCTAATATGGTGCTAATCACTCTTGCCTTATTTCTGACTCTATTCGTTATGGAGCCAGTAATCACGCAAATAAATACTAACGCATTTTCACTGTATATGAATGAAACGATAAATTTATCAGAAGCATTAAGTCGCTCCTTAGGTGCTCTTCGTGGCTTTATGATTAGTCAAACGAGAGAGTCTGACGTTGCAGCTGTTTTAAACATGGCGAATCAGCCCATTCCTAATTCTGTTGATGAGATCAAAACTCTGCATTTAATACCTGCATTTTTATTAAGCGAGTTAACAGTAGCGTTTAAAATTGCGTTTGTTATTTTCATTCCCTTTTTATTAATTGACTTGGTTGTGGCAAGTACATTGATGTCTTTAGGGATGATTATGGTGCCACCTATTACTATCGCATTGCCATTAAAAATAATGTTATTTGTGCTAGTCGATGGCTGGGCATTGCTCACTCAATCCCTAATAACCAGTTTTACATAACTGGCTTGTTACATGGATGTCATCATTGAAAGAAAGTTATGGGAGAGTTGGCTAGACTCACGGCAACTTGCTATTCGAAATCAACTTTTTGAGCTGTATAAGGGTTGGGTCGAATACGAAGCGAAGAATTTATACTTTAAAACGGCTTTTGCCTCAGTTGAGTTGGACGATTATTTTCACTATGGTCATATTGGTTTACTTGAAGCAATAGAAGGCTATAAAGATCTTTGTATTAAATTTACCAGCTACGCAGTTTATAGGGTGAGAGGTGCGATACTAAATAAGGTATTTAAGTTTTCAGAGGCTGCTGCTATCTATCAAAAACGACAAGCAATCAGTGATGAATATATCAATAGCTACATTAAACAAATAGCCTTGGAAAATGAAAGCTCGTTTGAATCTACGGTTATTGAAATGACCTTAGAGTATTTTCTTGCAGCTGATGTAGGTGAGCAAGATATAAAGCAAGCACTGCCTATGACAAATTATGACTCTAGTGAGCACGATATACTACTTGGCTCAGTAAAAACCAAAACTAAACAACTCAGTGAAACAGAGCAAACGATATTAACGCTTTATTATCATTTAGGGTTTAATTTTCAACAAATTGCAGAGGCTTTAGATTTAAGCAAAGGGCGTGTTAGCCAAATTCATACAAAAGCAATATCATCACTAAAGCTTAAATTAAACTGGTAATATATTAAGGTACTTTATACAGACACTTAGCTACTTCTTTACAACGGCTTTTCTAACCAACGTTTGTAGCTCAGCATTTTCCTCAAATCGCGTTTCAACGTGGCGCATCAAGTCCTCGAATTTGGGCTCTAATAAGATATGCTCTCCAAATTTTTCCACTAATATTTTAGTGATTGCTTGTCGCCTGAGCACCACTATTGATGCGTTTTCATCAATGTGATGTGCACCCCCCTTTTGCTTAGCTTGCTTGGATTGCGTATCGTCGCCTGTGCTTTTCGCGCTTTTTCCCTTCGGCTTTGTTGATGCCCTCCACTTTGTCGAACTTGTATTGTGATGAGAAGAGCGACTTAGTTTATCCATTATGACGACGGCTTGTTATAAATATGCAGTAGGGCATTACTGGATAACGCCGAGTCTAATGGCGAGTGAGGCGCTTCTATCTCAGGCAAAGAGGCGCTATCACGCTCAGCCGTTAAGGATAGTGTCGATATAACATGGCGCATATCAGTGTTGAGCGGCGCTACCTCCTCATTTAACACAATCCCTTGCTCTATATGCCTTATTGCGTTTGGCTCATCACCTTCAATCAGCGCCATTAAGCCTTGCGCAAATTCACAAAGGTAACCTTGCTTAATTTTAGATAACAACTCCGTTAACTGCTGCTGTGCCAGTTCGATATGGCCTGCCGTTAACGATAAAAAACCCAGTTGAAATTGAGCCAAATAAAAAGTAGGCGCCAACTGTACTGATTTACCCATGAGATCTAGTGCCACATCGACTTCGTCATGACTTGCATAATAAGAGCCCGCTAAAAATTGAATCAATGCACTATCTGGGAACTGGGTAACAGCCAGAGGGACAAGGTCATTATCGCGAGTAGTCCCATTTAATAGCTCAATCAATGCCTTTTTAGCTTGTTCTTCTGTTGCAAACATACATTTCATCCTTTGTGAGACATTGACAGGATGCTATGTGAAAACAGCCTTAAAATCCAGTGTTTTAAAGGGCTTTATCAGGTAATTAAACAACGTTAAAAAAATTAAAAAAACGCTAAACAAATATTTATTTGCTTGGATATAGCCAGTCAGAGAGAGAAATTTCCAACGGAATGAAAGGAATAATAAAATGGTTGCAGTTGTCGCTGGTCAGTTTTCAGGTTTATTTCACGCATCACAGCTAATGTTGGGCTCAGCAAGTCATGGACAAGCAAGCCAAGGAGTTTATGTTAATGCCGCCACGGGTAATTTGGTGATGCAAGGCCAAGATTCAAATATCGCTGGTTTAGGGGCTGATTTTGCCAATCTACGTACCTATAACAGTTTGGGGGATTTTGGCGATGACGTGGGCAACGATAACTGGCGCTTAGGTTTTTTAAGTGAGCTTAGGCTTAGTGCTGGAAGTATCAACACTCAAGGTAGCCTATTGACCCGAATAACAGGTGATGGCAGCGAACAATCCTTTACGTATAACAGCGAATCACAACGTTATGAAAGCACCCAAGGGGCTGGCGCTGATGATTACATTGTTGTCAATGCGCTAACGGGCACGGCAACTTACACTGAAGGATCTTCTCTGGTTGACACCACCTACAGTGATATTCGAAGTACAGGCCGCGTAACTAGCAAACTTGATAGAGACAGCCACGGCTATCACTACAACTACCAAGGCAACACGCTCTCAACGATTGATATTGATACAGACACAGGAATAGAAACACTGACCTTTGTGTATGATGGCAATGACAGACTGTCTGAGTTATCTATTGCCAATGGCGATAAATATACCTACCTTTACGATGCTCAGGGGCGTCTTGAACACGTTCAATTCGATCTAACACCAGAGGATGACACTGACCAATCTTTTTACAATGTAACCTATACGTATTACGGCACAACAGATCGCCTAAAATCAATTGAGCAGTCGGATAACACCTACATTGAATTTGAATATGATGTACAAAGCCGTGTGACAACTGTTACCAATGGCATCGGTGATGACGCTCAAACTACGCGTTTTGACTATACAAACGAGGACACTACCAAATTACTGCTTGGTAAGCAGAATAACGGGCAGTACGAGCAAGAAATTGAGCTAACCTTTAACGATGATGAGCGCCTATTAAGCCAAACATCAGTAGTCGATAACCAACAGATCTCGATATCGTATACCTATGATGATCAAGGCAATGTGGAAACAGTCACCAACGATTTAGGACAAACTACCCATTACACTTATCACAATGGCCTGATTGAAAGTGAGCAGAATGCAGAGGGCTACCGCGTAGAGCGAACGTACAACGACGATAACCAAATTTTAACCGAGACGCGCTTTGCGATGGCAGACCCTGATGGTTATGAACAAGGCCAAAGCGCTAGTGAGCCACAAACGACATACTATGTCTATGACAATAAGCGCCTTACCTATGTGATTTCAGAACAGGGGCGCGTGACGGCTTACCAGTACGATAATTTTGGCTTACTTGATAATACCTTAAGCTATACAAAAGCGACGTATAAGAGTAATGATTTTACTCACGCGTCTTTAACTAGCTGGCAAAACGCATTAACCGGTCATAGCGATGACTGGGCACAAAAAACGCAGTACACCTATGACTTTAGAGGGCAAGTTGCACAAGTTAGGCAATATCAAAGTGTCAGTGCTGCAGGTGTGTTTGACGAAGACAATACCGTGACAACACAGTTTCAGTATGACTTACACGGCAGATTACGCACTGAAACCATGCGCAATGAGACAGTCGAGTCGGTGACTTCGTATGTCTACGATCCGCTTAATCGCTTAACACAAAAGTCCATCAGCCAAACGGCATTTGTTACGGCTGACAACCCCGCCCCTGTGAGTGAGATTGTCTTTCAAGAAAACTACGTTTATCAAGACGGACAAAGTCGTATTGGCCTCTCGTCAGGCCAAAATGGCGCATATATAACAACCACCTATGATAGTGCAGGTCGGGTGCTCAGCCAAGTACAAGGTGACCTGATAGGTGAAAGTAATTTAGGCCGTGAATCATTTGAATACGACGGTGTAGGACGCGAGATTGTTCACCACCATGCCAATGGGGCTATCAGTTACACCTTCTATGATAACGCGGGCAGAATTAGCCACACGGTCGACCAAACTGGTGCTATGATTGCCTATGAATACGACAGTGCAAATCGCGAAACATCTCGACATGCGTATGCGACATTATTAGACACTAGTAGCTGGTATAGCACAGACACTCAAGTCTTTAATCAAGCGCTTGCCGAGCAAGCCATTAGTCTTGCTAGCAGTGATGCTGCTAAGGACAGAGTAGAGTACACTTATTATAACGATGCCGGACAAGTTGCCTTTAGGCAAGACGCAGCGGGTTTTGTCACTGAGCTTAAATACAATGGCCTAGGTCAAGTCACCCATACTATCGCATACGCAAAACCATCCGATGTGAGCTTTAATGGCGCTGGTCACGCAACCATACACAGCATTGACGGTGCACGTGTTGAGCGTCAGCTGTATAACCAAGACGGTTTAGTGAGCTGGGTGATAGACGGTGATGGCTATGCCAGCGAATATCAATACGATGGCGCAGGGCAAAAAGTGGCAATCCGACAGTATGCCAACGCCATTACTGTTAGTGGTAGTTCTGCCTCAACAGCTCAACTGATTGCACTTGTAAGTGATATCGATTTTGCGGTGATAACTAGCGCCGCCGATAAAATTGAACGCTTCGCTTATAACGGTGCAGGGTTGCTGAGCGCATATATTGACGGTCAAGGTAAGGCGAGCCAATATCAATACGATATCAACGGTCAACTGTCACAAACTATTGAATATCGCACCCGTCAAATCAATCAAAGTACCACGGGAATCCTGACGTTACCGAGCACTTCTCTTGAGGATAGAGTAACGCAATACAGCTACAACGGCTTAGGCAAAGTTGAGAGCCAAACCCAAGGGACGCGCGCCCTAATCATTAATGCCGATAGCACTGGTCTTGTAACCATCACGTCGTTTAACTATGACGATAAAGGCCAGTTAATTGGTACGCAAGTCAGTGAGCAGTCCAGTGATAATTCTGGCCTTCGTACAGAAACTGACACGCGACATAACCTGGTTGGTCGTGATGCTTTAGGGCGTGTTGTTGGTGAGCTAAACGGTAAAAATTTCGATGACGCAAACCTTGTATGGGATAGCGTCAGTGTCGATACGATTGCCTCGACTTTAATCAATGATGGTACTTCGTATGTATTTGCCAATAATGGTCGCCTATTATCAGAAACGGATAATGAAGGAAGGGTAACGTACTTTTTCTACGATGTTAAAGACAGGTTAACCGCGACGATAAATTCAGCCGGTCAAGTCAAAGCTTATGAGTACAATGCCTTTGACCAAGTCACAAGTACTAAAGCCTATATTAGCTTAGCAGTAAATGCCGTTAACACATTAGATATCACCGCCATTAATGGCAATGCTCATCACACCAGTATCGTATCGCTAATCAATAGCCTAGGTGAGGCGAATCAGGTACAGACGACGTATACCAAACGCGGTTTAGTCGATACAGTTGATAAGGGCGGTCAATCTTATACCGACAATGATTACAACGCTTTTGGTGAGTTGTCACAACAAACATCGCAACTATCGAGTAATAATACCAGAGTAGATAATTACGGTTATGACAATCGCGGGCACTTGACCTTAACCACTGTCGATAGCAACACATTAGCGCTGAGTACAGTACACACATTTGATGCCTTTGGTCGTGTGAAGTCATCGACCAATCAACAAAGCACAACAACGCATTACGAATATAATGATGCGTTGGGGCAAGTCGTGACACTTTCTGTTTCAGCGAATGGAACAGAACAGAGCAGTGTTGCCTATGATGTCTTTGGCCGAGAAGTAATAATTACAGACGCAAGTAATCGCACCACAACTTACCGTTATGACGATAGCCAAAAAACACAACTGATAGAGCACGGCAGTCGCGAGCAAGGTACGCGTTTGAGCTTTAATGGCTTTGGTGAGCTGGTTGAAATGCGTAAAGGTAAAATTACTGATACGTCGGTCGCACAAGATGGCAGTGAGTTAGATATTACCGATGCTAATGTTGAGGCTTATACCCGATATACGTTTGATAAAAACGGTAATCAGCTGACGGTGGTGGAAGGGCTAGATAACCAAATAACCATGACCTATCAATACAACGATGAAAACCAGCGTATCAGCCAAACCTTATCCGGTGAGAGAGAGTTGACCACGCAGTATTATTACGATGATGCAGGTCATTTAAGTGCTGTGCAAAACGCTGACGGCAGCGTGTCTCGTTATGGCTATGATGGTTCGGGGCAGCAGACGTTTGTGTTGGCCGCTGATAACAGCTTAACCATATACTATTACGATAGTGCAGGTCGACAAGTGGCGACGACTCAACTGACAACGTTAGTCACTTCAGAGCTATCGGCCTTTATCAGTCAATATAATCAGGCCAATGGTACTGATCATAGCAAATTAACTATTCCACTGAGCCAAGCTGACATTGATGACTGGTTGCTAGCTAACGCTAATGCCCAAGTGACTAATTACACGATTTTAGATGACTTTGGGCGTCAGACTTATGTAATTGATGCAGAAGGTGGTGTCACTCACAATGTCTATGATGCGCGCGGTTTAGTGATTGAGCAGGTGCGTTACGCCACGCCAATTAGCTTGGATAACGCTACACAAACCCAATTAAAAACTGGTCAGTTAACGAGCTTGCCGGCTATCACGACGAGTGATGCCGATAGACACACGAAAACGTTTTACAATGCATTAGGTCTTGCCCAGTTTAGCGTTGAGCACATGCAAACGGGTAAGGTCAGAATTAAAGAAAGTCAATACGATGAAGCGGGCCGATTGATGGCCACACGCGCTTATGCGCAACCTGTGGCATTAACTCTCGCAGAGATTGATGCCAGTACGGACTTAACCCAATATCGCAGTGATAAAGATCGCCAGTCATGGCTATTGTATGATGGTGCGGGACGTGTGCGTTATAGTGTAAACGAGCAAGGTTACCTGACGGAAAATACCTATAACAGTGCAGGGCAACTGATCAGACAAATTGATTATAAAGTACCACTGAGCTCAGTTTCAGAGATGCCTACCACGCTGCGTGATAGCTTTAGCTCAGGCACAATGACAACGGCTCAGTTAGATACTTATCTACCGGTAGAGTCAGCAGACGATCGTATTACGAATACGGTATACACAGGTGCCGGTCAAATCAAACGTATCACTGATGCATTAGAGCATACCGAAAGTTGGGCGTACTTTGATAACGGCTTAAAGGCCAGTTACACCGATAAAAGAGGTGAAACTTGGCATTATACCTACGACGCTGAAGGTCAATTAGCGCGTGAAGTGGGGCCGTCACTTAAGGAAGTGTTAGTCGATGCAGGTAACAACCAATACCAAACCTTAAATAATGTTCGTTTGGTTAAATCGTTTACCTATGATGCGATGGGTAATGTTAGTACGAGCACGTCAGGGTATATTACTGACAGCGCTGTAGCTGATTTTGCAACAGTTACAGTACTTGCACCAATGATACATACGTTTACTTACGACTCACTCGGTCGCCAAATTTTTTCTGGTCAACCAGAAGCTGTAGGTAGTCCTAGTACATCATCAGTGGTTACATTTGATGGTTTAGGAAATGCGGTGGTCAATCAAATCATTACGGGTGACGGCAGCATCTATACGTATAAGATCTATGATGCGTTAGGCATGCTTACCCATGATATCGATGCATTAGGATATGTTACTGAGTATACGTATGACGCGCTAGATCAGCAGGTTGCGATCACGCGCTATGGTCAACCACTTGATTTAGACGCGATTGCCAACTGGCAAGCAGGTAATGCATTGTCACTCGCTGATATAGCTATGCAATTGGATACAATCAATGATAAACGCACCATCATTACTGAATACAATGCTTTGGGCCAAAAAATGGCGGTCACGCAGCCGCAAGTTTCGGTCAGTAGAATACAAAATGATGGCTCTGTAACTTCGTACAATGCATCACCTGTAACAACATATACGTACACTCAATATGGAGAATTAGCAACGGTAACAGAAGCGATTTCAACTCAAGAAAGCGCGATTACTCAGTATTTTTACGATAATTTAGGTCGTCGCAGTTATATGGTCGACGCGTTAGGTTATGTCAGCGAGTGGCAATACGATGAGTTTGATCAAGTGGCGAGCTATATCGAATACGCTGATGCGATGACCGATGTAACTCATCGTGCCTTAAAGGACTTAAGCCCACGTGCGAGTCAAAGCGACCGTCAATGGATCTATGAATACGATAAATTAGGTCAGCGTACCCACGAGAGCCAAATTAATTTAAGTGTTTTTATTTTTACGGAAAACAGCGGCGCATCCGGTAATGACATTTCGGTGTATGGCACTAGTAAACTTAGTGAGTCACAAGCGACGGCATTATTAGTGACTGAATATGACGGAGCGGGCAATATCGTTAAAGTCACCGATAAAGGTGATGTGACAGGTTATAAACTTGATGCCATGGGGCGTGTGGTGTCAATGTCAGGCCCGCAAACAGAAACATTAATAAGCGATACCCAACTGCACAATGGTTGGAGTGCTGGAGATTTTCATCAAACGCAGTTAACGACCGAGAAGCATTATGACGTGTATGGCAATGTTGCACGTGTGGTTAGCGGAAATAGCATCGTAGGCACAGGCGATGAAGCTACACTCTCACTTGAGGTGGGTGAGAATCGCGTTAATCAGCAGTTCTTTAATGCTAGAGGGCAGTTGGTATCAACGATAGATGCACAAGGTCATCAGGCCAATTATGAGTACGACCATGCAGGGCGGTTAATCCGCCAAGAAAATATCTATCAAGAAGCTCCATTGGATTATGTCTATAGCTTACAGCTTGTTAAAACATTCTCTGATGATGGCTTTGGGGTTAGAAGTGAAACTGTAACATTACCAGATTGGCTAAGTTTTGATAGTCAATCGGGAATACTAACTAGTACGAAAGCAGTGTCATTTAATGGTTACGACGAAATGTCTGTTTTATTAAGTGTTTCTGACAAAGATGGTAATTTAATCAAAAGCTATGGACAGTTTTACCTAACAGACGGGCAAACGGTAAATAAACAATACGCTAATTGGGCGTTTGCGTCTGTTAATGGTGATGATAAAACAGCGGTCAGCAAATTTCTTTATGATGATGCGGGGCAACAAGTTAGCGTAGAGCGTTTCCGCTTAGATAACCAGCGACAAGTGATTGGAGTTGATGCACGTCAAGAGTCTCTTTATAACGGCTATGGTGAATTAATTTTTAGAGGTGATAGCGCTGATAGTTTATTTACGGCAACTCAAGCCCAACCTTTACAAGAGTACTTTAAATATAATGCAGCAGGTCAGCTGATTGAAAGTAATTCGGGAAATGGCGTAGCGACATATTACCGCTATGACTTACAAGGAAATGTTGTCCAGCAATCTAGTGTGACCGAAGGGGCGACAAGCTTTAGTTATGACAAGCTTGGACGTATGGAAACGCAACATCAAGCAGGTTATTATGTTGGAGATAGTCGTACAACCATTAATCAAACGTTTGACCGTTGGGGTAACTTAACCAGCCGCACTGATGCCAACGGTTACACGATAAATTACGAATACAATGCGCAAAATTTATTAGAACAAGAAATCAGGCCGTTAGTTAATGCGGTGGATGAGCAGGGAGATACTTTCACTTTACGGCCAACATTTAAAAATTATTACGATGTTAAAGGGCGCCTAATTGCCTCTGAAGATTCGTTAGGCCACTTTAAAATCCACCAATACACAGCAGTAGGTCAATTATCCCAGTCATTTGATGAGCTTGGCAACGTCACGTCACGTGCATATAACGTCTATGGCGAGCAAGTCGCAACACAACATGCTAACGGCTATGTCACTTCCAATAAAGTTAATTTATTGGGTCAAGTGATTGAGACGGGAGATATCCGTCTTGATGTATCCAACCAATTAGCTTATCAAAAACTCAATGACTATGAATATGATTCATTAGGCAACCGAATCTTACAGCGCAATGCGTTAGGGAATGAGTACTACAGCCAATTTAATAGCCAAGGTCAGGTTATATTTACTCGTTCGCCGGAAGGTGTTGGCATGAGTTACGAGTATGATGTCAGGGGTAATCAAACAAGTTTAAGCTATGACAAACTAAGCAACGGTGAACTTGGTAATATTTCACGTATTTACGATTACTTCGGGCGTTTAGTAACGGTTAATGATTTAGGGGGGAATAAGTACGATTATCGCTATGAAAATGGTCAGCAAATATCACAAAGCATCGATTTAGGTAACGATGATAATGCCAACCCAGAAGGTGTTATTTCCTATACATATTACGCTAATGGCAAGGTAAAACGTATAACAAATTCAGAAAACAAAAGTTATACCGAGTTTACTTATGACGCGACGGGTAAAGTCAAAACCGAAGAGCGTTATGTTGTTAATGCCATTGGTGAGTTAACTCACGAAGAAACGCGTATGTTCTACGACTCAAATAACCGATTGCATCAAGTACTGGTGCTTGATGGTCGAGTCGAGAACGAGAACAAAGTCCTGTCGGGTATCGAATATAGCTATGACGAAATGGGTAACCGCCGCAGTATGCGCGTACTTAATGGTTACACCGGTAGCATTGTATTAAATGAAAATACTGCGCCAACTTTGAATCCTGCGTTTGAAGGCCTTGAATATTATCCTGCTTCTACAGGTTTTCGATATGAATATGACTTAGGTGAAGTAGCAAATGTATTTTTTGATGCAGAAGGAGATGAACTGAACTTTGAGTTAGTCGCTTATCCTTTGGGAATAGGAGAGAGCTTACCTGAAAATGGAGTTCAAAATCCTGTTGTGGATCCTGATGACATTAGCGTAGTTCCATACTTTCGATTAAATGAAAGTTATCTACAAGGCAGTCCAGCTAAACTTGTAGTTGAGTCAATAGGGAACGTATCAGACTCGCTTGCAGATAAAGACGTTTATTTTGCAATAAAAGCTACGGAATCAAAAACTGCTGACGGGCATTTCACATTATTGCCAATTGTTGTTCCAGTTCGAAAAGATTTAAGTCCTCGCTTTAAAGAAGGAAATGACTTTGGGGATGTTCCAAGGTTTGTGGGAGGAGAAGCATACGGACCGCTAATATTCGACTTAAAATCACTCATAGAAGACCCAGAAGAAAAGAAATTATCTTTTGAGGTCAGTTCCATAACGCTTTCTAATAATGTGGAAGGTAACATTGTTCCCGATATAAGCAATTGGTTAGTTGTTGAATATAATAGCTTGACGACAGAGCTTATTGTAAGAACCCCTGATGGAGTAAAAGTACCTAAAGAGATTTTTGGTGAACAAGCCACCATTACGATACGCGCATTTGACGGGGTAAAAGAAGGGATATTTAAATTGAACATCAAATCGATGCCATTTGAAATTAATATTCCAGATAGTAATATTTTTCTTCGACAAAATGGTATTGATGAGCTAGACCTATTCAGCTTAATCGAAGGAGACACAGAAAATATCATTTTTGAAGTGATTGATAACACCATGGTAAACAGCTCTCAGCCTGTTTTAGAGTTTGGTGGTCAATTGTTGAGAAGTGAAAGTGTAAACAACATAATATCAATAGTTGAATCAGCAAATATTGATATTCCAATTCGTGAATTGAGCGTAAATGTTTATTTATCGGAAGAAGCAGGAAATCGCGAGTTACTTCGAGAGTTTCAAATAGCTTTAAGTTTGGATGCTAAGCCCCGAATCCCTAGTGATATATTGACTAATTTAACCGTTAAATTTAATGGGGTTGGTTCATTTACCTTTCCACCATTCGAAGATATTAATAATGATGAATTAATCTATATTGTTAAATATTTCAGTAGTAATTTATCTGAAGAACCCATTGTGATTCCTATGAGTGATTCGCCAATAATCGGTGGCGGTTCAGGTGTATACTTTGAAAATGGTAATATGCATGTTAATTATCCGATATTGTCGAATGCCAACAATGGTCGTTTCGAAATATATGCTCAGCAAAAATTAAAAGAAGGTGAATCAATAACGGATGTACCTATAAGTGAAACACATGTTATAAACGTTCAACAAGATACTCCGCCAATTGTATCTGGTACTAGCTTTACGATTCATGAGACTGGGTCGGGAAGTAGTAGTGTGTCAATTATTTCTAATATTGACTACGAAGGTACTATTACAAAAATAAATGTTAAAGCAATTAATGCAGGCCCACCAAAATCACTAGGCGACTCAATAGATTGGCTCATGATTAGCAACAACGGGGATGTTACCATTGATTTTTTACATTCTATTTTTAACGGTGGTCAGTCCATTGTACAAGAGTTCTTTGTTGAGGTAATAGGTGATGATCAAATTAAGAATGAGTTTCTTAATAATGGAGATACATTCACTGTTACTGCTCATCCTATCGCAAATAATAAACCAGTTGTGTCTTTGTACAGTGGCTCTGTGCCAAATAATATTGACATTGGTCAATCAGTAGCATTTGAAATTCTCGTAAGCGACCTTGATAGTGCACAAGTTGAAGAATTAGCATTAGAAATCGAGAAACCAAGTTGGTTGAACTATACGCTAACACCATTTAATACAAATGGCTCTGGCAAAAGCTATATTATCAGCTTTAGTGGAAGGCCAACTTCGGGTCAACATATAAGTATTAACAATATTATTCGTATTGCTGCAACTGATATGGCGGATGAATCTGGTGAAATTAGTTATACAATTAATGTAAATAATCCAGTGCCTGATGTAATTGAACCAGTGTCTAGGGATATACAAAAAGGTATCGCTACGACATTAAGTGCTAATTCGTTTGTCATTGTTGATGATGGTTTTACTGCCCCGTATACGGTTACAGTTCTAGATGGTAGTGGTTACACTCGAACTGGAAATACTGTTACGGTAACAACGACAAGTTCTTTTGTTACAGTTAATTTATATGTAGAAGACAGCTTTGGTGCTAGTAAGTCTGATACAGCAACATTTCGTGTCAATACTCCTCCTAGAATTAGTATTCCTGCAAGTGGTTTAGGAAGAGTTGGAGAGGACTTCAATCAAACATGGTATTTCTATGATACATCACCTGACAATTTATCTATAAATTTGCAACAAATTAATAACTCGTTGCCACAAGGACTTACCGCTTCATGGAATAAGTATGGCTCTGAGCCAAATGAATGGGCTCTTAATATTTCAGGTACGCCTGAAGTAAAAGGTAGTCCAAGTGTTAGCTATACCGTTTCAGATTTACAAGGTGGTGTTCTTACAGGAACAATAAATTTTGAGATAAGAAGCGCCATTCCCGTTATTAATGGATATAAATACAATAGTGTTGAAAAGGATAAGCCTTTTACATTAAATATCAATGACCTCTATGTAAATGATGATGATTCTATTAATACATTGATTTTTGAAGTTGAGTCTGCATCAAACGCTGAATATTCGGTGCAGGGAAATACTATTACGGCAATTAGTGATGGCGGCACAGATAAGCAGATTCACGTAGCTGTCAAAGTCACTGACCCCGACGGTAACTTTGCTACAAAAACATTAGTGTTTAACGTTAATGTGCCTCCTATTGGTAGTGGAATACCTAAACAGTCTGTTTTCAAAAACGAACCATACGATAAGCTGTTTACTTTCGTAGACCCTAATTCTTCATCATTAAATCTCAAATCGATAAGTGGCTTACCAACAGGGCTAAATTATAACTTTTATAAGTTGAATACTCCTGCTGGAGAGCCGATTGAATATGCATTGAGGATATTTGGTGAACCAACAGTTGTTAATAATTATTACGTTAGTTATGTCATTGAAGATGACCAAGGAGCTGAGCTTTCAGGTGGTTTTGAATTTGACGTTAGAGAGCTATTAGTGGCGCCAAGTTTACGTGCTAATGGCGAAGTTGTAGGGCGAGGCAAAATTGAAAGTGGCAAAATTATCAGATATCAAAGCCATAGTACTAATATTTCAATGAATATTCCTGCTTATTTTACAGATGTTGATGGTGATCCTTCTAAAATTAAAATTGTCAGTGTAACTCACTCCAGTTTAAGTATTAACGCTGCTAGAGATAGAGTCATTGGTACGAGTACTGATTTCAGTTCAGGCAGCCATGATTTCACTGTTGTAGTGGAAGATGAAGATGGACTTAAAACATCTGCCACCGTAGTAATGCATATGGATACACCACCAAAATTACAAAGCGGGGCTAGCACTACTATAAATATCCCTCAAGGAGAAGCCAGTAGCGGTACTACGATATATTTAAACTCTCTTTTTGAAGACGATGGGGGGGACAGTAACCTAACTTATTATATTGTCAGTAAAAGTATTCCTGGTGGCGTTACGGTTATAGATTATACAGCATCAAATACAATTAAAATTGAAAATGTCAGTAATGGTGGACAAGGTACTTTAACGATTAGGGCTACGGATTCTTATGATCCACTTAATAATGGCCAAGAGTTCCAGAGTACTGACATTACATTAACTTTGTTATTTGAAGATAAAGGCGGAATACCCCTCAATAGTAGCTTTGGTGGAGATGATTTACTAGCTAACTCCACGGAAGCTTCATTAGCTCAATCGCCAACTGTGTTCTCCTCTTTTTCGATAGAAGAATCAACGATTCAAGAAGGTTCGACACAATCTATGTCCGAACCAGTATCTGCTGAGACAATTGAAATTGTTGGTACAGACGGTGATGACACTTGGGATCACAGTGCAATGACCACGCCAATTAGCTATTTAGGTGGTAAAGGGAATGACACGTTCATAGGCGGTGGAAGCACGACAACGTACTATTTTAATCTCGGTGATGGTCATGATGTGATTGATGACCAAGGGGACTTTAACGATAGAATTATTTTAGGTGAAGGGATATTACCTGAAAATGTAGTAGCTGAAGTACACGGTGAAGACTTAACACTCAAGATTTCCAGTAGCGACTCAATTACAGTTAAAGGTTGGTATTCTGCCAATGGATGGGAACATCGAATTGAATATATTGACTTTGCTGACGGAACCACATGGGGGCAAACAACCTTAGGAAATCGCACAACTATTATTGGTACAGATGGAGATGATAATTGGGATCACAGTGCAATGACCACCCCAATTAGCTATTTGGGCGGTAAAGGCAATGACACGATTATAGGCGGTGAGAACACCACTACTTACTACTTCAACCTCGGTGATGGTCATGATGTGATTGATGACCAAGGGGACTTGAACGATAGAATTATTTTAGGTGAAGGGATATTACCTGAAAATGTAGTAGCTGAAGTACACGGTGAAGACTTAACACTCAAGATTTCCAGTAGCGACTCAATTACAGTTAAAGGTTGGTATTCTGCCA
>NZ_JBQMTM010000025.1:0-64831 GCF_053470325.1 Colwellia sp. MEBiC06753 | reverse complement strand
TCGAAACGTTTCATCATCGAAACCGTTTTTGATCAGCTTAAGAATATTGCTCAGATTGATCACACAAGGCATCGTAGCTGTATTTCGTTTATGGTAAATCTAATGGCAGGGCTAATTGCCTATACATCTAAAGCGAAAAAGCCGAGCATCAAAGTGACTCGGCTTTAGTTCTTATACAGATCTCAGGTTAATTAGCTAAATGCTATTAAATATTACTACTATACCTTACTTTGCTTGCCAGTTTGGTGCACGTTTTTCGGCAAATGCCATTGCGCCTTCTTTGGCATCTTCCGTTTGCATCAACCAGTGAAAATATTTGCTCTCTAGCTGCACTGCTTCTGTTAGCGGCATATGCAAGCCTTCCATAACCGCTTGTTTCATTTTTTGTACGGCAAGTGGTGCACCTTTAACGATGTCTGCTGCTATTTGCTGACACTTAGCTAATAGTTCTTCTTGTGGCACCACATGGTTAACTAATCCTAAGCGATGCGCCTCAATAGCATCAATACGATTACCTGTGTAAAGTAGCTCTAGGGCACTCCCTAAAGGAATCAATCGCGGTAGTCGTTGCGTGCCATGTCCACCAGGTATCCAACCAAGGCGAACTTCGCCAAAACCATAATGGGCATTATCAGCCGACACTCTGATATCCGCTCACATTGCCTGCTCTAATCCGCCGCCATTACAGTGGCCGTGAACGGCGGCAATTACTGGCTTAGTTAAGGTTAATAGTCGCGGGTAGAGCCTATCGACAAATCCTTCGGCATCCGGAGATTTAACCCATTTAATATCCGTGCCAACGCAGAATGATCGACCTTCACCACTGATTATGCCCACTCTTAATTTAGGATCATTTTCCAACTCATCCCAAGCATCGGCAATAGCATTATAGGTTTCGCCATCGCAAGCATTCATTACATCAGGTCTGTTGATCTTAACGTGAATGATGCCGTCTGACTTTTCAATAATTACTTTTTTCATCATTAGCCTTTAACCATAGTGGGCTATAAAATTAACCTTATATTGTTACTTTAACGCTTTCGCCAGTGGCCTAACAAATTGGTAGAGTGGTGACTTTGGTACAGTTGAATAAAAGGCAATGACCACGCCGTTTTCTGGCTCAACATATAACCCTTGGCCAAACATACCCCCTTTAAATATGCCGCCATCAGCATATACTGCATCCCATTGGCGAGATTGCCCTTGCGATAATTCAACTAACCCTTTACGAAAACGCTTGCCGTCACCGTTTAAGTAGCTTTCAGGGTGTTGCAAGTTAGCAATACGAGCTAACGCTTCATCGGAAACTACTTGTTTATCCGCCACTAACGGCCAATATTGGGTGTATAACAGGCCATAACGCGCTAAATCTCTTAAGCGCGAAGAAACAATACCATGGGCCATGGCCATGCCGTCGGGGGCTAAATGTACCTGCAGTGCACTATCAGCACGGACATGTGACCACACACGCTCATCAAAGGCATCAGGCCATGTCTTGTTGGTAACAGCTTCTGCTAAGAACACTAACATTTGTGTTATTCCTGAGCTGTATTCAAACTTTTCACCAGCAGGGCCGGTACGTTTAGCTTGCTTAAGTATCTCGCGAACGGTTTCTTGTTTTCCTTGGTACGCTTCATTGAACTCGGCAAGATAATAACGAGTGGCAGTTGAGTTAGGATCTACACGAGTTTTTGGGCTATCGTGGGTGTCTGTACCCGGTACCATATCTAAAAGTTGCAATACTGTGGTGTTGCCTAATGCTGTGCCAGCAAAGTCAGTGAGATATTTCTCGACTTTGTCATTTTCTTTTATTTTGCCCTCATCAATTAATTGCTCAATCAGCAAAGATGCCGTCGGTTTGGCAACTGACGCCCATAGGTGATTGTCAGTTGGCTTCATACCAGGGTAGGCTTCAAATACGATTTTACCTTCACGCAAAACAATAATTGCCTTGGCTGCTGCGCGTGGATCTTTGAGTACTTCACTTAATGTCATTTCACCTAAAATCGTATTGGCGCTGACTTGTGATAATTTCTCTGCCCAGTTTACTGAATCATCTTTGAATTCATTGGCTGTTAGGCGATTAGGGAGCACCGCGGTTAACATAGTGCGAGAAATATTTTGCGACCACCATAAGGTTGTATCGCCGCCACCAAGCAATTCTTTGTTATAGCCAACCGCATTGGCATAAGACTGGTTTTCGCTAAGTGAATAACCCTCAAGGTGTTTTTTTAAATCAACCGCTTGCGTTGTTAATGACATGCTCGCCAATAACGTCACAACGATAGGCGTAATTTTTTTTCTCATTCTTTATTTCTCTCTCGTTATAGAATTTGTGCATTATTTAGTTTTGATATTTCAGCTAACCCTAAATCATTAATACTGTTGAAATTTAGGTTTGCGCTTTTCAGCAAAGGCGGTCATACCTTCACGCTGATCGGCGGTACCAAATAAACTGTAGAATAATCCACGCTCGTGTTTTAATCCTGAGATCAGTGGTGTTTCAGATTGTTGATTAACCGCTTCTTTACCGGCAAGTACCGCTAATCGTGGGTTGTTGGCAATGGCGGTAGCGACCTTAATTGCTTCTTCAACATGGCTACCATTGGCTACGGTCATGGTGGTAATGCCCATTGCCTCGGCTTCTTGTGCAGTAAAAGGTTTGCCAGTGAGAATGTAGTACATGGCTTTGGCTTTGCCGACTGCTCGCGCTAAACGGGCAGGGCCGCCAGCACCGGGGATCACCCCTAAAGTGACTTCAGGCAGGGCAAATTGAGCGTTTTCGGTGGCAATGATCATATCGCACATTAACGCGATCTCAGTACCAGCACCAAAGGCAATACCAGAAACGGCTGCAATTATAGGCTTACGAATATCGGTCATTTTATTGACAATGCCAGCAAAATCACTTCGGTAAGCTTCAGCAAAATCAATGTTGGCAATTTGCTTTAAATCTGCCCCCGCGGCAAAACACTTATCATTGCCGGTGATGATTATACAGCCAATTTTGTCGTCGTTATCGAATGTGCGAAGGGCACTGACAATTTCCTGACTGACCACTTGATTAATGGCGTTCATTTGCTGAGGGCGATTTAGGGTGATAACCCCAACGTGGTTGATAACTTCGGTTAAAATAAATTGGTAATCAGACATGGGTTTTCTCTCTATCTGTTATAGTTAATTTTTCGTGCAAAAAAGGCGCTGTAAAAGCGCCTTAGCATTATTTGCTACTTACCTATACCAATGGCTTTGGAGTCTACCATTGCTTGAATTTGCTCATCAGTAATGCCTATGCGCTTAAGTTCAGCGATGGTATCTCTGCCAACGGCTTTCGGTCCTGGCTTAGGTTTTACCTTTTCAATGCCTTCAATATTGATTGGACTGGCAACTGTACGAATGCCTGGCATGCCTTCAACGTCTTGCCATAAGCCAATGGCGTTGGCTTGTGGATCATCCGGCAGTTCATTGTTGTGCTTGACAATAGAGTGACTGATGCGCGCTTTGGTCAACAGTTCAACAATTTCATCAAGATTGTAGTTGATCAGTGCGCCTTGGATTTCTTTTAACAGCACTTGGCTATTTTTAAAGCGCGACACTTTATCTTTAAAACGCACATCACCAACTAAATGAGGTGCACCAATGATTTTATACATGCCATCTAACGCGGCATCGTTCATATGTGATATAACGATAAAGCGATCATCTTTTGACTGATAAATGGCATTCAGTGTCGGTTGTGGCCATTCGTTATTAGCAAATTTAGGCATGGTTTTCGCGCCAACTAGCTCTGCCTGTATGGAAATACCATTTGACCACACGCCATTTTCTAACAGTGATGTGCTCACTTTGCAGCCTTCGCCGGTTCTTTCTCTTTGATAAAGTCCTGACATAATCGCAGCAAAGAACGCGGTTGCTGTAGACATATCCCCCATGCCCACAGGAATTGGGACAGGCTGGCCGTTTTTGGCTCTTAACGCTTCTTGCAAGCCTGAACGGGAATAGAATGAGGTGGCATCGAAGCCTGGTGCATTGGCTTCAGGGCCGCATTCACCATATCCAGTCATTTGGGCATAAACAATGCGTGGATTAATTTGCTTAATTTTTTCGTATTCTACGTCTAGGCTTTTGGCAACGTACGGCAAACAGTTAGAGGTGAGGATATCAGCCGACTCAACTAATTTATAAAAGGCGTTGCGGGCGTCTTCGTTTTTCATGTCCAGTGCTACCGACTTTTTATTGCGATTAGCAAATAAATTACAGTAGTCCACCTCACTGGCTGGCATTGGTGGAATTAAATGGCCATAACGCCAAGGATCGCCAGTTAATGGTTCGATTTTAATCACATCAGCGCCAAAGTCAGACAAGATAACGCCCGCCGATGGGCCTGCGGCCATTGAACAAAGCTCAATAACTTTGATGCCTTCAAGTAAGTTAGACATAATAAATTCCTTAGTATTCATCACGCTTGTTTATCGTTTTCTGGCAAGCGTGATCAAATGGTTAGGCAAGCCTTAGCTTTTTAGGCGTTGCGTTTTTTCACAATAATGACGTGCTCAGCGTACATTACTACTTCGTCGTGCTGGTTTAGTACTTCTTTCACCTCAACGACGGTGCCATGACCAGCCAACTTGGGATGGTCTTCTTTTGATTGCACGGTAATTTTGACTTTAATGGTATCGCCAGCAAACACAGGTTTAGGGTAACGAATTTTGTTATAGCCATACGACATGCCATTTGGGTTAATAGGCTGACCTGACACCGACAATCCAATAGCAAAGGCAAAAGTCATAGTGCCGTGAGCGATAGGCTTTTTGAACGGTTGGGTTTTACAAAACTCAGCGTCAATGTGGTGTGGCATAAAATCACCTGAGTGACCTGCATGGAACACGATATCAGTCTCGGTTACCGTTCTAGCTGGGCTCATGCGAAACGAGCCAATTTCAAAATCTTCAAAATATTCAGGTAAACTCATGGGACTCTCTTTGAATTGATTATACATATGGAAGTAAATGCCCAGAGAGTTAAATACCTCTCTGGGATATGAGTGCTAAGATCGCTAGTTCTAGCTGGCTAAGCCGCCTTTTTCTAAGCAGTACAAAGCTTCCATTAGGTAGAAATCGCCCCAGATTAATTCGTGACGATCGGCTATGCCTTTTACGCCATTCATACAACCGTTTACTAACATACCTACAGGGCGATTATCGTTGTCATTGATTGGCGTTAAATGCTTAAGTACGTTGTCTAACATAGGGTCAAGACGGTCAACAAAACGTTGTGCTTCTGGGTCTAAATCATCTAATACCGCTAGGCGAGCTAAAGCAGAAATAACAATGGTTGATGAAGATGTATCTAGTGGTGCATCGTCACGTGGATCGTCAAAATCCCACTTAGGTACTTCAGCACCCACTTTATTCCACCAGTAGTCGAATAATTTGCCTGCAGTTTCTAAGTAATGTTTGTTGCGCGTGTGTTCGTAAGCCCATAAGCTACCTGCAATCGCCCAAGATTGACCGCGAGTCCAGCATGAATCATCTGAGTAACCTAATAGCGTTGGTATCTCCATGATTTTTTCGCCAGTTTCCCAGTTAAACATAATGTTTTCATGAGTAGAGCCATCTTCACGAATAAAGTGTTCTTCTAACACTTTATGCATTTTCTCTGCGCCCACTAAGAAAGTATTATCGCCGGTTTCTTTCCATGCCCACCAATCTAAAATCAGGGCAGGGTGAACGTTATCCACACAAACCGTATTACGTGATAAAGCACCTTTCACTAGGTCGTCGGCGTATTCTACAGCGCCTAATACCTGACACTCTTTACCTACTGGCATTGCACCATTGCCTTTGTTGGCGCTTGAACGCATTGCCCAAGCCGCAGCTAATGCCAGAGTGCGCATGTTTTCATTGCCTGTAGCGGCATATAAACGAGCTGCTGAATAACCAAAACGATGGCCTCGGAACATATCGTCTAATTCTAGTTTGTGACGAATTTGCTCGGTACGGGCAAATGCTTCTTCAATTAATTCAGGCATTTCAAGTAATTCACCTGCCATACGAAGCATATCAATCCAGTGACCGTCTACCCAGTCACCCGTTTCAACCGTATTCCACTTGCCTGTATCTGGATCAGCATTATGTGCCCACTCATTACCAATTTGCTCACGAGTACTTAAAACGCGCTGACATAAAAAATTTAACGCTTTTGCTCTATCTGCCATGGAAATCCCCCAATTCTTAACTTGTTGCTGTGTTGTAATTTAAATTCAATAGTTGAAAATTTTTAATCTAACAATTGAATTTTGTTAATCATCGAGCAAACTTTGCCGTATTGAGAAATTCGATAATTGATTTTTAGTGACAACTAATTATTTAAAAGTCAAAATGAATGGTGGTTTAAATTGTGCAAATCAAATTGATATAAGCGAACATAACCGTGGACTCACAAACTCAACGTTATGCCCGAGCTGGCAGTTTAGAAGGCTTTAGAGATTTTGTACTTAGTTACAAATGCGATCCTGACGCTATTCTTACCAAGGCAGGTATAAACCCGGCAGTGTTAGATAGCCCAGAAGCATTAATTAATATGCCGAGCTATTGGCGAGCACTCAATGAAGCGTCAGCACGAACTGGTGTAGCACGTTTTGGTTTGCTGTTGTCTCAGCGTCAAACACTAGAAAAATTAGGCCCTGTTGGTTATTTGATGCGTCATGCACCTACGTTAGGCGAGTCGTTAGATGAGCTAATTCGCTTTTTAAAAGTACATGCTACAGGCATGAATATATACCTTGAACAGCACCATCATTTGGCAATATTGTCTGTGCAACTGACCGGTTTAAGCGGAGATTCTGTGGTACAACATTGTGAGCTGTCTGTAGGCTTGATCACTAAATTTTTTCGCACAGTCATTTCAGAAAGTTGGAGCCCAAAAACTATTTATTTTGAGCATTCAGCGCCGGAAAATTTGTCAGATTATCAACATATATTTCGTTGCCCAGTTCATTTTGGTCAAGCGCTTACTGCTATAGAATTTCCTGTTACTCAATTAACAACGCCACTAAAAAGTGCAGATGCTGGGCTTTATCAAGTACTTAGAGACTACCTAAATCGGTTAGATAAAGAGCAGGGAGATAATTTTGTCGATCAAGTGATTAAGGTTATTCATCAGCAATTAGAGCAGGGGTTACCGCGGATAGATGAGGCTTGCGCTTTGCTTAATTTGACTCGCCATGAATTACAGCAAAAGTTAAAGCGTGAGGGCACAAATTATCAAGCACTGTTAGAAGAAGAGCGAATTGGTGTTGCAACCTACTATTTAAAAGACACTGAACTTTCGTTAATTGAGATTACTTCAATCTTAGGGCTTTCAGAGCCTGCAGTGTTAACTCGGCTATTTAAGCGAAAACTAGGTTTAACACCATCGGCGTGGCGTACTAAAAATAAGAAAACTTAGCGCTTTTGATAAAGATCAGTTAACGTATTTAAAAATAACAACAATCGTGAGAACAATATGAACTTTTCAATTGCCATAACTGGCCTTTATACCAGCTTGTTAGTACTGCTTTTTATTGCTTTATCAATCAATGTTATTCGCCAGCGCTTTAAACATAAAGTGGGGTTAGGTAGTAAAGAAATAAAAGAATTAGAACAAGCGATCAGAATTCACGGTAATTTTGCCGAATATATTCCGTTAGCTTTGATTATGTTAGCAGCGCTGGAGTTAAGTGGTCTTGACGCTATGTGGTTACATGTATTTGGCGGCGCTTTATTATTTGGGCGTATTGCTCATGCGATTGGATTGTCTAAATCCATCGGCACATCAATACCAAGAGCGCTTGGTGTGGTGACCACCTTTATTACTTTATTGGCGATGGCGGTAACATTTTTGTTGTCATATTAGGCGTAAATTCGCTAAACAGCTTAACTAATTGCTTAACTAAAGCATTAATTAACGTATTAGCTAATAAATGCATTAGCTAATACGTTAACAGTAAATATTACCAACTAACTTTTAGCTAATTTGCCGATAACAACATGCCGATATGTGGAATGCCATCTTCTAAATACATTTCGGTAATTTGCTCAAAGCCATGTTGTTGATAAAACTTGGCTAAATGTTGTTGAGCTGAAATTTTGATTGTCGGTTCATTAAAGTGTGCTTGGCAGGTTTCAATGCCTAATTTAACTAGTTGGTGACCTAAGCCAATGCCTCTAGCTTGCTCGGCAGTAGCCACTCGACCTATGCTGTTGTAATCGTTGTAAGTCGTGCCAGCAGGCAATATTCGTAAATACGCCAGTAATTGATCATCCCCATAACCTAGTATATGCAGGGTATCTGGGTGTCTATCCAAGTTATCGAGATCTGGGTAGTAGCAAGTTTGCTCAACAACAAACACATCAATACGTAACTTTAACAAGTCGTAAAGTTCATCCGTGGTTAATTGGTTAAATGATTTAATAATCCAGTTCATGAAAATACTAAGCTAACACTCTAGCTATTAAGCGAAAATTGCTTAATTAAACCATGAACTTATTAAGGGTACAATTAACTAATATTGTGAATATGGCTTAATAAACCGTGATATTGCTTTGTTGCTAAATAGTCCAACATTTCTTTTTTATACTTTGCTATATCAATATCTGGACACTCATCGGCCATCACTTGAGTTAAGTGTTCCGGTGTTAGAAATAAGATATAGGCGAGGGGTAAGAATTTAGGGTTAAAGTCTTTTTGGTAAACGGTGGCACGAATTTGCTGGGCACTATAGTGTGTTTGTTTTCCGTAACGTTGTTCTAATGTCGGAAGAAACTTATTACTGTAACGTTTGATAGACCAATATTTAAACATTGCTATTCCTTAGCGAGTATGAATTGTTATTCACTTGTAAATACGATATCGGAGCAGAATTATACTCAGATCTAGCTAAGGATCAATAAACAAATTGTAACTAGCGCATGGTGAAATTTGCAGCAATAGCACACAGCAAAGCTCAACACGCTCAAACTATAATAACCGCGAGTAATTAAACGTACTGTCGGGATACCGGTTTTTGAAGTAAATAACTAATGGGTAAAATAGCAGCTGATTAAGTAATTAGTCGCTATTTTACGATAGAAGTTATACCAATTTTATTAAATATTTAATCAGTTCAGAGCTATGTCAGGGGAGTTAGAACAAAGCAAATTGATGCAGGTGTAGTATTCTCCATCAAAACAATTTGCAAAGTTATCACTTTCCTGACGAGCTCCCAAGGGCGAGTTTAAATAGCTTATATGCCGCGTTATTGATTTTGATAAGGGAATAATCATTACCAGCAATCAATGCCTTGCCTATAAGCCGTTTAATTCTCGCTGAATGATCAAATATTTAATTCAATTGGTATTATTTATTGTGACGCTGTTGTAATACGGCCATGACTTCCGAAAGCTTAACTTGCTTGTCTTGCAGTAACACTAAGGTGTGGTAAAACAAATCTGCGCATTCCCCTAATAGATCTTCTTTGGTTTCAGCCACTGCAGCAAGAGCGACCTCAACCCCTTCTTCGCCGACTTTTTGAGCGACTTTAGTTGTCCCACGAGCCAGTAAACGAGCGGTGTAGCTTTCTTCTACTGGATCATTTTTACGATCACTAATATAGCGCTCTAAATAAGACAGGAAATTTTGCTGGGTGACGGTTTGTTCGGCAAAACAACTTTCTGTGCCTAAATGACAGGTTGGACCGTTTGGACTTGCTAAAATGAGTAAACTGTCTTGATCACAGTCGGCAATTGTTTGATGAACATCAAGCGTGTTACCTGAGCTTTCACCTTTCATCCAAAGTCGTTGTTTTGAACGGCTATAAAATGTTGCTTTACCTGTGCTAAGTGTTGCATTAAGCGCTTCTTGGTTCATATAACCTTGCATCAACACTGCACCTGTTGCGGCATCCTGAACAATAGCCGGTAATAAACCATTCATTTTTTGCCAAGCGAGCTGCTCAATATTGGCATTGCTAACAATCACTACTAAACCCTTATTTCTATATCTGCGGCTTTTAACGCTTGTTTTAGCGTTAACATATCAATAATACCTTTATGAAAAACACTGGCGGCTAATGCACCATCGACATCTGCTTGTTTAAATACATCGACAAAGTGAGAAATTTCACCTGCACCACCAGAGGCGATAAGCGGAATGTTGGCAGCTTGGCGAGCTATGGTTAGCTGCTCAATATCATAACCTTGTCTGACGCCATCTTGATTCATGCAATTTAAGACGATTTCACCAGCACCAAACGATTGTATTTTTTTGATCCAATCGACGGTGTGCCATTGGGTTTTTTCGGTACGCGATTCGTCACCGGTAAATTGATACACTTGGTAAGTGCCAGTTTCTTTGTCGTAAAAGCTGTCAATACCAACCACCACACATTGCACACCAAAGTGATCGGCTAGGCGCGCAATTAGGTTAGGGTCTTGCAAAGCAGGGGAGTTAATACTGATTTTATCAGCGCCCATCATTAGGATTTCTTTGGCGTCTTGCTCTGATTTAATCCCACCAGCAACACAAAACGGGATATCAATAACTTCAGCAATGCGTTCCACCCAACTTTTATCGACAACGCGGCCATCGGAACTAGCGGTAATGTCATAAAACACTAATTCATCAGCACCAGCTTCCGCATATTTTTGCGCTAGCGGCACAATATCACCAATAATTTCATGGTTGCGAAACTTAACTCCTTTGACGACTTTACCGTCGCGAACATCAAGACAGGGAATAATGCGTTTGGCTAGCATGACAACGAACTCCTCGTTAGCCGTTTAATTAGGTTTTTTTACTTATTTTTATAACTGGAAATTATTAACAGGGTGCTAGTTTAGTTGTTTCTTACACTAGAAAAGTGCTGAACAATTAACGACATGGCACAAGTAACCAAGTGGTAAAAATAGTAACTTTTATATTTATTTTAAAAGCCGCTGTTCTTTGTTTAATAATTAGAATTCATCATGTGGAATAATCTAATCACCTTTATGGTGCTTTACTATATATCAAAACTAATCGATTGCAGAAAATATAAACAAAGTTCAACAGACGCTATTGTTAAACAGGAAATAAATATACCTCAGTTCATCGACAGAGTTAACTTAAAATCAACAAATGGCTAGAGTTAATATTAATAATGGTATGGACTCTGGTTATAAGTGCTTATGTCGCTTATTTGTAAGCAATTATTTATTAGTTAAGTATGATAGTTAAGTACGAGCCTACGCTTGTATCAGTATATACTTTTAGTACATTACGCCAACATCATTTAGCAGTAGTGCTCAGCACTATCGTTCATTTGCCATTGCTCTTTGTTAACGTTGAGGTTACAATTTTGCAACATAGAGGGGCTTGATTCTTTTGAGTATATCTATTGTCCATGTTTAGTTGTTAGATTGCTCGACGAGATCGCACTCTTGTCGCTTGGTTCTTACACATAAAATTATTAAAAAGTGATAACAAAGTAGGTAAGCCAAGTTGATACCGTCAACTGATTTGTTTAGATAATTATTTGGCAGTATCAACTATTGTTAACTATATATTAACAAGATAGCTGTAAAGTATAGTTGGCGGGTTCAATAGCTTGAAGTGTGATTGAGTGACCATGAAGTAACAACGTCATTTCTGCACTGTTAATCATAAATACTTACAGTTTATACCGATAAACATTAATCACGAACATTGAAAAATGACAAAGTAAAAATATGAAGCACTCAATTAAAAATTTGGCAAAAAGTGTCTTAGTGTCAGCCATTCTTGTCGGCGTGAGTTACAGTGCAGTAGCAGAAGAGCAGAAGTCTGTTGACGAGATAGCGGCGGAATTATCAAACCCGAATGCTGCGTTAGGTTTAATGAATTTTAATATTGACTATATTTCGTTTGATGGTGACTTGCTTAGAGCAGGAAGTCAGTCTGCGACGCGCATTACTTTTCAACCAAGTTTGCCTAAGCCTTTAGGTAATGGAATGAACTTATTTATTCGTCCAGCGATTCCTGTGGTTATCAGTCAAGACATTCCTTATATTGATCCTGATAAAGACCCTGTGTTCGGCTATAGCGATCCTGGTGTTAACTTAGGTGATACTGGCTTTGATATAGGTATTGGTAAAACATTTGCTGGCGGTATTGTTGCGCTAGGTGGTTTGGTTGGTACTATCCCAACGGCAACTGATGATGCGTTAGGTAAAGACCAGTGGGCGTTAGGTCCTTCAGCATTATTAGCTAAAGTTGCTAAATGGGGTGCTGTGGGTGTATTAGTAACGCATCAATGGGACGTTGCAGGCGACGACGATATTGATACCAATGTCACTGCTGGTCAATATTTCTGGACAGCTAACTTAAGTGACGGTTGGCAGCTGCGCTCTGGACCAACATTTGCTTACGATCATGAAGCAGAAAGTGGTCAACGCTTGACCTTTCCTGTCGGTGTAGGCATTCAAAAAACAGCGATTTTAGCTGGACGCCCTTGGAAGTTTGGCGTTGAGTATTGGCACTATATTGAGCAAGCAGATGCGTTTGGACCAGACTTTCAAATTCGCTTCACTATCGCGCCTGTTGTACCTTTGCCTTGGTAAAATTATCGACAGACGGATAGAGACTTAGCTATTAGCATTAAGTCGCAATAAACGATAAATAAAAACGCCACCCAGTTAAGGTGGCGTTTTTATTGTTAGAAGCATCTATTTTTAATTTTTTGGACTACTCTGTTACTTGGCTGAAGTATCTTGCTACGTTGATAATCGCCTGCAGTATTTTCAGCCATTAGGGCACCACTAAAAAAGCTTTTACATGTTGGGCGGGTAATAACTTTATATCATGTCCCAATGCCGCTATTTCTCTTCCCGAATAGTGAGACGTTGAGCAAGCTTCCATGGCAATAGAGCACTTGGGTATATTCGACAAATAGGTTAGTAACTGACTGCGCCTAACGGCTTTTTTACGCACTATCGTATTCGCGCTTTTACAACACACGACATGAAAGACATTCTTTGCTATATCAATACCAATTGTTGTAATCTGCATGTGGTCTTCTCCTGTTTTGATTGCATGTTTACACTTCAATCATGGCACCTAGATGCCGAATTAGGGAGGAGACCATCACATCAGGTTCGCATAAGTAAAGTGTTTCTAGCAGCTATTTTTACTGACTTCGACGTTATTTTGACGTGAAATAACTGGCTATTCCTACATCAAAAAGCCTTGAATTCAGCAAAAATTGTCACGCTAGAAATTACGGAAGACAGGAGTTATTGTTTTATATAGCTTTACACTACTTCTTATACAAAGCTGAGGTTAATTGCGCCTATTAATTGAACAACTCATTTGTTAATAATCAGTTATTGTGTCCGATAGGGCATAGTAGGTTAAATCAGTCGCACTTATGTTTACCTGTAAAAAAGCCCCGACAATTACTTGTAGGGGCTTATATGATTGCAAATGAAATAGGGAGCGCTTAGCAAGCGTTTATATTAACTGATTAATTTAACATTCACCCTGTTTTTTTTGATTACAAATCATTTAGATTAGAGAATATTTGATAGAAGAAACCAATTGATTTTCCATACTCTTCTACTAAAATTCGCTCATTTACTCCATGGAAGCCTTTAAATTCCTCAGTGTTTTCTAGTTGAATACCAGTGATCGTAAAGACGTCTGGAGCAAAACTTCGCGCTTGGAAATGTTTTGAGTCTGAGCCACCCACTACGAAAAATGGTGCCACAATCAAGTCATTCCCCCAAGTTTGGCGAATGGTTTTTTCAAGTACTTTATATGCAGGGCTAAACGGATCGGCTATATTCGTTGCTGGTGTTGAAGCTGATATATCGCGAATAGTAATGCGATCATCTTGAATTGCATTTTTAACATGTTCAATAATCACTTCAGGTGTGTCGCCAGGCATAGGTCTAAAGTTGACCACTGCCGTTGCAGCAGGTGGTAGTACATTGTCTTTTATACCGGCATTAAACATAGTAACCGCTATGGTTGTATGTAACATTGCTCGAGTTACTTCATTTTTCGACATTACGTCAATAAATTTTTGCTCTAGCTCTGTAATTTCACCATCCTTACCAAACGCAACAGCAGCGTATAGTGCTTGATTAGCCTCATCTAGCTCTGGGCCCATAAAGCGATATTGGTGGCGAACTGCAGGATGAATTCGGTATGGGAATTGTGCATCTTCTAATTTGTTAATCGCTTCTGCAAGGATACCAATATTTGATTCTTCCATTGGCATTGACGAATGGCCACCGATACCATTAATAGCTAACTCTAAACTAATAAAGCCTTTTTGCGCGATACCAATTAACGCAGTATTTTCATTAATGCCAGGGAAAATGCCCGGAGTAATAGGTGCAGACTCATCCATCACATAAGCGAAACGCTCTATACCTCGGCCTTCTAATACATCAGCAATGTGCTTAGCACCTTCTGGCCCACCAACTTCTTCATCTTGTCCAAATACGAAATAGTAAGTACGTTGTGGTTGCCAACCTTCTTTTAAACGCATTTCAGCGGCTTCTAAAATGGCATGGATCTGGTTTTTGTCATCTAATACACCGCGTCCCCAAATGTAACCATCTTTAACTGTTCCAGCAAATGGCTCTACTGCCCATTTATCTCTCGAGTCTTCTGGCACTGGTACTACGTCAGCATGTGCATAGAATAAGGCTGGCTCTAAGCTAGGATCTTTGCCTTCCCATGTATAAAGTAAGCTATATGGACGTGGCTTACCTAAAACTTCTCGCTTAAGGTTTTTATGCACGAGTGGGTAAGAATTTTTAATGAATTCATAGTAGTCAGTAAATGCTTTAGTATCAAAGTCATCACGATCTTGGTTTGAAATGGTTTTAAAGGTTACAGCTTTAGACAAGCGTTGAACGGCATTGTCTAAATCAACCTTTATTTCTACTTGCTCCACACCTTTCATTTGCATGGAAGTGAACTTGTCTTCACTATCAGCGCAAGCAAACAGGCTGACACTCAATGTAATAGCAGAAGCTATACCTGTAGTAATTTTGCTATATCTACTCATCGATAATTTCCTATGGTTTTTACGAATAAATTATTTGTTATGTATTGTTTATATAGTCTTACATGTGCTTTATACAGGAGGGGGCGATATAAGACATTTCATTAAAAAGTATATCGCACCATGGCTTGCAAACGGCTAGCATCACCTTCACGGCCATCAATATTTTCACGATCGCCCCACATGTATTCAACCCCCATATCAACCGCTTTAGAGTATTGATAAAGCATGCTTAAGTGACCAATACCAGCAGTTTCTACATCTGAAACTTCACGATCTTTTGATGGCGTAACATCTAACCACGCATAACCGAGAGTAACATTTAATTTTTCTGTTAGATGGTGGGTGTAACTACCAGCAATTGTGGTATGTTCATCAGTATGTAATTTACCATTTTCATCAAGTGTAGCGCTGGTGCCACCACCGGCAAGCGCTAATACGCCTTTGGCAGAGCCATCGCCATGTGATATCGCAAGTTTAATTGGATTACCTGGTAAAATATTGTAACTACCTGAAAATAAAACTGACCAACCTAGCACATCGTCATTACTGACTTCTTGAATACCATCCCAATGTAATTGTACTAGTTCAGAGCCAAAGTTAAGGTGGCCATTTTCTAATTCTTTAGTTAAGCGGAAACCAAGCAGTGGTAATTTATTGGTTTCTTCACCGGCAATATTAAATGGGTTATCAATTTTGCTACCAGAAGGCTCTTCAATTGCAGCAATAAACTGTAAACCTTCAGATAATTCAGTTTGGTAACGCGCTTGGACAGTTCTACCACCATAAAGCGCTTCGCCAAAAGCAAAGTCAATGTAGTAGGGGATAGCACGTAAATCTGTTACTGCCGTCCAGTATTGACCAACAATAAACTTACCCATTTGAACATATAACAGACGTATACGAGGATTTGTGCTGTTTGAACCACCAAATGTATCGAGTTCAGTATGAAAACGTATTACTTCATCACTATTTTTCTTGCTGATGTCCAAGTTGACTCGACTCTCACGGACATGCATATGGTAATAGCCGCTGCGATTGTAGTCAGCATCACCTTTAACCGGAATGCCACTAACGAGAAACTGATCTTTATCCCTAGAACCATCGAGATCAGCAATAATGTCGAGCTTTGCATAACCGCCTACCGCAACTTGAAAGTCAGATGATTCATTCGATACGATGGTGGCTGCATTTGCGGTCATCGCTGTTGCGGCTAGGGCAGATGCTAATAGTGTCTTTCTCATGTTTATCTCCATTGGCGTGAGCTAAATCCACTGATACTTCTTAACCGGATAAAGGCACGCTTGCCATGTTTAGTGTTTATCTACTTGCAAGTTAATTTCAGTCAACGATCGGTAATTACCTTTTAGTCTTTATCGTTAAATCAGTTCCTTTGAATAAAAGACAATTGTTCAATATGGCTGATATTATTAAATTTTTAATACATTATTGGTATTATGCAACATTATTATGCTTTTTTTATAACAAATATTTTACTTTTTTGTTTGTTCATTGAACTAAATCAAAGCGTTTTGTCATTACTTGATTATTAATGACTAATTTTCATCAACTTATCTTTCAATTTAGGCTGTTACTTAATATCGTAAGAGTAGTAGATATCTGCAGAATTTTCTAAACCTGAGACTGTTTCAACCCAAATACGACTAAATAGATAGAGTCTAACGGTCAATTCGTTTATCGGTTCAGTAACGCCAACGCCGTATTTGATATAAACCCGTTCGCCTAAATAACCCGATATTGAAGCTTGACCATCGCTACCATCAATTTCTATTTGATTGAGCACACCAATTTTTTCTAGGCTTTCAACAATATTCGTTGAATTAGCTAGTGTTGTGCCTATGGCTAATCCTAAGGTGCTATCGCCAGACGTACCCGCATCAATACCACGCCCTCTAATTAAGTAAGATAAAGTTTCTTGTTGGCTCATTGATGGTGATGAGAAAAAGGTTAATACCATTGAGTTAACAGGGCCGTATATATTAATGCCGACCCGAATATCCTCTTTGGTTATTTCTCTAAACGCTTGTAAGTCAATCAATGGGTTGTCGACCGCACCATTAAACGAAAACTGTCCTTTTTCAACTTTTAGGCTTTGGCCGTAAGCCTTATAGCGACCATTAGATATTTTTACCGTACCAAACAGTTGCAGCGGGTTACTGTGTTCTTGGCGAATAACCAATTCGCCATTAATAAAACCATTAAAGCCTTGCCCTTCAATATGAAATTTGTCAGCCACGGATAAGTTAATATTAGTTGTAATACTAAACTTGCTTTGTGGAGCTATATCTTCGCCACTAGCGTCAACAAATACCACGTCATCACTAACACTGACACTTCCTGGTGGCAACTTTGCAAGTAATAACTCGCCATTGTTCACATGCAAATTACCCGTGATAGTTAGGTTATTATCAAGCAAATGTATATGTAAATCTGGGGCGATAGTGGCGGTAATATGGGGAGGTAACGCCAGCGATAATTCCGCTGATTTTATTTGCATTTCCATGGCAAGTTGCTGCTGCCAGTTTAGCTTACCATTGATGCTGGCTTGTTGATTATTTAAGCCAATATCGCCATCAATAGTACCTTCGTTTCCTGTTAATTCCACGGTTAAGGCAATGTTATCAATTTTTGATGGTGTTCTAATTGAATTAGCCGCGCCATTATTTAGCACAAGGCGTCCATTAACTTGAGGTTTAGCTAGCTCGCCAGAAAGTGTTACTTGTCCTGTTATTTCGCCAGCTAATGAGGAAAGCTCTTTGGTGAACGCTTTAAACGGCGCAATGTTAAATTGGTTTATCTCAAGATCAGCCGAGATATCGGCTAAATTATCCAGCTTAGCGTTAGAAGTCAGCTCGATTAGCGGCAATAGGTTACTCGGGCTATTTGTATTCTCTTGTAATCGCTGGCTTTGAAGTTGTTCGTTTTGGCTTTTGCTTTGGCTTTGGTTTTCAGAGTTCTTAGCTTTGCGATTGAGGGCAAAATGAGTCTCCAACTGATTATTCGCTAAGCTGATATTTAGAGCGCCATCTTGCCATGAGGTTACTGGAACTAATGTCTCCTCATCTTGATTAATTAAAATGCTGCCCTCAGTTAATGAAAGCTTAGCAGAGCCATTCAAGTTATTTTGACCTTGCCAATCAATATTTAGTTGTCCGGTAACGTCTGAATTTATCGTTAAATCTTCTGGTAGCCCTAGTTTTCCTAGTTCGGCGAGTTTTCCTGTGATGTCAGCATGAATACTGCCAATTTGGCCCAGTTCAATGGCTTGATTAAAACATAACGAAGCACTTTCGCCTTGCCAGCAATGTGCTGATAATTTCGCATGCTCTGATTGAGCATTAACGCTAATCTCAACTGCATGATCTAACTGCCAATTAAGCGTATTAAAACCAATGTTGGCTTGCGATATTTGCCCTTGCCACGTTTGGCTTGCCGTTTGCCATTGGCCTGAAATATTAATCTCGCTGGCATTATCACCTTGCCAAGAGGCGTTAAGTTGGTGTTGTTCTAAATTGCCTGCAAGTTCAAGGTTAATTTGCTCAAAGCTTAATTCATTTGCCACGATTTGGTCACTGGTAATTTGCAATTGTGTTTGGTGATTACTTAGCGGTTGATAGTCAGCAACTAGATGAATCGCTTCTGTAGATACGGAAGCTAGTTCAGGCGCATTAATATCTGCAACTACATGAATATTAGGGTTGTCGAACGGACCTGATACGGTAAATTTGCTCGTAACTTCCCCTGTAATTGCAGGATGCCATTGTCCTATATTGGCAATATAGGCGTTGCCCGATAATTGCCAGTTTTCATCGCTTAAACCGTTTATTTTTATATAGGAGTCTTGCGAGCTTACATATAAGTGACCTGGCGAAAGTCGCCAATTTTCATTTAAATCAATATTTGCATCTATGGTTATTGGGTAGCCAGCAACTTCCCCCTTTAGCTGTGTATCTTTTAATGAGATAGCCCATTGTTGCTGCTGCCAATTACCTTGAGTTTTTATCGCGCCAGATAAACGACCAGTGACGGTTGATGCGATATATTGTGGGAAGGTAAAACCTTTTGTTGCAATAGATAGCTGCCAATTAATGTTATTTTGATAATCGATATTGCCGTCAACGGCTAATTTACTTTGCGTTTTGTTATCGTTAAAACTGAGTTGTTCAATAGCTAGGTTTTTATCACCATGCTTAGCTACAAGGTTCAGCTGTGCTTGTTGATAACCATAACCATTTATTTTGCTTTGTAATTCAAATTGTTGCGATAAAATATCGCCTGAGGCGACAAGTTTAACCGCCGTCGGTTGTGCGTCGACTTCCGGTAGTTTAATTAGTGGGAATTGATTGGCATCTAACGTTATATCAAATGGTAAAGCCTGTTTGGTTACATCTGCCGTGGCACTTGCTATTAAGGCTAAATTTCCCTTACTTTGTAGATTTAAGCCAATGCTGGCTAGGTCCCCTGATAACTCGAGTGTTTGAGTCGTATCAGATAACGCTGGCCACAGGGCAAAATTGACCAGCTCGGTATTTAAGGTCAGGCGAAGAGGGTAATTATTGGTAAAGTCTACTTGGCCTGATAATGAAAGTTTCCCGTAATCAATAAGCTGCGAACTAAACTTGTTAATAACCAGCTTGGTATTCATCCAACTTGCTGCAAGCTGTGTTTGTTGCGCAGTTATATAGTGGGTTATGTCGTCATTATTATTTGGGCTATCTGAAGGCGGTTGAGCAGAATTTTCGGCTTGAGCGGCAGTTTCTTTTTGAGCGTTGCTTTCCGTTTGTAGATCAATACCGTTAACCGTTATTTGTTCAACAGCCAATTGATTGATGTTAATGGCCAGCGGGAGATTAATCGTGGGTAAGTTTGCTAGTGGCCAAGGCTGATCTTGATTTTGTACTTGCTCTGCTTTCGTGCTAGCTTTGGTGACAACATCAACCTTTAAAAGGCTAGCGTTATTGACCGTGATCAGTGATTGTTTTGCCCGAGCACTCGCTAAAAAGTTATCTAAGGTAATTGATACTGCTGGACTATCAAATTTACCGCGTAAAATCGCTAATTGCTTTAATGTAATAGCGAGAGGCAAGGAAATTTTTTCTGAAGCATTTGTTGTTTTCGAGACAGTTGTTTCGGCACTTTCGCTATTGTCACTTTCAGTATTGTCAAAAATGGCGGTATCGACGAGCTCGGCTGCAAGGTTTTCAATACAAAACTTTGTTTGTAATAGACACGAAAGTTCAAGCGTTAATTCGGCATTATTTATTGCTAATGCAAATCCACTAGTTTGGTAGTTCACGCTGCGGACCTTTACTGTTGACAGCAAACTACCTTCAACTTTACCAATGTTAATATCATCGCTTAGGTTTGCGATAGTCACGGCAAGCTTCAAGCCCAGTGGTGAAATTACCATTATCAATAAAAAGATAATAATAACGCTTACGCCGAGCAGTGATTTTTGAAGCAATTTTGTCATTAAAATTCTGCCCCTATGGCTAAGTGAATGCGCCAAGATGGGTCGTCTTCACTAATGTTATAACCAAGGTTCAATCGAATAGCGCCAACAGGTGACATATAGTGAATGCCTGGGCCAACGCCATAAACCAGTTTCGCTTTATCGCCAGTGTGCACTGAGCCTGCGTCAACAAAAAGTGCGCCACGCCAAGTTTCATTGAAGTAGTATTGATATTCGATACTGCCTATCGCTTTTCTTGTGCCACCAACGACAATTTCTCTAATGGTGCCATCATCTTCTGTAATTTTTACAATCGGCCCCACTTCTTGATAACCAAACCCTCGAATACTTAGATCGCCACCAGCAAAAAACCGTAAAGATGGGGCTAGGTTTTCAACACTATCCGCGCTTAATTCTGCTATACCTAGCTCGGCTCGTGTTAGAAGTCGGTGGTTAGGGGCGAGCGTAAAAATGTACTGCCATTTTGCGTTAAAACGAATAAAGCTACTTTCTGAGCCAATACTTTTGTGGGTACCTTCAATATTGTAGTAATGACTAAAACCGGCGCTAGGATCTAACAAAAAGCCAACACGCTGAGTTTTTGACCAAGTTGCCCCAAATAAAAAATAATTTGCATCATCGTGGATACCATTTACTTGCCATGTTTCATGAAGATATCGAGTGTAATATTCCAGAGTAGAGTCTCGATAAAACTTGAGCCGCCCTAGACGCGCGATAGCATGGCGACTGTCAATATCGCCATAGTCATTGTTTTCTAAAGAAACTTGCGTTTGCAGAACATCATGGAGTGGGTGACTCAATGGAATAGTGTAAGTAAATCTTCCTAACGGATTAATTTTTGAATACTCTATTTTTGTTTCTTGCTTGTGACCGTAACTATTAACTAAGGGCGTGCGCCAAACCACTGATTGTCTAAACTCAGTATCGGTGGAGTAACCGGTACCAAAGTTAAAACTGTGGCTATTGGTGGGGTTAAGGTTTACATCTACTGTTACTTGGCGGTTGTCGCCAGTTTCACCACCTTCTTTATTATGGCTAGGTAAAATAATGATTTCGCTAAAATATTGTGATTCTTCCAGTTGACGCTGGAAGTCTTGTAGCAAAGTCACGTCATAAGGTTCATTGAGATTAAATGGTGCAAATTTATCGAGTAATGATTGCCTTAAAATGGTTTCGCTAAAATTAATGTTACCAAACTGGTAGCGCATGCCACTTTGGTAAACGACGTCTATATTGGCGGTTACGCGATCAGGCTGAATAGCAATAATTGAATGGGTAAATTTACCGTCGAAATAACCGCGACTTAAACCTAGCGCTAAAATATCTGCCTTTAATTGCTCATAACGGCCATGATGCAGACTGCTTCCTTGTTTCAACGGTGCTTTATCCAGTAATGCTTTAAAGGCATCATCGGTTTGAGCTTCGCCGAGCAATGTAATGTTGATTTGCTCTATCGCTGTTTGTTGGTTGGGAGTCACTGAAATAGTCAACTCCCAGATATCATCCGCTAGGTTTTTATTGACCTTAGTATTAATTCTGGCGCGATAATACCCTAAGGCTTGCAGTGCTTCTTCAACATTAGGCTTAGCTTTATAGATAAAAGCAGAGCGCTCGATAGATGATGTCGGTAACTTTCCTAAATGACTTCGAATATTCTTTTCGACGCTATTAGGCATATCACCATTAATTTTAATGTTTAAATTGCTGGCCACCGCGTTTGGCACAAACAGTATTAGGCAAATAAGCACACTGTAAATAATTGAAAAAGACGTTTTACTCAATGTTTATACACCTAAATTGCTCACACGATAACGTTTAAAAGTATTGATTAAGCCCTAGTGTTTTGGGCTAGGTTTTTAACTAAGTTTTAGCTAAGTTTAGGATCAGTAGTATAAAACCCTCGAAAGATTAACGCTAGGTTATCATTTTCTTAACAATGTAAAAAAACGTTTATAAATAAATGCATTAACGTGCTAAGTAGTGGTCGATAAAACCTAGCGATATAAGGATATTAGCTAACTTTGCCAGCAACTAATCGCATCTTCTAAGCTAAACTTTCCTTCAAGCAATGATCGTCCTAAAATAACACCTTTAACGCCTGTAGGTTTTAAAGCGTTGATATCTTCAAGGTTGCCAATACCACCAGAGGCCTGCCATGCAATTGTTGGATATTGACGGCAAAGTTCGGTGTATAGCGCAACATTACTTCCGCTTAATGTACCGTCTTTACTGATGTCGGTACAAAGTACGTGGATTAATCCTGCACTAATATAGTCATCTAGCAATTCTTCTAAATTGACACCACTGTCTTCAATCCAACCATGAGTGGGCAAGGTTTTATTCCCTTGTTGATCTATTTTTACATCCAATGCCAGTACTATTTTTTCTCCACCAAACTCCTCTAGCCAAGCCCTAACGAGTTGTGGCTGTTTGATTGCTAAACTACCAATAACGACTCTGTCAGCACCTAGGTCCAATAAATCAATAACATCTTGTTTACTGCGAACTCCGCCGCCGACTTGGATGGTCATACTTGGATGATTGACTAAGGTTTTAAGTAGGTTTAACTGTCTTTTGTTGCTGTCTTTAGCACCATCAAGATCGACAAAGTGCATGACTTTTGCGCCTGCTTTAGCATAGGCAGTTTGGCGCTCTTTGGCACTGTATTGGTAGTTGGTTTTTTGTTGATAATCGCCCTGATAAAGTCGGACAACTTCACCATCGATCAGATCAATAGCTGGGATAATCATAATAGTAACCTTAAAATTTTTTATTAAGCGATTAGTCATTTGGCCATTTAGCCATTTAGCTATTTAGCCATCTAGCCATTTAGCGCGAATATACCGTTAGGCGTTTAAAAAGTTTTTGATAATTTTGCTACCATTTTCGCCTGAACGCTCTGGGTGAAACTGACAACCGATAAAGTTATCTTTTACCAAAGCAGCTGAAAAAGCTTGCCCATAATCACAACTTGCTGCGGTATATTCGCTTATTGGCGCACAAAAACTATGAACAAAGTAAAAGTAATCACCCGCATTAATTCCTTTAAATACAGGATGATCAATGACGGAGGTTAAGGTATTCCAGCCCATATGCGGTAACCTTAACTTACCGACATCTAGTGGTTTAACCGATGTCGGAATTATATTTAAACATTGCACTTGTTCAGTTGCATTGCCAATACCTGCTTCAAGAGAGTCGCGACACATTAGTTGCATCCCTAAACAAAAGCCTAATACTGGTTGCTTAAGTTGCAAAATGGTATCAGTTAAACCTTTAGCGTTAATATTTTGCATCGCGTGTTTAGCGTTGCCTACACCGGGTAAAATGACTTTATCTGCCCGTTTAATCTGTGCAATATCATCGGTGATTAACGCATCAAAGCCTAATCGTTTAATGGCAAATTTAACCGAGGATAAATTTGCGCATCCGGTATCAATAATGACATTGGTTTGAACACTAGCCATTATAGTGCTCCTTTACTACTTGGTAGCGTATTACCTTTTACTTCAATAGCTTGACGTAATGCACGACCAAATACTTTAAACAAACTTTCTACTTGGTGGTGACAATTTCCTTCGGTAGTCGATAAGTGCAGGGTAATGGCCATGCTGTCAGCCAGTGAGCGGAAAAAGTGCTCGACCATTTGGGTGGACATAGTGCCGACGCGGTTATCGGTAAACTTTGCATCAAATGCCAGCCAAGGGCGGCCAGATAAATCTAAACTACACTCAGCACGACATTCATCCATAGGTAAGACAAAGCCAAATCGGCCAATACCGCGTTTATCACCCAATGCTTGTTTTAACGCGCTACCAAGGGCGAGGGCGGTATCTTCAACGCTGTGGTGTTCATCAATGTGATAATCACCATCAACCGATACATTTAATGCAAAACCACCGTGGGTAGAAATTTGCTCTAACATATGGTCAAAAAAGCCAAGGCCCGTTTTAATATTATTTCCCGTGCTATCTAAATTAACCTCAATGGTAATATCGGTTTCTTTGGTGGTACGGGTGACAGTTGCTTGGCGAGGCTTATTAAGTAAGCGTTCGGCAATGGCAGTCCAATTATTTGATGCTCGGTCGTACTTAATACCTTGAACGCCCATATTAGCCGCTAGTTGTAGATCGGTTTCCCTGTCACCAATTACAAATGAATTGGCAAAATTGACTTTACCTTGCTGCAAGTAATCGGCAACCAAGCCAAGTTTAGGCTTGCGGCAACTGCAGTTTTCACTATCGAAATGTGGGCAAATTAACACATCATCAAATACGATCCCTTGAGAGCTAAATAGATCCATCATTTTATTATGAGGCAAATCAAAATCAGCTTGCGGGTAACTATCAGTGCCTAAACCGTCTTGATTGGTGACCATCACTAAGCGAAACCCTTTGTCTTGCAACGACAGTAGCACTGGAATAACGTTTGGCTCAAACACTAGTTTTTCTAGTGTATCTACCTGAAAATCAACGGGTGGTTCTTCAATTAAGGTGCCGTCTCGGTCGATAAATAGAATATTTTGTCTGGTCATTTACTTTGATTCCTGTGTTACTGCTGGTTGTGATTGTTGCATCATTATTTGACTAATTATTTGTTTGACCAAATCAATTTCGCTGGCATTGCCAATGCTAATGCGTAAGCAGTTTTCTAATTGCGGTTGCTTAGATTGATCACGAATTAAAATGCCTTGTTGTTTTAACCCGTCAAAAATAACGTCTTTAAAGGGCGTGCGAAACAGCACAAAATTGGCATTACTGACATAAACTTGCTGGCACCAAGACTGCTTGGCAAGCCAGGCACTCAGTTGCTCACGTAAGTTGTTGGTTGTTTGCACTCGCTCCTGCATTATGCTCAGCCCATCTTGGGTTAAATAGTAAGAGGCTAGCTCTGCAACAGGTGCCGAAATTGGATAGGGGGCAATGACTTTAGACATTAACTGAATGATTTCAGTACTTGCCAAGGTAAAGCCACATCGCAAGCCAGCCAGCGCAAAGGCTTTTGATAAGGTTCTTAAAATGATCAGGTTAGGGTAGCTGTCTAGCCATGCTAATACCGAATCATTTGGTGCAAACTCAATATAAGCTTCATCAAGCACAACAATGCATTGATTAGCTACGCCATCAAGTACCGCTTTTACTTGATCTGCTGGTAATAGGTTACCCGTAGGGTTACCTGGCGAACATAAAAAGATGACATTAACCTGTTCTGCATTAGCTACGATTTGCTCTACATCTAGCAAGTTGTTAATTAACGGTACTCGCATAATGCCGGCACCATGGTTTTCTGCGCTAATGGCATACATGCCATAGGTCGGCGGGCAAATTAAGATATTGTCTCGATAGGCGGTACAAAAGGTGCGAATAATCAACTCGATACCTTCATCAGCGCCGCGCGTAGCTAAAATATTGTCAACCGGTAATCCGCAATATTTGCTATAAGCATTAAGCAACTGCTCTGGTTGGAAGTCTGGATAGCGATTAATATTTTCAGCATTGATGCTGTATTTGCCTTGCCCTGATGCTTCATTGGCGTTTAGCCAAATTTGGCGATTAGCTTGCTTTACCGTCTGTTCATTGCCGTCGCTTGCGTTTTTATCCGCTTGTTGTAATCGGCGAGCTGACTGATAAGGCACCATATCAAGAAGTTCACTGCGGGCGAGCTGTGAAACACTTGTGCTTATGTTTTCGTTTAAGTTCGAGTTTAAGTTCGATTTTAAGTTTGATGGTTTTGTTTTTATCTTCATGATGCTTGATCATCCGCAAGTCGAATCGTTACCGCACGCTGGTGGGCATCTAAACCTTCTGCATTGGTAAGCTCAATAATTGCCGGTGCTAGGTTGGCTAAACCCTCACGACTAATTTTTTGTAAAGTGAAACGTCGGGAGAAATCGGCCAACGATAGGCTACTAACAACTTTTGAATAGCCATAGGTTGGTAATACATGATTAGTACCGCTAGCATAATCACCCGCTGACTCAGGGGTGTATGCACCGACAAAAATTGACCCCGCATTTCTTAATTTAATCGCTAAACTATCGGCTTCTTGCGTTTGAATAATTAAATGCTCAGGGCCATAGCTATTTGAAACTTCAACAGCTTGAGCCATTGACTCCGTAAGAATTAATCGGCTTTTACTTAATGCGGCACGTGCGATTTGCTCACGTGGTAAGGTACTAACCTGAAGCTCTATTTGTGCTCTAACTTTATCAATCAAGGCTAAGCTATCTGATAATAATATGACTTGGCTGTCTTCACCGTGCTCCGCTTGAGAAAGTAGATCGGCTGCAACAAATGCCGGATTTGCCTGACTATCGGCAATCACTAAGACTTCAGAAGGGCCTGCCGGCATATCAATAGCAAAGCCAGCTATATGTTGTGATAATTGCTTTTTCGCCTCGGTAACATAGCGATTGCCAGGGCCAAAGACTTTATTGACCGGGGCTATGGTTTCGGTACCTACGGCTAGTGCAGCAACAGCTTGCGCACCACCAACCGCATATATTTCATCAATACCACACAGCTTTGCCGCCGCTAACACTTCTGGGGCAATATTGCCGTTTTTATCAGGTGGTGATACCAATACTTTTCGTGGACAGTTGGCTAATTGAGCAGGAACGCCAAGCATTAATACTGTTGAAGGTAAGGGCGCGCTGCCTGCTGGAATGTATAACCCAACCGCTTCAATGGCTTCGGTTTTTAGAGTGCACAACACACCAGGACAAGTTTCCACTTCAATATCGTCTTGACGCTGCGCTTGGTGAAAACGTTTAATTTGATTATAGGCTGTTTCTAAAGCTTGTAAGCGGGCAGGGGCTAATGACGCAATCGCGGCATTTACCTGCTGTTGGCTGACGGCTAATGTCGTCAATTTAATACCATCAAAGCGCTCTGTAAACTCATATAATGCTTTATCGCCAGATTCCATTACGTGATTAATAATGTTTTCTACTTGCGTGGCTAACAGACCACTCTCAGCAATCGCCGGTCGTGCTAATGCAGCTTTTTGTTCGGTTTCCGATAACGAAGACCAAATAGTTGTGGGTAATAGTGTTGGTTTGGTCATTTTACTAGCCCATCATTTTTTCAATTGGCATCACCAAAATAGAATTACAGCCTAAGTCTTTTAATTTTTCCATGGTCTCCCAGAAGAAGGTTTCTGTGGCAACCACGTGTACAGCAACAATATCGTCGCGACCAGCTAATGGTAATACCGTAGGCGTTTCTTTACCTGGCATTAAAAAGCTGACTTGCTCAAGTTTATCTTTAGGCGCGTGTAGCATAATGTATTTACTTTCTTGAGCTTTCATAACCCCTTGAATACGCGGTAATAAGGTGTCGAGAATTGCTTGTTTTTCTGGTGTGATGGTTGACGATGATTGAATTAATGAGGCCTTAGAGCGGTAAATAACTTCTACTTCTTTTAAACCATTGGCCTCAAGCGTGGCACCGGTTGAAACGAGATCACAAATACCGTCAGCCAAGCCAACACGAGGCGCCACTTCGACCGAACCTTTAAGCAAACAAAAATCTAATTCAATGCCACTTTGCTGAGCAAAGCGTTTCAGTAATTGCGGATAAGTGGTGGCAAAACGCAAACCATTTAGCGAGGCAATACCTTGATAATTAAACTCTTCTGGCATAGCTAGTGAGAGTCGGCAACCACCAAAATTTAGCCCTACGGTTTTAACATAGTCAGCATTTATTCCTAATAACTTACGCTCTAATGCCGTTTCTTCTAATGTGTTATCACCAACAATACCTAAATCACAAACGCCATCCATCACTAAGCCAGGAATATCACTTGAACGTACACGCATAATATCAATCGGCATGTTAGTTACATGGGCAAGTAGACGACGATCAGCAACATTGAGTTTTAAGCCGCAGCGTTTTAGTAACTGCTGTGTTTCATCACTTAAGCGACCAGATTTTTGCATGGCAATGCGTAAACGAGTTTCTGTAGTCATTTCTTCCATTTCCTAAAGTTGGTGTAACTAAATTTTTAATAAACCTTAAAACGTAAAAAACCCCGAGAGAGTGGACTCTTTCGGGGTTTTTGAGACTATCAAATAAGTCGTTTACCGCTGAAAGAGCCATAGCCCCTCAGCGAATAAACCTGAGCGGCTAATCCGTATGATGGTGATGATGGATAGTGCTTAGGTTTATTTTCATTATTTATTTGCCTTTAATTGTAAATTCTAACTTTCTATATTCTTTTATTTATCAGGCTTTGGCGCAAAATGTTAAGTTTAATTACTAAGTCTGATATTACAGTAGCTGTGCTATTTATTATTGTTTTTGAGCCCAACTGACTATTAACATACTGACTAAAGTTTAATCGTGCAACCCTAAATTTTTATTTCACTTATAAAAAATTATTATCGCTATATACATTTGTCTTCTAAGCCTTTGATATAGGCATCTAGATGCGCCTTTGCTAACAAGGCGTTTATAACTAAGCCTATCAATTAAGGTTTTTTGATTTTTGGTCGATATAAAGTTAACTTGTGATTAAAAAATAGGCATTAAGCAAGCCTGTACACGTTGCCATGTGCAATCAGTGTTTATTTGTTGTGCAATTATTGTAAAGTTGTGGTCAAAGTAATAGTTATTTATCAGTTGCTAAAACTAGTGAATAACCCTAGCGAAATAGTAAGTAGGCGTAACTTTACATTTTACGTTTAGGTATTAGTGATAGTTGTTGGTGACACTAATACCATAAGTAGAGAGGATTTATGGACATTTTTACTACACAGTTAACGCGTGTAGCACCAAACAAAATTAAGGCTGATAAACTTAGAGTTAAACGTTTGTCTAAAGACGCGAGTACTCAGTCGATTGATGACGAGCATGATCATATGGATGAGCATGAGCGTTATACTGTGACCCAACAACATGGGCAAAAAAAATATAGCCAGCAGCAAGCATCATCATCTGAAGCACCTGATGAAGAGGTGATTGAAGATATTGATAATGAACTGCAAACCGACCAACATAAAAATAAAATAGAAAAAGATGAAGACAATAAAATTCAACATTTAGACATTTTTGTTTAATCCTTTGCGCTAGCCGATATAATACGCCGCTGTATTTAATTATTAATTCGTATTTTTATTGCGCGTATGAGCACTGTTGAACAGGCGTTTTCTTCTAGCGGACTTCTCGCTAAAGCGATTAATGGCTTTTCGCCAAGACAAGCTCAGCTTGATATGGCGTTGGAAGTAGAAAAAGCGATTAATCAGCAATCTTCACTGATTGTTGAAGCTGGAACCGGAACGGGTAAAACGTTTGCCTACTTGATCCCTGCCTTAATGTCTGACAAAAAAGTCATTGTTTCTACCGGTACGAAAACGCTGCAAGAACAACTATTCCATAAAGACATACCTATTATAAAAAAAGCTTTGGCAACCAATGCTCAAATGGCCTTGTTAAAAGGGCGTTCAAACTATTTGTGTTTGTACCGCATGGAGCAATTTCAGCATTCTCGTGGTCAGCTGGATGCTCAAGGATTAGCTGATTTTGTCAATGTGAGAAAATGGGCAAATGCCACTCAATTTGGTGATATTGGTGAGCTTGATACCATAGCCGAAGACTCTAACGTATTTCCTTATATCACCAGTACAGTTGATAACTGCCTAGCCCGCGATTGCCCACATATTGATGACTGTTATTTAGTTAAAGCTCGGCAGCGCGCTATTGAAGCTGACGTAGTTGTGGTGAATCATCATTTGTTTTTTGCTGATATGGCGTTGAAAGATACTGGCTTTGGTGAATTGATCCCTAAAGCTGAAGTGGTGATTTTTGATGAAGCTCATCAAATTTCTGATATTGCCACAGAATATTTTGGTGAATCGTTTTCAACCAGACAAGTGCAAGAGCTTTGTGCTGATGTGATTCAGGCTTACAAAACTACCGTTACCGATGCTAAACAATTACTTAAAGCGGCAGAAAAGCTCAGCCGCAGTTGTCAGGATTTTCGATTACTATTTGCTTATGATCCTGAACGTGGTAACTGGCGTGAAAAACTAGCGTCTCAGCAAATTGCTCAGGCGTTTGAGCACTTAAAACAGGATTTAGATTTTCTGTATCAAGTACTCAAACTTAATGTTTCTCGTAATGAACTGGTAGATAATTGTTTTGAACGTGCAGTCACTTTGCTAGCAAAGTTCAATATCGTTGCCGATGTCGAGGCATTCGAAGTAAGTCTTTGGTACGAAACAACTCGCCAGCATATTACCTTGCATCAAACGCCATTATCGATTGCTGAAAAATTTAGCAAGGTGGTGGCAGATTCCGGCGCTGGCTGGATTTTTACCAGCGCTACTTTGGCAGTGAACAATGGTTTTGAACATTTTGCCAAGCCGCTAGGGTTATCACAGCAACATACATTGATGCTGGACAGTCCATTTGATTACGTTCATCAATCGCAACTTATCGTGCCGCGCTATTTACCCGATGCTAATGACAAACGCCGGCCACGGGCATTAGCTGATTTAGCAAAGCCGCTGATTGCAGCATCACAGGGCGCTTGTTTTATGCTGTTTACTAGCTACCGGATGATGAATTTGGTGGCTGATATTTTAGCCGAAGAAATTGACAACCCTCTGCTAGTTCAGGGGCAAATGGCTAAGCGTAATTTGCTAACTGAATTTATGGCTAACCCAAAAGCGGTATTACTAGCCACTGCCAGTTTCTGGGAAGGCGTAGATGTTAGAGGCGACCAACTAACCTGTGTTATCATAGATAAATTGCCGTTTGCATCCCCTGATGACCCGTTACTTCAAGCTCGAAGTGAAGATGCGAAACGCCAGGGGAAAGATCCCTTTGCTGATATTCAATTACCACAAGCGGTAATTGCGCTAAAGCAAGGCGTCGGACGATTAATTCGCGATGTTAATGATCGCGGTATTTTAGTTATTTGTGATGATCGTTTAGTTAATCGGCCATACGGACAAACGTTTTTAAGCAGTTTGCCAGATATGAAACGTAGTAGAGATTTAAGTTACGCTGAGTCATTTCTTTCAGCGATACATAGTGAGAACCAACCACAGTGAAATTATTAGCCATTGATGCTTCAACAGAAGCATGTTCGGTCGCCTTGTTAAATCAACAAGAAATTATTAGCAACTTTGAACTTTGCCCACAATCTCATAGTTTAGTGTTATTACCTATGGTGGATAGGTTGTTGGCAGAATCAGGGTTTAAGCTAAGCGATTTTGATGCCTTAGTCTATGGCAGGGGGCCGGGCAGTTTTACTGGTGTCCGTATTGGTATTGGTGTCGCTCAAGGTTTGGCATTTGCTGCAGATATTCCAACCATTGGCATTTCAACTATGCAAGCCATGGCGCAGCAAGCGTTTGTCGCGCATCAACAAGAAAAAGTCAGTGTCGCCATCGATGCTCGAATGTCGGAAGTCTATTGCTCAAACTGGCAGGCAAATGAACAAGGCATTATGCAGCTAACCGATAGTGAGCAAGTAATGTCGCCGGGGGATTTTGCCAAGCAAATGCTTGAACAAGATAATCCTGTGTATGGTGTTGGTACTGGTTGGCAAGCCTATAGTGCGGAGCTCAACGCTATTTGTGCTAATCAAAATAATATTGAGGTTTTATACCCTAATGCTAAATATATGTTAGCGCAGGCAAAGCAGGCATTGGCTTTAGGTGAGGCAGTACCGGCAGAGCAAGCACAACCTGTTTATGTTAGAGATACCGTTTCTTGGAAGAAATTACCGGGTCGATAGCGCTAAATTTGATAATGAAAAGCTTGTTAGCTGCAAAGTTAATTATTTAAAGGTTGATTATTTAAAGATTGATATTTAGCTCATTGATAATATTCGCCAGTTGGTAAAACTTTTGCTAGATTATGGCTATGGATGTAAAAAGCACGACAGTATCGAGCTCAGCTACTCAGCTAGTTCGCCAGCAAACAAACAATCAGCAGCAAGCACAGCAAGCTGCTGAGCGTGCGCGCGAGCAACAACAGCAGGCTGAGCAGCGCCAACAAGTCAATCGCGTCGATGTTGACGAAAATGCTATTGCAGTGCTTGAGCAGCAAAATCAGCAACGTCGCCAAACGGCTAACCAAACATCCGAGCAGCAAGCAGGCTACGATCAGCCATCTAATCAAAATATCACCGCAATTAGCGCTTACCGCTCAGTCGATGCTATTGAACAACGAGAAAGTGTTCAGCAGTTGTTGGGTGTTGATCTTTTTGCGTAAAATTAGACACCTTTTCAAATACTTCCAATAACTTTGAGCTCTGTACCCTTGAACACTGTAACGTCGAACTCAAACTCATCTAATTCTTTTTTTAAACGCTATGCATTCTGGCTACTGCTATTGGCGGCCATTGTTATCCGGCAAATTCCGCTGCTTTCTTTACCGCTAAATTGGCTGGAAAGCTACTTTCATGAAATCAGTCATGGTCTTGCGGCAATGTTGGCTGGTGGCAAAGTTGTCCGTATTGAGTTATTTCCCAATGGTGCAGGGCTTTGTACAACAGTTGGCGGCTTTCGCCTATTAACTAGCTTTTCTGGTTATGCTGGAGCAGCGGTTTGGGGCGCACTAATATATGCACTCTCATCGTTCAGTATTCGCTTTAGCCAAGTGGTGATTAGTTTACTGCTAAGCTTGTTGGTGATGACTATTATTTTTTGGGTTCGCGATATTTTAACCTTAGTGATCATGTTAGTGCTTATTGCCTTGTTTTCGGTGAAACTGCGCTACGCTAAGACAACAATGCTTAACTATGGTTTACAGTTTATCGGTATTAGTATCTTATTAAATGCTTTGTTTAGCCCATTTTATTTACTTGATGGTCGTCATTTAGGTGACGGTGCAACCTTAAGCGAGTTGACCTTTATTCCAGAGTTTATTTGGATCATCATTTGGTCCTCAATGGCATTAGGACTTTTGTATTTAGTGGCATTTAAGCGAGCAAATTAGCAATAGCTGCTTAAAAACAATTAAAAATAATAATAAACCGGTTAGTGAGTAAGTTTATGGTTAACACCGAAGAAGTTTGTTTTGAAATTAATGAGTTAGCATTACATGGCCTTTCTACCCACGGTATAGCCACACACGGTAAAGCAACACATGACTTAGCTTTACCAAGTACAAAGAATGGTGGCGAACCAGAGATGGTGACTTTATGTTTACATGGCTGGTTAGATAATGCGGCGAGTTTTTTACCACTATTTGACCACTTACCCCATCGCAAATTAATTGCCATTGACTGGCCAGGTCATGGCTTTTCGTCTCATCGTAGTTTTGATGCCCATTATCATTTTATTGATTGGGTCTATGATTTAGTGCAGCTTTTCGAGGTTACCCAATGGCCGGCAATTGATATTGTTGCTCACTCTATGGGGGCAATGGTCGCAACGGCATTTGCTGCCGCTTATCCAGAAAAAGTTAAGTCATTAACTTTGTTAGACTCGATTGGTTTTGTATCTGATAAACCAGAAAACACCACGGAACAGCTTCGTAAAGGCTTAGAAAGTCGAATAAAAGGGCGCAGCAAACAAAAAAATAAACACAGCTCAATAGAGTCAGCTATTCAAGCTCGGGTATTAGTCTCTGATCTGGCGTTTGAACAAGCTGCACTTATTGTAAAACGTGGGCTAATGCAGCAAGGAAATAGCTATATTTGGCGTGCTGATAGCCGCTTACGTAATACCTCGCCATACCGATTAACGCTTGAACAAGCAAAACAACTAATTGGTGATGTGCAATGTCCGGTTAACTTAATTTATGGCGATAAAGGCTTAGATATGGTTCAAGTTGGTATAAAGGAATATGCTGGTTGCTTTAAGCAATTAACCAGCCACTGTGTTGCAGGTGGACACCATGTACATATGGAAAAACCACAACAAGTTGCGAACTTAATCGAAAAATTTTGGCAAGATATCGCTAGATAGTGAGATAAAACACTAGGATTTCTATGCAAAATATGGAATTATGCGAAACTTTCGAGCAAAAGCTCGGAGGTCGGACGTCTTGTCGTCCGGTTGCAGTTAACGGTGGCGTTATCAGAACATCTTGATAATACTATAAATATAATAATCGTCACGTGTGTCAGGTTTAGAAAGAGGAGAGAACTGTGGATAAAATTTGGCTTGAAAAAAGTTATCCTCCCGGAGTTCCACACGAAATTGATCCAGATAAATATTCATCTATTGTTGAGATGTTCAACAAATATGTAGGTGTTTATTCAGCGCGCACCGCGTTCATTAATATGGGCGCAGAAATTACCTATAAAGAACTAGCCCAACAAGTCGATGCATTTGCTGCCTATCTTCAAAAAGATTTAGGCTTAGTTAAAGGCGATAAGTTTGCCATTATGGTGCCAAATACTTTGCAATACCCAATCGCATTATTTGGTGCATTAAAAGCCGGCCTTACTGTTGTAAATGTAAATCCCTTATATACCGCTCGTGAGTTAAAGCACCAGTTAACTGATTCTGGTACGAAAGCCATGTTAATTGTTGAAAACTTTGCGCACACTCTACAAGAGGTTATTGACGAAACGCCGGTTGAACATGTGATTTTAACGGGTTTAGGTGATCGCTTAGGTGGCCTAAAAGGTATGCTGGTTAATTTTGTGGTTAAGTACGTGAAGAAAATGGTGCCTAGCTACAAGTTAAAAAATACGATTAAATTTAATCAGGTATTAGCCAAAGGTGACCACTTAATGTTTGATGATGTTGCTATTAGCGGCGAGGATTTAGCGTTTCTGCAATATACTGGCGGCACAACGGGTGTGTCAAAAGGCGCGATGTTAACGCACCGTAATATGGTTGCTAACTTAGAGCAGGCAAAAGCAGCAATTCGCCCTATGTTAAACGAAGGTGAAGAGCTAGTGGTTACCGCATTGCCGCTTTATCATATCTTCGCCTTAACCGCGAACTGTTTAACCTTTATGACGCTTGGTGGTACTAATTTATTGATTACCAATCCAAGAGATATGCCTAATTTTGTTAAAGAGTTAGCTAAATACCCATTTACTGCAATTACCGGTGTTAATACCTTATTTAACGGTTTATTAAATACTCCTAGTTTTGCGGATTTAGATTTTTCAACATTAAAGCTGACGTTAGGCGGTGGCATGGCTGTGCAACAACCTGTTGCTGAGCGCTGGCAAGACTTAACTAAAACCCGTTTATTAGAAGGTTATGGCTTAACAGAATGTGCACCTATGGTATCAATGAGCCCATACAATATTAGTGGCTATGATGGCACTATTGGTGTACCAGCAGCGTCAACTGATGTCAAAATTGTTCGTGAAGATGGCACAACTGCCGACATCAATGAAGCAGGTGAAATGTGGGTGAAAGGCCCGCAAGTCATGAAAGGTTACTATAACCGTCAAGATGCAACCGATGAAATCTTAAAAGATGGCTGGTTGGCAACCGGTGATATTGCTGAAATGGATGAGCGCGGCTTCTTTAAAATTGTTGACCGTAAAAAAGACATGATCATTGTTTCCGGCTTTAATGTCTTTCCAAATGAAATTGAAGAAGTGGCAATGATGCATCCTGCTGTTGTTGAAGCTGCTGCAGTTGGTGTACCTCATGAGGTTAGTGGTGAAATCATTAAGCTATTTATTGTTCGCAAGGATGAATCACTTACTCAAAAAGCATTAATTACTCACTGTGCTGAGCATTTAACTAAATATAAAGTGCCAAAAATTATTGAATTTCGTGATGAATTACCAAAAACCAATGTTGGTAAAATTTTACGTCGTGAATTACGGTAGTTTTTAACTAAATTTATGTTTATCAAATATTTATACAATAATTAAAATAGCCGGCAATTGCCGGCTTTTTAATTATTGTATTACCGACTAATTATTATTGTGCGTTTAGAATTTGCCCATTAACTTCGATACTGTCATCTGACATTAAGTAAACATACAGCGGCATAATTTGCTCAGCAGTTGCTAGCTTACTTGCATCTTCTGCTGGGTAAGCTTTTGCACGCATTGGCGTTTTTGTTGCTCCTGGATTAATCGCGTTAGTACGTAAGTTAGTACCTTCATATTCATCGGCAATTAATTGGGTCATGCTTTCTGTAGCAAATTTTGACATGCTATAGGCGCCCCAATACGCACGGCCTTTATTACCAACACCTGAACTAGTAAATACCAATGACCCTTGTGGAGCGGAAGTTAACGCAGGAATAAGCGCTTGGGCTAGTAACATCTGCGCTTTAACGTTCACTTGCATAACGTCATCATAAATTTGTTCATGAATGGCGGTAAATGGTGTTAACTCACCCAATATCGAGGCGTTAAGTAATGCGCCATCTAGTCGGCCAAGTTGATCGACAATGGTATTAACCATATCGATATAGTTTTGTTTTGTCGCGCCTTTTAAATCTAATGGCACTATGGCAGGCTCAGGTAAACCTGCACCAACAATTTCATCGTAAACCGCTTCTAGCTTGTCGACAGTTTTTCCCAACAATACTACCGTTGCACCAAGTTGTGCGTAGGTAATTGCCGCTTGACGACCAATGCCATCACCGGCGCCTGTTACTAAGATTACTTTGTGGTTTAGTGAATTGCTTTTAATTTGATAGTCGAACATTGAGAGCTAATAGTTTATCTATTGGATGGGGGGATTTTACGCATCAGGGCTTTGCTTGACGAGTAAAAATTGGCAGAAATTATCGATTTTCAGCAAAAAAAACTCGAATTTTCAAAAAGCGCTAGCACTATGATGAATCTTTGTGTAACTTTAACTGGTCTAACTAGTTAACTTGGTCGTGTTGTACGATAAATAAAGGTAACGAGTTCAAAGCTATAAAATATAAAAAAATAAGTAGACTAGTCTCTGGGGAGATACAATGAAAAAGCTAGTTCTTAGTATGGCAATTGCTGGCGCACTTAGTTTAAGTGGCTGTGACAGTGAAACCATTAAAGATGTACAAAAAGATGTGGCCGAAAACGGTCCAGTTACCACACCTACCTCGCGTGTTATTTTCGATCCTGCTAATGGCGTTTTATCAGTACCAAATGATTTGTTGTTCTCTGGTACGACTGATGGCACGTTAAACACGCCTGTTGATGACCCAACTGACTTTTCAGATCCGTTAGTTGCGGTTAGCGCATTAGATGGTTGGTCAACTAATAATCCATTCGTTATTGATATCGATGTGGTTGAAGGCCGTTCACTTGACGGAAACTCTGTATTTAATCCAGCATCTGTTCGTATTTTTGAAACAGAAATGGGCGGGGCATTCGCCTCTGAAGAATGTGCACAAGTGCCACAAGGTGCTGCTTGTCGAGTTATTAGTGAGTTAGTTTTTGGTACAGACTTTGTTACTCAAAAAGCCGGTAGCAGCATTGCTGTCGTGCCATTAAAACCATTAAAGGGTAAAACAACTTACGTATTGGTATTAACTGATAGCTTAATGGATGACTCAGGCAAGGCCATTGCAGGCTCTACAACCTATGAGCTAGTTCAACAAGACATTAATGAAAAGCCTTTAGGCAGTGAATCTCAACTGCAGCTTCAAGGTGTGATTAATAGTTTTGAATCAGCAGTTTCTGCTGCTGGCGTTGATAAAGAATCTATTATTTATTCAATGGCGATGACAACCCAGTCAACAGTAGATGCACTTGTTAGTGTTAAGTCATTAATGGCGCAGGGGTTACAACTAGGAAATATTCCAGCAATAACTGTTGCAGACACTACTTTTTCTGTAGCGCAAGTATTAGCCAGCCAAGGTGTACAACTACCTGCTGATTTACAAGCGATTTACGGCACAGCAAATTATTTGTCGGGTAGTATTTCTTTGCCTTACTACTTAGGTGTGCCAACCGCAGAAGATCCAATGGCACCGGTTAATGACTGGTGGAAAGCACTATGTGACTCAGGCGCTATTTTAGCTGGCCTTGCAGCGCAAAATCCTGAAGCAATTCCTGCTGAGCCTGTGAGCGAAATTGATGGTACTTGTATGGCAATTTCACAAGCGGCTGGTTTGCCTGCGCCTGGTCTTCGCGATTTAAGTACGGTTTTACCGTTAGATCCAGAGCGTAATATTACTAAGTTCAACCCTGTGCCAGCAATGCGGGCCATGATGAATTTAGATGTGCAAATGACCACCCCTGATGTTGCCGTAGCAAATGCCGTTAGAGCATCATTAGGTATGGATCCAATTGCTCAGCCTGAAAGTGGTTGGCCGGTTGTTATGTTACAGCATGGCATTACTTCGAAGAAAGAAGATATGCTAGCAGTAACGGGTCTATTGTCGCTTAATGGTTTTGCCACTGTAGCCATAGATCACCCGATTCATGGTAGTCGCGGATTTGACTTAAATGGTGATGGTGTTGATGAAATTAATGCCTCAACCGTTTCTGCCACTCATTATATGAACTTGGCGAACTTACTAACAACGCGTGATAATTTACGTCAAAGTACTTCAGATATGCTGGGCCTGCGTTTAGGTTTAAACTTTGTTAATGGTAGTGACGCTGAAGGTAACCCGGTTGTGGTTGATACAACTAAAGTTCACTTCTTAGGGCATTCATTAGGCGCTATTACGGGGATCAACTTTGTGGCAATGGCAAATATGCCTTTAGATCCACAAGCCGATGCATTATTTAAAGTAGCAACTAACTCATTAGGTATGCCTGGTGTTGGTGTTGCAAACTTGCTAATGGAGTCGGCTTCATTTGCTGATTTAATTAAAGCTAGCTTAACGTTATCAGTATCACCAGAATTCCAAGCGCTAGTGGCACAAATGTTCCCTAATGGCCCAAGTGAAGCTGAACTTGTTCAGGCATTTGGTGTGTTCTTTGATGCATTAACTCCAGAGCAACAAGGCTCGTTAAACGGTACTTTTGCTGAGTTCACTTTTGCTGCGCAAACAGTAACTGATGCTGGTGATCCAGTGAACTACGCAGGTATTTTAGCAGCCACCCAAACACCAACCCATTTAATTGAAGTGGTTGGTAATGGTGTTGATAACTTATCTGATCAGGTTATTCCAAACTCTGTATCTAGCTCGCCATTATCCGGCACTGAACCAGCTATTGCCTTACTTGGCTTACCGGGTGTTAGCGAAACCTCTGAAGGCTCTGGTGCTGTTAGATTCTTAAATGGTCATCATTCATCATTACTTGACCCGTCAACGCGTCCAGAATCACCGGATGCGATGTTAAGTGCTGCTGCAACGCAAGAAATGCAAACGCAAGTGACGACTTTCTTTGCAACTATGGGACAACTTGTTGCAATTACTAACGACGCAGTAGTTAAGTAAGCAGTTAAGTAAGCAGTTAAGTAAGTAGTTAACGAAAATTTAGCTAAATATTAAAAAGCTCCCTAGTGGGAGCTTTTTTTTTATCAATGAGTCACTATATAGTACTGAGTAATATCGATAAGCTTTGCTCATGCAGAGCAAAAAATGGAGAAAGCATTGGAATTTTTATACGAATACGGGCTGTTCTTAGCCAAAGCAATCACAATCGTGTTGGCGTTTGTTGCCATAGTTGCGGTAATCGCTGGAGCGGCTATTAAACAAAAATCAAAAAAAGGTGAGCTTGAAATTGAAGACTTAAGCGAACACTTTGAGGATGTGGAGCAGGAGATTGTTCATTCGCTATTATCGAAAGAGCAATTAAAAGAAAAGGAAAAACAAGACAAAAAACAAGAGAAAGCTCAGGCGAAAGCGGCGAAAAAAGGTGAAGCCCCAGCCGATAAGCCTCGACTTTTTGTTTTAGACTTTAAAGGCAGTATTGATGCTAAAGAAGTGGCCAGTTTGCGCGAAGAAGTCTCGGCAGTATTATCGGTTGCCACCAAAGAAGACGAAGTTTTTGTTCGTTTAGAGTCTGGTGGTGGTATGGTGCATGGCTATGGTTTAGCGTCTTCACAACTTGATCGTATTCGTCAAAAAGATATTCCACTTACCGTATCTGTTGATAAAGTCGCTGCCAGTGGTGGTTATATGATGGCATGTGTTGCTAACAATATTATTGCCGCGCCATTTGCAATTTTAGGGTCAATTGGTGTCATTGCCCAAGTGCCTAACTTTAATAAATTGCTAAAGAAAAATGATATTGAGTTTGAACAACTAACCGCCGGTGAATATAAGCGTACATTAACCATGTTTGGTGAAAATACCGATAAAGGCCGCGAGAAGTTTGTTGAAGAATTAGAAGAAACCCATGAGCTGTTTAAAGACTTTGTTAGCAATCATCGTCCATCTTTAGATATTGCTAAAGTTGCAACCGGGGAACATTGGTTTGGTACAAAAGCGAAAGAGCTTGGTTTAGTTGATGATATTCAAACCAGTGATGATTATTTATATCAATCAGCTAAAACTAAACAAGTTGTCGCGATTAAATATCAAGTGAAAAAGGGCTTAGCTGAGAAGCTGTCAAAAGCGGCATCGTTGTCTGCTGATAGCTTTATTTCAAAACTAATGCAACGTAATCGCATTTTTCCAAGTTAATAGCTAATTGATAAAGCTGATTAGTAAAACTTATTAACAAAACAAGGTAGTGGGTAAGCAAGCAAATGAATCCAGAGTTTTGGCACAAATGTTGGGAAACGGGCGCATTGGGTTTTCATCAAGATGATTTACACCCGTTTTTAATCGAGCAACTTGCAAAGTTATCGATTAAGCAAACTGATACTGTATTGGTGCCTCTGTGTGGTAAATCGATGGATATGCTTTGGTGGGCGCAGCGTTGTCAGGTAATTGGTGCTGAGCTTAGCGAAATTGCCTGTCATGACTTTTTCAATGAAAATAAGCTTGACTATCAATGTCAAAATAAAGCGGACTTTCAAGAGTTTCGCTGTGGAAATTTGTCAATCTATCAAGGCGACTTTTTTTCACTTGAACCTGCTCTATTACCTAGTGTTCACTATATTTATGATCGCGCGGCATTAATTGCTTTACCTGAAAAAATGCAAGCACAATACGCCGCTCATCTTGCTAAGTTTATTAATCAAGATACTGAGCTCTATTTGATTTCAGTGGAATATCCATTAGGTGAGTTAGCTGGGCCGCCTTTTGCTATTGATAAGACGAAAGTACAGCAACTATTTTCTGGTTTTAAAATTGAGTGCCTTGCTAAGCGAGCCATTCCTGATAAACAATTTGCCAGACGGTCGTTAAAGGTCAGTGCCTTAACCGAAACTTTGTATCGTATTACTCGTTAATCGTTTTGTTTAGATAGTCCTCCTTTAGGTAACCCTTCATTAGGCAATGCTTATTAAGGTAAATGCTTATTTAGGTAATAGTTCAGATAAATAAACACCGCGTAATTGCGGTGTTTTTTATTTGAGCACTGTTTTATTTGAGCGCTGTTTTATTTGAGTACTTTAAGTTAGCTTACTGGCTTTTAGTTAAGCGCCAAAACGCAAAACCGGCGGCAAAAAATAAGATCATCGGGTAAAACGCGTAAATCACTACTTCAACCGGCGATATGCTTAATGTTGCGCCAAGTAGCAATGCTTGTGCGCCATAGGGTAATAACCCTTGGTTAATACAGGCAAAAATATCTAATAAGCTGGCCGATTCCGCTGGCGAAATATCGCCATCATTAGCTAAGCTTTTTGCGGTTTCGCCGGTAATAATAATTGAAACGGTATTATTGGCAGTAAAAAAGTTGGCACAAAAAGCAAGGCCTGCAATACCAAGTCCAGAGGCACGCTTTTTATTATTTGGGCTTAACTTGCCTGCTAAGCGCTCAATTGAGCTGGTCAATGCAGATAAGCCACCTTGGCGTTTCACTAGCTCACTTAAGCCGCCAATAAATAGCGCTAAAATAAACACATCCTGAACATTGGCAAAACCTTTGTTAATGTCTGTGGCAAGGGCAGATATTTGGTAGCCGTTGTTTAATAGTCCAGTCGCCGCTGCCAGTAAAATACCAACTATAAGTACAACGAAAACATTTATTCCCACTAATGCCATTACTAAAATAGTTAAATAAGGCAGCAAGCCAATCACATCTAGCGGTTTATCATTTTGATAATCAGCATTACCACCAATGGTTGCAAAAATAATTAGGGCAATAACTGCCGCAGGTAAAGCAAATTTAAAGTTCACTTTAAACTTATCTTTCATATGAGCGCCTTGGCTACGAGTTGAGGCAATCGTTGTATCAGAGATAATTGATAAGTTGTCACCGAAAATGGCGCCAGACAGTATACTGCCAGCAGCAATTAGTGGGTTTAAATCAGCGGTTTCTATAAAACCTGCAGCAATTGGTGCAATAGCAGCAATGGTGCCAACTGATGTGCCCATCGCCGTAGAAAGAAATGCTGCGACCAGAAACAAGCCTGGAATAATGAGGTAACTTGGGAAAATAGCTAAGCCCAGTTGCACACTGGCATCAACGCTGCCGGTTGCTTTAGCAACAACGGCAAATGCGCCTGCTAGTAGGTAAATCATACACATGGTGATGATATTACTGTGGCCTGCACCTTCAATAAATTGTTGTACTTGCTCGCTAATAGATGCTTTACCCATCCAAATTGCAACAATGATCGCTGGAATTATCGCAACACTTGCTGGCAATTGATAAAAAGCAAAGTCGACGCCTTGCATGGTTAGAAATATGCCTGTACCAAGGAATAAACCTAAAAACACGGCGAAGGGGAATAAACTGACTAAACTTTTTTGGGCGGTTGATGCCTGCATATATGCTCTCTTATTTTTCTTATTTTGCAGCGCTATAACATTGCAAAAAGAGAAGGGATAATCAATGGCGAAATTATAGGGGCTAACTTTTTAATGTCAATCTAGATGTTTAGATGTCTAAAGTGTTTTTTGGGAAATTCTAGAGTGGTTGAGTACAGGAACAATGTTAGGCGTTATCCGGTTAATGTGTTGTTTATTGTTAAATTTCGCTAATTAATGGTTAATCGGGGGTACATTGTTAAAGGCGTCTATGCTATTCTTGCCGCCAATTTTTATAATGAAGAAATGCAAATGTCTGATAATAAATTTGAATCAATTGAACAAAGAGTAAGTTACGGCGTGGGTCGTCAATTAGGTGACCAGTTACGTAACAATCCATTTAAAGAATTTGATGTAACTGCGGTACAAGCTGGTTTAGCTGATGCGTTAGCTAATGTAGCTAGCCAAGTAAGCGATCAAGACCTTAATGAAGCATTTGCTATTGTTTCTCAAAAATTACAAGAGCAAGAGCAAGCAGCTGCTAAAGAAAAAGCGGCAGAAGGCGAAGCGTTTTTAGCAAAAAATGCTGAGCGCGCGGAAGTGACTGTTACTGAATCTGGTTTACAATACGAAATTTTAACTGATGCAGAAGGCGATAAGCCAACAGCTGCTAGTACGGTTCGTACGCATTATCACGGTACGTTTATCAACGGTGATGTATTTGACAGCTCATACGATCGTGGCATGCCAGCAGAATTCCCAGTTGGCGGTGTAATTGCTGGTTGGACTGAAGCATTACAGTTAATGAGCGTTGGCGCTAAATACCGTTTATACGTTCCTTATAACTTGGCATATGGCGAGCGCGGCTCACAAGGAGCTATTCCTCCTTATGCAACGTTAGTATTCGACGTTGAGTTATTAGATATTCTTTAATAAGAATTAATAAGCCGGGTTATCCCGGCTTTTCTTTGCATGTAAAACTTATGAAAACAGAACAGCAACAGTTAGTTAATTTTTTCCTGCGTTATATCGAAGGGTTTTCATATTATGATTTATCAATATTATCAAACTGCTATCAACTTCCTTGTGTCTTAAGTACGCCTGAAAAAACTATTGTGTTATCGTCAAAAGCTGAGTTTGATAACGAGTTTTCAGTCATCTTTGATATGCTTAAAACCAATAACACGCAAGGCTTTAAAGCGGCAAATACCACCTATCAATGGTTAAATAAGCACTTGGTTTGCGTATCAATAGATTGGAAATTTGTTGGGGAAAACAACCAAGTTTTTGCTGAATTTTCTGCGCTTTATCATTTAAGTTTTATCCAAGAACAATTTAAAATTTTTAATGTGGTTTCTCATGATACTGCCTTAGGCACGCCATTTGAGCACCGCCTTAATCTTCAAATAAAGGAATCAATCGAACTATGACTACCAGTGTAGCAATATTAGGCTGTAGTGGCCGAATGGGCCGTAACCTGATTAAAGCCGCCGTAGAGTATGACCAAATTGAGCTTGTCGGCGGTACTGTGCGAGCGTCTTCGTCATTTTTAGGCTTTGACTTAGGCGAGTTAGCGGGCATTGGTAAAATTGGTTTGACCGCGACTGACTCTTTGGAGTCTGTTCAGCTGGCTGACGTATTCATTGACTTCACTGCTATTGAAACGACTTTAGATAACCTTACTTGGTGCCAAACACATCAAAAGCCGCTAGTCATTGGTACTACAGGGTTTTCAGAGGCGCAAGTAGCGCAAATCAAAGACGCAGGTAAACAAATGCCAGTGTTATTAGCGCCGAATACCAGTGTTGGTGTTAATTTGCTATTTAAGCTCTTAGAAATTACCGCAAAAGCGATTGGCGACTATACTGATATAGAAATTTTTGAAGCGCACCATAGATTCAAAAAAGATGCGCCATCAGGTACAGCGATGAAAATGGGGCAAGTGATCGCAGAAACTTTAGGCCGAGATTTAGCTGAGTGCGCAGTTTATGGGCGTGAAGGGATTACTGAAGAGCGTGATCAAAAAACCATTGGTTTTGCCACGGTCAGAGCGGGCGATATTGTTGGAGAACATACAGCGTTTTTTGCTGATTTAGGTGAGCGCCTGGAAATAACCCATAAAGCGTCATCTCGTATGACATTTGCTCAAGGCGCAATGCGCGCAGCGTCGTGGCTAGCTAATGCTGATAAAGGTTACTACGATATGCAAGATGTACTTGGATTAAAATAATATTAACAATTAACTTAGCAAATAAAGCGGCTCAATCCTTAAGAAGATTGTCACTTTTGGAGCTTTAAACATAAATTTGTATATAACAGTTAGTTTTTGTGGTTTTTACTGGACGAGACTTAAGTTTTCCCGTAAAATGCGCGGAATTTGTCAAAAATTTGCATTTTGCAAGCCAAAAGACGGATTAATGAACAATTTTCGCGCTTAATAAATCAACGATAATTCGCTGTTTTTTATTAGGTTTACTTTCTTCTTTTCGGAGGCTAAATTGACTAAATCTGCCATTTTGGTGCTAGAAGACGGCACTATATTTAACGGCACCGCCATTGGTGCAGAAGGGCTGGCTGTTGGTGAAGTAGTATTCAATACTTCAATGACCGGCTATCAAGAAATTCTTACAGATCCTTCCTACGCAGAACAAATTATTACCCTCACTTACCCACATATTGGTAACACTGGAACAAACTCTGAAGATGAAGAGTCTAGTACGATATGGGCAAAAGGCCTGGTAATTCGTGACTTGCCATTGTTAGCAAGTAATTTTAGAAATGAAGAAAGCTTAAGTGAGTATTTGGTACGCAACAATATTTTAGGTATTGCTGATATTGATACTCGCAAATTAACGCGTATCCTTCGTGAAAAAGGCGCGCAGAACGGTTGTATTATTGCCGGTGACAACTTAGATGAAGCTAAGGCACTGGCAGAAGCAAAAGGCTTTCCAGGTCTTAAAGGCATGGATTTAGCTAAAGTTGTATCAACCAAAGAAAGCTACACTTGGACCGAAGGTAGCTGGAAACTTGGCGAAGGTCATGTTTCTCCAGAAAAGTTAGACTTTCATGTGGTAGCGTACGATTTTGGCGCGAAACACAATATTTTACGTATGTTAGTTGACCGTGGCTGTAAGTTAACGGTTGTACCAGCACAAACACCAGCAAGTGAAGTGCTTGCAATGAACCCTGATGGTATCTTCTTATCAAATGGCCCAGGAGACCCTGAGCCGTGTGACTATGCCATTAGTGCGATTAAAGAATTTTTAACTACCGATATTCCTGTTTTTGGTATTTGTTTAGGCCATCAATTACTTGGCTTAGCCAGTGGTGCAAAAACCATCAAAATGAAATTTGGTCATCACGGTGGTAACCATCCGGTTAAAGATTACGACCGCAATGTAGTAATGATTACTGCTCAAAACCACGGGTTCGCGGTTGACGAAGATAATATGCCTGAAAACTTAAAAGTAACGCACAAGTCTTTATTTGATGGTTCAATTCAAGGTATTCACCGCACGGATAAAGCGGCATTTAGTTTTCAAGGTCACCCAGAAGCAAGCCCTGGTCCACATGATGCGGCACCGCTGTTTGACCATTTCATCGATTTAATTAAAGCACGTCAATAAGATTAGGAGAGAAGAATACGATGCCAAAACGTACCGACATAAAAAGTATCTTAATCTTAGGTGCTGGTCCTATTGTTATCGGTCAAGCTTGTGAGTTTGACTATTCAGGCGCACAAGCGTGTAAAGCGTTACGTGAAGAAGGTTACCGAGTTATCTTAGTTAACTCTAACCCTGCCACCATTATGACAGATCCTGAAATGGCCGATGCCACGTACATCGAACCAATTCACTGGGAAGTTGTTCGCAAAATTATTGAAAAAGAGCGCCCTGATGCGGTGCTTCCGACTATGGGTGGTCAAACCGCATTAAACTGCGCCCTTGAGCTTGAAGCTAATGGTGTATTAGCAGAGTTTGGCGTGGAAATGATTGGCGCTACTGCGGATGCAATTGATAAAGCTGAAAACCGTGAGCGTTTCGACCAAGCGATGAAAAACATTGGTTTAGAATGTCCGCGCGCAGAAATTGTTCACTCAATGGATGAAGCTCGCGAAACTGCTAAACGCATTGGTTTCCCGTGTATTATTCGCCCATCATTTACTATGGGTGGCACTGGTGGGGGTATCGCTTACAACCAAGAAGAATTTGAGACCATTTGTAATCGTGGTTTAGATTTATCACCAACCAACGAACTTCTTATTGATGAATCTTTAATTGGTTGGAAAGAATATGAGATGGAAGTGGTTCGTGACAAAAACGACAACTGTATCATCATCTGTTCAATCGAAAACTTCGACCCTATGGGGATTCACACTGGTGACTCAATCACGGTTGCACCAGCGCAAACATTAACTGATAAAGAATATCAATTAATGCGTAATGCATCACTTGCGGTATTACGTGAAATTGGTGTTGAAACGGGTGGTTCAAACGTACAGTTTGGTGTTAATCCAAAAGATGGCCGTATGGTGATCATTGAGATGAACCCTCGTGTATCACGTTCATCGGCGCTAGCGTCAAAAGCAACAGGTTTCCCAATTGCGAAAGTAGCAGCGAAATTAGCGGTTGGTTACACGCTGGATGAATTATCAAATGATATTACTGGTGGCGCAACACCAGCATCATTCGAACCGACTATCGATTACGTAGTAACGAAAATTCCTCGCTTTAACTTTGAAAAATTTGCTGGCTCTGAAGACAGATTAACCACGCAAATGAAGTCAGTTGGTGAAGTGATGGCTATTGGCCGTAACCAACAAGAATCAATGCAAAAAGCATTACGTGGTTTAGAAGTAGGTGCTAATGGTTTTGACCCGAAAGTTGATGTCACTCAACCGGGTGCTAAAACGCAAATTATGCATGAGCTTCAAGAAGCTGGTGCTGATCGCATTTGGTATGTTGCTGATGCTTTCCGTTTAGGCTTATCAATTGATGAAGTATTTAATGCGACAAAAATTGACCGTTGGTTCTTAGTACAAATTGAAGATATCGTTAAAGAAGAGCAAAACGTTAGCGAAGTAGGGATGGCAGGTTTAACGCCGGAATACTTGCGTAAGCTTAAGCGTAAAGGTTTTGCTGATGCCCGCTTAGCTGATGTTATTGGTGTATCAGAAGCAGAGATTCGTAAGAAACGTCACACCGCTGATATTTTCCCAGTTTACAAGCGCGTTGATACTTGTGCGGCAGAATTTAGCTCAGATACTGCTTACATGTATTCAACTTATGATGAAGAGTGTGAAGCAAATCCGACTAGCAAAGACAAAATCATGATCTTAGGTGGCGGTCCAAACCGTATCGGTCAAGGTATTGAATTCGATTACTGTTGTGTACACGCAGCGTTAGCGCTACGTGAAGACGGCTATGAAACTATCATGGTTAACTGTAACCCTGAAACGGTTTCGACAGATTACGACACATCTGATCGCTTGTACTTCGAGCCAATCACTTTTGAAGATGTATTAGAGATTGTCCGTATCGAACAGCCTAAAGGTGTTATCGTTCAATACGGTGGTCAAACTCCACTTAAATTAGCGCGTGCATTAGAAGCAGCTGGTGTTCCAATTATTGGTACCTCGCCAGATGCCATTGACCGTGCCGAAGACCGCGAGCGTTTCCAGCAAGCAGTTGAGCGTTTAGGTTTATTACAGCCTGAAAATGCTACCGTTACTTCGCTTGACGAAGCGGTTGCTAAATCGAAAGAAATTGGCTTCCCATTAGTTGTTCGTCCATCTTATGTATTAGGTGGTCGTGCAATGGAAATCGTTTACGACGAAGCAGACTTACGTCGCTACATGAACGAAGCAGTAAGCGTATCAAACGAAGCGCCGGTATTGCTTGATCACTTCCTAGATGATGCAATTGAAGTGGATATCGACGTAGTGTGTGATGGTACTTCAGTAGTTGTTGGCGGTATTATGCAACATATTGAACAAGCCGGTGTTCACTCGGGTGACTCAGCATGTTCATTACCTGCATACAGTTTAAGCCAAGAAGTACAAGACGTGATGCGCAAGCAAGTAACAGATCTTGCATTCGAGCTTGGTGTAATCGGTTTAATGAATACGCAAATGGCGGTTAAAGACGGTAAAGTTTACTTAATCGAAGTTAACCCACGTGCAGCACGTACTGTACCATTCGTATCAAAAGCGACATCGGTACCGTTAGCAAAAATTGGCGCTTTGGTAATGTCAGGTAAAACCTTAGCTGAGCTAGGTGTGACTGAAGAAGTTATTCCTGATTACTTCTCAGTAAAAGAAGTGGTTATTCCATTTAACAAGTTCCACGGTAGTGACCCACTTGTTGGCCCAGAAATGCGCTCAACAGGTGAAGTTATGGGTGTTGGCGCAACGTTTGAAGAAGCTTACGCTAAAGCTAACTTAGGTGCAGGTGTCTCTGTTCCTAAATCTGGTCGCGCATTAATCTCTGTTCGTAACAGTGATAAAGCGCGCGTGGTGGAACTTGCTCGCCAATTAGTTGAATTAGGTTATGAACTTGATGCAACACACGGCACCGCAGTGGTATTAGGTGAAGCTGGTGTACCATGTCGCTTAGTGAACAAGGTACATGAAGGTCGTCCACATATTCTTGATAGAATTAAGAACGAAGAGTACAGCTACATCATTAACACTACTGAAGGTCGTAAAGCGATTGAAGATTCAAAAGTGTTACGTGGTGGAGCATTGCGTTATAAAGTGGCATACACCACAACGTTAAACGCTGCGTTTGCTGCGTGTCAGGCTCATGCTGCTGATGACCGTAACACGGTAACGTCAATTCAAGAGTTACACCAACGTTGTAAGTAAAAGTTGAAGTAATTCGGTTTCGTTTAGTGGACTATTAGTAAAAGCTATCATAGATACTAAACGAAACTTTGGCGAATCATGACAGTTTTGTTATGCTTAAACCAATACCGATGAAATAGATTTTAATAAAGGTGGCTCGACCACCTTTATTTTTTGTTAGAAAGAATAAATTTAGTAGGAAAATCAAAGATAATGAATCAATTTCCGATGACAATACAGGGTGCGGAAGCACTGCGTGCTGAACTTAATGAATTAAAAACAGTACGTCGTCCACAAATCGTTGAAGCAATTGCTGAAGCGCGCGAACACGGTGATTTAAAAGAAAACGCTGAATACCATGCTGCTCGTGAACAGCAAGGCTTTTGTGAAGGTCGTATTCAGGATATTGAAGGTAAATTAAGTAACGCTCAAATTATTGATGTCACAAAAATTCCAAATACTGGTAAAGTGATTTTCGGTGTTACGGTTGGCTTGTTAAATATCGAAACAGACGAAGAAGTCACGTACCGCATTGTTGGTGATGACGAAGCGGATATCAAAAATAACCGTATTTCTGTTAACTCGCCAATTGCTCGTGGCTTAATTGGTAAAACTGTTGACTCAGAAGTAGAAATAAAAACACCAGCAGGTATTGTTGAATACGAAATTATTTCGGTTGAGCATATCTAACGACTATTGAATTATTAACGAAAAAGCACTCATTAAAGAGTGCTTTTTTTATTGTTAAATTATTGTAAACTGAATAAGTCGTCCAATAGATTGACTTTGGTGCCAATTGAATAAATTCTTTTTGTTAGTGTGCTATGCGGCTATTACGTTTAATGGCTTAGCAAATGGCTATGCTAAAGACATTATAAATTACTCTTGGTATAAACCAGAACGCATCCAATTAACCTATGATAAGTATTATCAGGATTTACTTGAGCTAGTTCTAGAAATATCCAAAGATCAATATGGAGAATATGAGCTAAACCTCGTTAGCGCAGGCGTAAGTCAAGATCATATGGTGGAATTAGCTCGTCGTGAAAAGTTAATCAATTTGATGTGGACCATGACATCAAAAGAACGCGAGCAAAAATTAATTCCGATCCGCATTCCTTTACTAAAAGGGCTCGGAGGTTGTCGTATTGCCTTGATCAATAAAGCCGATCAAGCAAGGTTTAGTGCGCTTGCTGACGAAAAAGCATTATCACAATTGGTTGCTGGTCAAGGCGCTATGTGGCCAGATACCGAAATATTGCGTTACAACCACTTTCAAGTGGCAACGTCAGTCGATCAATTTTCTTTACTACCTATGTTAACTAAGCATCGTTTTGATTATTACCCAAGGGCATTACATGAAGCGATCACCGAAGCGAAACAACACTCGGAATTAGCAATAGAGCAGCGATTTTTATTTTATTACGACTCGCCATTTTTCTTTTTTGTCAGTAAACAAAATCCACGAATTGCCGACCGTATTGAGTATGGTTTAAATAAAGCGATTGCTGACGGGACATTCGAGCAGTTTTTCAATAACCACCCAGTTACCTCGGGGGTAATTGCCGCCGCTAAAATTCCTCAGCGGCAGTTAATTTATTTGGATAATCCATTGTTGACAGCAGAAACTAAACAGGCTGTAGCAAACTATGGTTCAAACGCTATATGTATGTCAAATAAAACAAAGGACTTGGCTTTGAAAACCGCCAATAAATAAGCTACCTAAGGCATTGAATTTGCCCTTGGTAGCTTGCAGATTACTTTTGTTGAATACCTTTTATTATTACTTAGGTAACTGAATTTTCTTATCTTCAGATTGACGGTAAATAATTAAGGTTTTACCGATCACTTGTACTTTTTCAGCTTGCGTTTCTCGGCAAATAGCATCGACAATCAATGCTTTGGTTTCACGATCGTCAGTTGGGATTTTAACCTTGATTAATTCATGGTGACTTAAAGCAAAATCAATTTCTGCGACTACTGCTTCGGTTAGACCATTGCTACCTAAAAGTACGACTGGCTTTAATGAATGTGCCAGACCTTTTAAGTGTTGAAGTTGTTTTTTATTTAGACTCATTAACAATTTTCGTTACAAGTTAGCTTGAATTTGGTTATTTTACCCTTATCTAAGTTGTATTACTATGTCTTCCCTTTGGTTTTAGCAAGATATCTGCACAAAATCACATCAAATTTAAAGGTAACTGGGTGAGTAAAAAAAAGCACAGTGCAAGCAGCAAACGTTGGCTGGATGAGCACTTTGACGATGAATATGTAAAAAAAGCACAGAAACTGGGTTTACGTTCGCGTGCCGTGTTTAAGTTAGAAGAGATCAACATTAAAGATAAGTTGATCAAACCTGGCATGAAAGTCGTAGATCTTGGTGCTGCCCCTGGCGGTTGGTCAGAGTATGCGGTGAAGCAGGTTGGCGATAAAGGTATGGTGGTTGCGTGTGATATTCTCGCGATGGACCCTATTGCAGGCGTTGATTTTTTACAGGGCGACTTTAGAGAAGAAGCTGTGCTAGACGCTTTACTAGCGCGTATTGATGGCAAAAATATTGATGTCGTGATGTCTGACATGGCCGCTAACTTTACCGGTAATGACGCCGCTGATGCAGCGCGAAGCATGTATTTGGTCGAGCTAGCATTAGATATGTGTCATCAAGTATTGAAGAAAAATGGTGCTTTTGTGGTCAAAGTATTTCAGGGAGAGGGCTTTGATCAGTTTATGAAAGAGGTAAAAGCGGTGTTTAACGTAGTGAAAACTCGTAAACCGGATTCATCAAGAGCTCGATCAAGAGAAGTATATCTAGTAGCTACTGGCTTCAAATTGTAGTAAATTAAAAAACAGTATGGTCGCACCATTAGTAGAAACAGCAAGAGGTTGTTAAGTTGAGCGATATGGCAAAAAATCTTATTTTATGGTTGGTCATTGCCGTTGTGTTGATGTCTGTATTTCAGTCATTTTCACCGGGTAGTGGCAATGAACAACAAATGGACTACACCCGTTTTATTCAAGATGTAAGACAGGGGCAAGTTCGTGATGCGACTGTTGATCGCAACGGTGTTGTACAAGGCACCAAGCGCAGTGGTGAGCAATTTGTTACTGTGATCCCTGGTGGTTACGACAGTGACTTAATTAATGATTTAGTTAAACAAGGTGTACGTGCTAAAGGTCAGTTACCTGAAGAGCCAAGCATCTTAACCTCTATTTTTATCTCTTGGTTCCCTATGTTACTGCTAATTGGTGTATGGATTTTCTTCATGCGTCAAATGCAAGGCGGTGGCGGCAAGGGCGCAATGTCATTTGGTAAATCTAAAGCGCGTCTGTTAAGTGAAGATCAGATCAAAACTACCTTTGCTGATGTTGCTGGTTGTGATGAAGCCAAAGAAGAAGTAGCAGAGTTAGTTGACTACTTACGTGATCCAACTAAATTCCAAAAATTAGGTGGTCGTATTCCATCAGGTATTTTGATGGTTGGTCAGCCAGGTACAGGTAAAACATTGTTAGCAAAAGCAATTGCTGGTGAAGCAAAAGTACCATTCTTTAGTATTTCTGGTTCAGATTTTGTTGAAATGTTTGTTGGTGTCGGTGCTTCACGTGTTCGGGATATGTTCGAGCAAGCGAAAAAATCTGCTCCCTGTATTATCTTTATCGACGAAATTGACGCTGTAGGTCGCCAACGTGGTGCTGGTCTTGGTGGTGGTCACGATGAGCGTGAGCAAACACTAAACCAAATGCTTGTTGAAATGGACGGTTTCGAAGGTAATGAAGGAGTTATTGTTATTGCTGCAACTAACCGCCCAGATGTATTAGACCCTGCGTTATTACGCCCAGGCCGTTTTGACCGTCAGGTTACTGTAGGTCTACCCGATATTCGTGGTCGTGAACAAATCTTAAAAGTCCACATGCGTAAAGTGCCGTTAGGTGATGATGTTAAAGCGTCAGTAATTGCCCGTGGTACGCCAGGTTTTTCAGGCGCTGATTTAGCAAACTTGGTAAACGAAGCGGCACTTTTTGCTGCTCGTGGTTCACGTCGCTTAGTATCGATGGAAGAGTTTGAAAAAGCGAAAGACAAAATCTTGATGGGCGCAGAGCGTAAATCTATGGTGATGTCTGAAGAAGAAAAAGAAATGACAGCTTACCATGAAGCAGGTCACGCTATTGTTGGTCGTTTAGTGCCAGAGCATGATCCGGTTTACAAGGTAAGTATTATTCCTCGTGGTCGTGCTTTAGGTGTGACTATGTACTTGCCTGAGCAAGACAGATTCAGTCACAGTAAGCAGCATTTAGAAAGTAATATTTCATCTTTATATGGTGGTCGTATTGCTGAAGAAATCATTTACGGTCCTGATAAAGTATCAACTGGTGCGTCAAATGATATTGAACGCGCAACAAACCTTGCTCGTAAAATGGTTACCCAATGGGGCTTATCTGAAAAAATGGGTCCTATGTTATTTGCTGAAGAAGAAGGTGAAGTATTCTTAGGTCGTACATCAGCAAAATCACTGCATATGTCAGATGAAACAGCAAAAGATATTGATGATGAAATCAAAGCGTTTGTTAATCGTAATTATCAACGTGCTGAAAAGATATTAAAAGATAACATGGATATCTTGCACGCGATGAAAGATGCGTTAATGCACTACGAAACTATTGATGCTAATCAAATTGATGATCTAATGGCACGTAGAACTGTGCGTCCGCCAGCGAGTTATGATGACTCAGACACTGGTGCCAAACCACAGTCAGGCTCTAAAGTATCTGATGAGGTGACAACTGAAACAAAATCACCAAATATTGATAAACCTTCAGATATTCCAGCAGAATAGTTAAGTATTTAATGATTATTTAGCCCCGTATATCGGGGCTTTATTTTAACAGTCGAATTAAATTAATGATCAAAACAACTTTGCAATGTGGTGATAAAGAATTATCACTTGAATCGCCACAAGTGATGGGCATATTAAATATTACACCAGACTCTTTCTCTGACGGCGGTAAATTCAATTCTAACTCTGCTGCTTTAGCGCAAGTGGAAGCTATGATTACCCAAGGCGCAGCCATTATTGATATTGGTGGCGAGTCCACTAGGCCAGGAGCGCAGGCCGTTGAGCTACAGCAAGAGCTTGATCGCGTAGTACCAATTGTTGAAGCTATTAAGCAAAGGTTTGATACCATTGTTTCCGTTGATACCAGCAAAGCGCAAGTAATGGCGGAAAGTATTAAAGCTGGTGCCGGTATTATTAATGATGTTAGAGCGCTTCAAAATGCTGGTTGTATTGAAGCTGTCGCCGAAAGTAATATTCCTATTTGTTTGATGCATATGCAAGGCCTGCCTAGAACTATGCAACATAACCCACAATATGATGATGTCGTTAATGATGTCATTGCGTTTATCGAACAGCGCATCGACGAATGTGAATCTTATGGCATTGCTCGCGAGCGTATTTTAGTTGATCCAGGTTTTGGCTTTGGTAAAACCTTAGAGCAAAATTATCAGCTACTAAATCGATTAGATGAATTCAACTCAATGAACTTACCGTTACTCGTTGGTATGTCTCGAAAATCTATGATTGGTAATTTACTTAACGCCGATGTTGAACAGCGCTTGGCGGGAAGTTTAGCCGCGGCAATGATCAGCGCGCAAAAAGGGGCAAAAATTATTCGTGTTCACGATGTTAAAGCAACCGTGGATGCATTAACCGTATTACAAGCTGCAATGCAGCCAGAACTGACTAGGGGAATATAATGTCAGCAAGAAAATATTTTGGTACAGATGGCGTTAGAGGTTTAGTGGGTAAAGCCCCAATTAGCCCAGACTTTGTCATGCAATTAGGCTATGCTGCAGGAAAAGTGCTAGCAGCAAAAGGGACAAAGAAAGTACTTATCGGCAAAGATACTCGAATTTCAGGTTATATGCTTGAATCTGCCTTAGAGGCTGGCTTTTCTGCCGCGGGTGTCAATATCGGTTTACTTGGGCCAATGCCAACACCTGGCATTGCTTATTTAACCAAAACCTTTCGTGCCGAAGCGGGCATAGTGATAAGTGCTTCTCACAACCCATATTACGACAACGGTATTAAGTTTTTTTCTCAACAAGGTGAAAAGTTGCCTGATGCTGTTGAATTAGCCATTGAAGCGGCAATAGATGAGCCGATGATTTGCGTTGAATCAGACAAGCTTGGTAAAGCCAATCGTATTGAAGATGCGGCAGGGCGTTATATTGAATTTTGTAAAAGTAATTTCCCGAGCCAGTTATCACTTTCGGGCATGAAAATTGTGGTGGATTGTGCCCATGGCGCAACTTATCACATTGCGCCGAATGTTTTTAAAGAACTTGGCGCTGAGGTAATTTCGATTGGTACTAGCCCAAATGGTACTAACATCAACGATCAATGTGGTGCCACTTCCATGGCGCAAGTTCAAGCGGCAGTTGTTGAACACCAAGCAGACCTTGGTATTGCGCTAGACGGTGACGGCGATCGCTTAATGATGGTTGATCACACCGGTGCAGTAGTTGACGGTGATGAAATTGTTTATGTAATTGCTCGAAGTGACTTAGCCGCTGGTAATTTAACTGGGGGGGTTGTCGGTACGCTGATGAGTAATATGGGCTTAGAATTAGCGTTGGCAGAATTAGATATTCCATTTGCTCGCAGTAAAGTGGGTGACAGATATGTGATGGAGTTACTGTTAGAGAAGGGCTGGCAATTAGGTGCTGAAAATTCAGGCCATATTATTAACCTAAACCACACTTCGACCGGTGATGGTATTATCGCGGCACTTAATGTGCTAACGGCAATTTGTCGCACGGAAAAGTCATTATTTGACCTACGCCAAGGCATGACTAAATTACCTCAGATTTTGGTTAATGTACGTTTCGAAGGGCAGACCGATCCATTAACAGCTCCAGCAGTGCAAGTTGCTGTTGATAAAGTGAATAATGAACTCGTTGGTAAAGGCCGTGTGCTGTTACGTAAATCAGGTACTGAGCCGCTTATTCGTGTCATGGTAGAAGGACCTGAGCTTGATGAGGTAACCAGCCTTGCGAATGAAATTGCTGATGCGGTAAAGCTTGCTTGTTAATAGCTCGAAATATCGCCAACTGAATCAGATTATCACTGGAAATACTTGTATCTTGGCGGCAGGTTAGTTAATATCTCGCCGCTCTAAATTGGGAAGACGATATGAATAGACAATCAATTGTTGCAGCTAATTGGAAAATGAACGGTAGCTTTGGTCTTATTACTGAAATGAGTCAAGGGTTATCAGAATTATCATTAGCTAACGATGTTAGTGTGGTTGTTTGTCCTAGTGCCCCTTTTTTAGCCGCACTGAGCGACGCTTTTGAACACGAAAAAGTGTCAGCACACATCAGTGTTGGTGCACAGAATGTCAGTGAGTTTGAGCAAGGCGCATATACCGGCGAAATTTCTACCAGTATGTTGCAAGCCTGTAATGTTCAATACGTGATTGTAGGTCATTCTGAGCGACGAGCGATATTCAAAGAAACTAGCACGCAAGTAGCGCATAAGGTAAAAGCAGCAGTTGATGCTGGTTTAGTGCCAATTCTTTGTATTGGTGAAAGTGAAGAAGAGCGAGCAACAGGTCAAACTGATGTCGTACTTGCTTCACAACTTCAACCAGTTATCGATGAAGTTGGTATTGAGCGTTTTAGTCACATTGTGATTGCCTATGAGCCAGTTTGGGCAATAGGTACTGGGAAAACTGCATCGCCACAAATGGCGCAGGAAACCCATGAAAATATTAGAAAATTTTTAGCGAACAACAACGAAACTGTTGCTAACAAAACACCGATTTTATATGGTGGCAGTGTTAACGCTAGTAATTGCGAAGAATTGTTTGCACAAGCTGATATCGACGGTGGGTTGATTGGCGGTGCAAGTTTAAAGGTTGAAGAATTCAAAGTAATTTGTTCAGCCGCAAAAGGAAATAACTAATATGTTGTATGAAATTTTAATCGTCATCTACCTAATTGTGGCACTTTGCTTAATTGGTTTAGTGTTAATTCAACAAGGTAAAGGCGCAGACATGGGTGCGTCATTTGGTGCAGGCTCTTCTGCAACTATTTTCGGTTCAAGCGGTTCGGGTAATTTTATGACCCGCTCTACTACTTGGTTAGCGGTAGCATTCTTCGCAATCAGCCTGATTTTAGGTAACTTAACGGCAAACCGCGTTAAAGCTACTGACGAGTGGAACAACTTAGCAACACCTGTTGAGCAACAAATTCCTGCAGATGCTGTTGAAAGTGCTGAACCTAAATCTGAAAATGCTGATGTGCCAGCTTCAGATGACAACAACACTTCAAGCGACGTACCTAATTAAGGGTTCGCTTAAAACTAAGTCACTAATTATCCTCAACAGTTAGTGAGCATCTTAGTTAAGTAAGTTTCAAAAATGCGGATGTGGTGGAATTGGTAGACACGCCATCTTGAGGGGGTGGTGCTTCACGGCGTGCGGGTTCAAGTCCCGCCATCCGCACCAACACAAGGTTCATTAAGAACCGATAAAGACCGGAAAGCCTAATAGAAACAAGGTTTTCCGGTTTTTTTATGTCTAATGTTGTCCAATTGGGTTCAGTGACATCCGTTATTTTTAGTAGTACAGTATGTAGTACAGTTTAACTTAATGAAAATCTGTACTACATAAAATGGCTAAAACAGTTAACCCACTTACTAATACACAGGTTAAGCAAGCTAAACCAAAAGAAAAGGTATATAAACTTTCAGACGGTGAAGGGCTGCAACTTAGAATTATGCCTAGTGGCTCAAAGCAATGGTTGTTAGATTATTTAAAGCCTTATACCAAAAAGCGCACATCACTTAGTTTAGGGAGCTATCCTGACGTTTCACTGGCTGAAGCTCGTAAACGAAAAGCTGAGGCAAGAGAGCTTATCGCTAACAATATAGATCCAAAAGATAAAAGAGATGAGCAAGAGCGTGAAAAGCTAAAAGCTTTAACTTCTACACTTAAGAGCGTTGCTGAAACTTGGTTTGATATTAAAAAAACAAAAGTTGCAGAAGTTACTGCTAGAGCAATTTGGCGTAACTTTGAGAACCATGTTTTTCCCAAACTAGCTCATAAGCCAATTGATCAAATTAATGCGCCAGAAACAATAAATGTATTAAAACCATTGGCGGCTAAAGGCTCTCTTGAAACAACTGATAAGGTTATTGGCTATTTAAATGAGATAATGACTTTCGCTGTCAATACTGGTGTGATCTTTAGCAACCCGTTGGCAGGTATTAAAGCTGCTTTTGAAACGCCTAAAAGTAAAAATATGGCAACAATTCGCCCAGAAGAGTTACCTGAACTAATGACTGCGCTTTCTTATGCGAGTATTAAAATCACAACTCGATGCCTAATAGAGTGGCAACTACATACAATGGTAAGGCCTAGCGAAGCTGCTGGGGCTAAATGGTCAGAAGTAGATTTTGAAAATAAGTTATGGCTAGTTCCTGCTGAACGTATGAAGATGAAAAAAGAACACACAGTTCCTTTGACTGATTCTGCATTGAAATTACTTGAAATTATGCATCCTCATAGCGGTCATAGAGAGCATATATTCCCTGCTGATAGAAAACATAATGAGCCAAGTAATTCGCAAACTGCGAATATGGCATTAAAGCGAATGGGTTTTAAAAATAGATTAGTGGCACATGGTATGCGCTCAATTGCTAGTACAGCACTAAATGAATATGGCTTTGATGGTGACGTTATCGAGTCGGCTTTAGCCCATGTCGATAAGAATGAAGTTAGAAGAGCATACAACCGAGCCGAATACCTCGAAAGAAGGCGGCCAGTAATGGAATGGTGGTCAGAATTTATTAATAAAGCGGCTGGTACACCATTAGATAATCCTTCAAATATATTCCCATTTCAAAAGGTAGGTAATTAACTTTATGGGATATGACGAAGAACAAAGTGTACTCGATTGGGTTATTCCTGAATTTGATGATGTTGCAGATTCGATCGAAGATAAACAATCGAAATACTTCGAGCTGATTTGCTTAGAATCAGAATTGCTAGAAACTATAAGAGGAATAGAATTGCGGAACTTTGAATATGAAGAGACAAAGATTTCTGCAATAAAACCTTTTAAGAAAAAGTTGGAGCAAATTAAACAACTTAGCCGTCGAATAGATGATGATCTTGTTCTTAATAAAAAATCTCGTATTAGACCCAAAGCACTGTTACCAGAGGCTTTATCACGACTGCTTTCTGAAAAGCCAGATTTATCATTGTCGGACGTCAGTAAAGAAATTCAGAAAGCTCGCAATCAAATATATGATTTTGCTGATTGTTTTGAAGTAGAAGAGTGTAATGGAGTGCCTACAAGTAATAATTTTAAGTTCTCTTACTATGAAGGTGAAAAATTGAAAGTAGTATCTAAGGATGCTTTAGGTGCGGCTTTAAGAAGAGCCAAGAAAGAAATATCCGACACATAACCGACAAATAAGCTTATTTGTCGGATCTAGTACTTACCTTAGCCATACTTTAAATCGTCCAATAAGGGATCAGTATGGCTTTTACCATTCTAAGACTTCCAGAAGTCAAAAACTTAACAGGCCTTAGCCGAAGCACAATTTACTTAAAAATGGCAAATGATGATTTTCCTAAGAGTGTTCGTTTAGGAGCGCGCGCTGTTGGTTGGTTATCTACAGAAATTGAAAATTGGTTAGAGCAACAAGTTGCAAACAGCCGTTCTCAGGAGGCTAAATAATATGATTAGGCTTCACAAACTATCATTCGAATTGTCAGCTATTGATAACAATAAGATCATTAATCAACACAGAGTATTAATAAAAATACTAATAAAACAGATAGTTAATGGCACTGCTGAAGAGGTATTTAATAATGACAAATAAGGTTACTTCTAAAGAACAAAAGTCATTAATTGATTTAATAAAAATTCAGTTTGAACCAAATGACTCTATAACTGATTCAGTGTTAGTTATTTTGCTTAAAGAGCAGCTCAAAAATATAGGTCTCGTTAAATCATCTAGAAAACCAAATTTAAGATACTTCGAAAAAGGTTTTAAATTGATTGCTCAAGACGCAACACAAGATGTAGTTGGTGCAATTAAGTGGCAAGGTCAGTCAGGTAACGTGCAATTGGAGTTGACAGGTAAAGGCTGTAACTACGTTAATTCTTATCCTGATAAATTTATATTTTTATATGAATTTGCCAAAAAATTTAAAGGCCAGTTAATTGAGATTGATATTGCTGTTGATGATTTTTCAGAAAAGTACGGCTTTAGACAAGTTAATCGAGATTACACTTCAGGGAAGTTTAGTGGTTTAGCAGGCAAGAAACCAATTAGAGAAAAATTTGATAAAGCTGGTGCTAAAAGTATCAGAATTGGTACACGCGGTTCGTGTAAGCAATTTCAATTATATGACAAGGCTAGACAACTTAAATTAGATGATGATGCTAGCTGGTTAAGACATGAAGTGAGCTTATATCGAAAAACTGGATAACTTCTTGAGCTTGAAGCACTTATAAAGCCTGATGAGTACTTTGTCGGAGCTTACCCGAAAGCACTTAAAAAAATACTTAAAGGTGTTAAGCCTCGCTCGATAAAACGTGAGATGAATCAACTATATGCATCTAGCTATGTAAAGTCTTTAAATGCATTGAAAATCCAGTGGGGAAAATGTTTAAGCGACCTTAACAGCAGAACAGGCTCGCCAGATAGAACATTGGCTTTAATCGCAAGACCGGGAGAGTTTTCAAAAGCTAAGATACCTAGTTATCTAAATCAGGATGACTTTAACGAAGTCTTACTGAGCAAGCTACAAGGTAGTGAGCTATGAAGAGAACAGTTAGAACTAAAATATCTGATAGGTCGATAGCGAAATATAAAAGCCACACTAATGTATTTCAACTGACTGATGAGGTAAGCCCGTTAATATTTCGCTATCACCAAAATAGAGAGCACGGCACGTTTCATTTAGCAAAGCGGATAAACGGCCAAATGCTATGGCGCAAGCTGGATGTTTACCCTGATGTCTCTACCACTACTGCACATAAAATGCTGATGATTGCGCTTGAGCAGCTTAGTATTTCAAATATGCAAGGTATTTCATCATTAACAAGAGGGCAGTCAATGTCGTCTGTAAATAATGTGCTTACCTGGTATCGAGATAGGCTTTTACATGACCAGTCATTATCGCCACATACGGTTAAAGCGGGTGTCACGGCCATTAATAATCATCTAATTCCAAAACTAGGAAATGTGTTAATTGATGATATAGACCGCAGTAGGTTGGATACTTTATTGCTATGGCCTTTGCAGCAAGAGTTAAAATTATCAACCGTAAGACAAATATTTCAGGTGTTAAAGCGTTCGTTTAAGCTTGCTAAAAACGTTGGTTTAATCAGTAAAAACCCGTTAATTAACCATCAATTCTCGGAGTTTATATCGGCAAGAATAAAACCAAGAGCAACGCGCCTTTCTAATATTTCGCTGCCTAAAGTACTACATCAAATCAAAAATGAGTCGTTAGCAAATCAACTGCTTGTTTTATTGATGCTAATTTATGGAACAAGAATTGGAGAAACAACTAGTGCTAGATGGCAGGATTTTGACTTTAAACGTAACGTGTGGCGAATACCTACAGAGCATACTAAGACGCATCATGCTCATCAGTTACCGATCACACCATTAGTAAGTTCATTGCTAACTAGCTATCGAAAAACCAGAGTTGGTAATCGCCGTAGTACTTGGCTGTTTCCACAGAAAAGAGATTCAAAAAGGCCTATTACAGCACAGTATGGCTCACAAATAGTGCTTAAAGTATCAAAAGGGCAGTGGAGCGCCCATGATTTAAGAAAACTTGCTAGAACTATGTGGGGGGAACTGGGCGTAGACTATGTAATAGGGGAAATACTTTTAAATCAAAAGCTAAAGCAATTAGATCAAGCTTATATCCAAACTTACGCTAACGAGCAATGTAAAAAAGCGATTGAGCTTTGGCAAAACTATTTATTACAACATGGTTTATCCAAATTATTTGCAGTATGACAGTACTAAGATTAAGCGACTTTATCAATGTCGCTTTCTTGTTTTAAAACAATAGATTGCAGATTTTAAAGAAAATTATATTTAGGAGTATTCTATAAATAGGCTTTATTTAGGGAAGTTGTTTCAAGCAATGGTCTTAGTTGCTATTAATTTATAAGCTGATTCGTATAAAACTTACGTAAGCTGCAAAGATAATAATTTATATTTTTAAGCAAAATGTGTATCGAATTTTGTTCGAGCTAGAAAAATTGTTCAACTACAACATGAAGTTAGCTAGAATGATTAATATTAGTTTGATTGCAAAGAATTTGAAGTTTGCAAACTAGACTAGTATTAAACTTGCAATGTAATTTGGGGGTTATAAGAACTGTCACTGATAGGAATGGATAGTAAATCTTCTAAATTGTTCCTACCTACTAGAAATCGACTAGTTATTTTTGCTACTTACAAGGAAAGTAATGACCATTCAATATTCGGAAACGATTACATATCAAGGCAAAGAGCGTTCGCTAGAGGCTTGTCCGCTTGAAGATTATTTTATTCTCGCAAAAAAGTCGCGTCCATTCATATCGCATTTAACAGCATTATGGCGTGGCTATATCGGCCATTGGGAAATTATTGATGATAGACTTTATCTAATCGAGGTTAACTCTAAAATTGGTAATGATAACCAAAGCATAATTTTGGAAGATATATTCCCTGGTTTTTCTGAACGAGTTTTCGCGCACTGGTATTCTGGGAGACTTAACTTACCTGATGGCAATCTAGGTTCTTTTAACCTTTTTAGCGCATGTGGTAGCGAGCCTGAAAGGTATATAGTGTTAGAAGTTAGAAAAGGAAAGGTAACTAATACTTTTATAGAGCAAAACGAAAGGTATATAGAATCATGAGTTATCTATTGACTTATCTAACAGTAGGCTTTGCTTATATCATGACTACGATTTGGTATTTTGGGCGAGAACCTAAATCACGTGGCTTACCAAAGCTTAGTAAGGATAAGTATTTATCTGAACAATTAGTTGAATGCTTATTTAGCTCTCTAATGTTTGCCGTTCTTACATTATTTTGGCCAGTAGTCACTACTTTTCATATTAGGGACATATTGAAAAAATTGCCAGAAGCAGAGCCATTTTCTGTTAAATCAAAAGATTTAATTAACCAGCTTACTATTGAACAAATTGAAAAAGATGAAATGGTATATGATCCGTTAGAGGCGGTATCTAGGTTACCATTCGGCTTTTTAAATGATGCTTGGTTGGATTTTGCTTCTAACATTCAGCCTACTTGGACTATTTGGTCATTCAGTACAGTTGATGATTCAAAAATTTATCCAAAAATCAAAAAAGGGTATGCAATTCTTTGTAATGACAACGTGATACAAAACATTTTCATATCTGAATCATTTCACCAAAAAAACTGAAGTTGTCGTATTTTAAATGCCCCAGGGTCTGTTGAACTTTGTTTGAAAAGCAAACGGCATAGCAACAAGATATATTTGGTTTAGCCAAAAATCAAACATGCTACCGAGAACTGACGCTGGTATGCCTATAACGATATTAACAGACAAGAGCTAGTTAGAACTAAAAGAACAAATTATTAAGGCTATGTTCCCGTAAATTGTCGCTATACTGTATGTAGATACAGTTAACGAGGGTTTACTCATGATCCCAGCACAATTTACAAAGCTGATAACCGAGTTAGAAAACTTAACGGATAGCCAAGCCCGTTATGTAGAGAAGCTGCTGAAAG
>NZ_JBQMTM010000024.1:0-70680 GCF_053470325.1 Colwellia sp. MEBiC06753 | reverse complement strand
ATTAATGACATCTAGGGCTTGAGAAACGAGCATAAAAAATCCGATAAACAATGTTTATCGGATTTTTACATACTCAGAAGATCGTTCAATTGATCTGTAAATAAATGCCTAACTGATCGGTATTAGCTCTGATGAGCCGTTTTATTGCACTTAATTTAGAAATTAATACCAGTTGTACTGGAAAGTAACTCCATAGGTTGCTCCCTTTCCAGGGTATTTAGCATACATTTCATTATTTTTTACTGCAGTAGTGGTATAAAATTCATCAGTTAAGTTGCGAGCCCAAGCATAAACTTGCCAATAATCCGACTCTACACCAAAGCGTGCATTAATAATTTTATAGCTCGGATTTACAAAGCGCTTGTCAAACGAATACGGTTGTGAATCTATAACGACTTCATAGGGTGCCCCTTCGAAGTCAGATACCGCAATAGTTTGAGATTTGTTACTTTCAAAATCTGCGTGTGATTCACTAGAATAGGAAAGATCTGAGGCTGCAAATATTATCAAACCACTGTCCAACTCCCATTCATATTTAGCAGTAAGGTTTGCTTGAAATTCTGCAGCGAAAGGCAATGGAGAACCAGCAAGATCAATATATTGTCCTGGTTGATTAAATCCTATACCTTCAGTTATTTCTGTGTCCAACCAACCTACTGCCGCGGCTATAGTCAACCCGTCAGTAGCTAACCACTGGGCATCAAATTCCAAACCAGAGACCTTAGACTCGTCAACATTGCTTAAAGTAAAAGAGGTGCCAAATACGGGGATGATTTTTTTAGTTAACAACTGCTTGTCTTTATAATCATAGTAAAAAGCTGCACCATTAAATCTCAAGGTATTTTCCGCCAGCGTCGATTTAAAGCCGATTTCGTAAGCATCCAATTGCTCCTGCACGACAGGTATCAACTGTGTATCCGTAAGTGCGGCCAATGAAGGAAAACTACCAGCTTTGAAGCCTCTGCTGTACGACGCATATACTGAGACGTTGTTATCAATTTCATAATTAGCAGCTAAGCGCCATGACAATGAGTCTTCTTTCAACGTATCCTCTACAACACCACTCATTTGATCAGCAGTGGCAAAATTAGTAACAGTTACACAGCCACCTGAATTATACCCATCGCCAGCAACTAAACTATTATTCTTCCCGCCATAAAAAAATGCATTCATAAGTGCTGCGGCACCACCATCGACATCTCTTGTACAACCAGCGTATTCAGCTTTATCTTCTGAGTAGCGTAGGGCTGTAGTTACTGTGAGTTCATCTGACAGTAACCAGTCAATATTAACAAAAGCGGCAACGGTTGAGGTTTTCTGATTAATATCATTTTCAACCATATTAAAGCCATAACCAGGTAGCGGTAAAATATTGACATTACTTGCTAAACCAAAGTCTTGCTGCGTTTGGTAATCAACTTCACTGTCACTATAATAAACACCAGCTATCCAAACTAAGTCATCTAATACTTCTGTAATACGTATTTCTTGCGAAAATGCGTCTATCTCACCATTTTGATATACATAATCAGCCGTCACATATTCAGAATCTGGTGCGTTTGCATATTTACCTCTAAGAAAGCCCTCATAACCTATACTCAATGCGCCACCAGTCAGCGCACTTGTTGTTGCGAGCAAAACCGGTTGTAACGGATTATTTTTAATCTCGCCAACAGTAACACCTTTAAAGCCTGTTCTTTCATATTCAGAACCATTATCTTCGAAAGAAGAAAAGCCTGTTAATGACGTCAACGTCATTGTGCTTGAGAGATCATGTTCAATTTTAAGAGATACTGCTACAGACGATTGATCCACTGCGGGTGTTCTACCTTCTGTCCAATCTGCTGCTTGAGGGTCGTTTAACAAACTTGTAAAGTGTTCCGGATTGCCTTCAGTGTTTAGCTGTGATCCAAATACCGATGAAGCAAATGGCAGGCCACCAGCTGCACCAGGCACATAGTCAAAATTTTGTGGTGCTAATGTTTCAGACTTATCTTGCACATACATGACAGAAAGCAGTGCTTCGGTTGCCGAGCTTAAGTCGAAAGAAAGGCTGCCGCGCATTGCCAATTTGTCTTCGCGCCCTAATGTTTCATCTCTAGAGATACTTTCTTGCCATCCTTCACCGGAATCAACTTTCTTAACCGCAAAGCGCCCTTTGATACCGTCGGTTAATTCCCCGGTCACAAAAGCTTCTGTAGATATCGTGTCATAAGACGCCAAACTTACCGTTACACTAGACTCAAAAAAGTCTAAAGGTTTTCCGGCGATATAATTTACAGCACCAGCCGTAGAGTTTCTGCCATACAAAGTGCCTTGTGGCCCTTTTAGCACTTCAACCCGTTCAATATCAACATTTAATCCTTTTGTCATTATTGGAAATGGTATCGATATTTCATCAACATAAACACCAACTGTAGAAGTAGCTTGTGCACTAGATTCATTAAATCCAACACCTCTTAACGTGTATACTGGGGGGCCAAATGCTGTATCACTGAAGTTAAAGCCTGGTACAGCATTTGCCAAATCACTGGTATCTTCAATGCCGAGTTCCTTAAGATCATTGGCATTAAATGCCGAAATGGCCATTGGCACTTCATTTATCGATTGAGAACGTTTTTGTGCTGTTACGCTAATTACTTCAAATTCTTTCTTCTCTGTGTCTTGTGCAGCAACTATGGTTGGCAATAGAGTGCCGGACAAGATCGCGGCACTAACTATATAAGGCCTTGTCAAAGCGAGCTTAATCGCGCTAGATAAGGGGTTGTTGTAATATTTAAAACTTGTTTTCATCTCGCCTCCGAAATAACAGTTTATTATCATTTTATTAAACACTGTTTTTGTAAGTTAACCATCGCTGTTTTAAGTTGAGAAATCTGTAACATTTGTTCCATCTACAACACATTTACATGTGCTATATATATCAATAGTTACAAAGCAATTGTAGTAGAGAGCAGGGAAGCTACAGGTTATAACTTTAAAGGGGTAAAGCCTTAGGCAGATTCACTATTCACATTACTGTTTGCGGATATAACTAGAATTTATCTCTTTGATATTTGACACTCCAGCAAGCGCCATGGTTCTGATCAATTCAGATTTCAATATGTTGAGCATGCGTTCCACGCCCATTTGACCTCCTGCAGCTAACGCAAACGCGTAAGCTTTACCAATAGAACAGCCATTTGCGCCCAAAGCGAGGGCTTTAAATATGTCACTACCTCGACGAATTCCTCCGTCTACTATAATTTCCATTTGGTCGCCAACAGCTTCTCTGATTTCTGCCACCATTTCAATCGGAGCAGGCGTACCATCTAATTGTCTGCCACCATGATTAGACAACATGATTGCACTGGCACCGATTTCAGCTGCTCGCTTGGCATCTTCGACACTTAAAATGCCTTTAATCACAAAAGGACCCTGCCAAAATGCACACATCTCTTCAGCATCTTTCCAAGAAAGATCAGGCTTAGCGAGCAACGCCATATACTCAAGAAATTTTTTCGCGTCGCTGGAACTTGGTGCATTTTCAAGATTGACTAAATCCCGTCCCCCTGTGAAAAAGTATTTCCAAACCCACACTGGGTGTTTCGCAAACTCAATCATACTTCTAATTGAAAGATCAATTGGAAGTGATAATCCATTGCGATGATCACGTTCGCGATTTCCGAGTGCTGCACAGTCCACGGTTAAAGATAACGCTTTATAACCGGCATCTTTGACTCGCTGCAACAGTCGATATTGAAGTTCTTTGTCGCGCAATGCGTATACTTGAAACATCTTGTCACCCGTCGAGGAAGAAGCGACTTCTTCTAGTGTTCTAGAAGCAAAATTTGACAAAGAAAATATCGTATTCAAGTTAGCAGCCGCCTTTGCTCCGGCCAAATCTGAATCATGATGGAACATCCGAGTATGACCAACTGGCGAAATAAAAAAAGGCATTGCCACATCGCAGCCTAACAATTTGGTTTCGATAGATATGGATGAAACATCGACCAAAGCATTGGGTACAATAGCAAAATCATTAAATTTATCGCTATTGCGCGCGAGGCTTACTTCATCGTCGGCGCCACCTTCTAGGTAATCAAAGGCTGGTAGTGGTAGTTTGCGTTTCGCTTCCTTTCGTAACTCTTCTACGTTAAAACATCGTTTTAGTGACATGAATTTCCCTTACATTTTTATTGCGCTGACCAAAGGTTTGCCTTCTAACAATGCGCATACATTTTCCAGCGCTTTCATCACCATGTTTGTTCGGCACTCATGTGTTGCACTGCCAATATGAGGTGTCAAAGTCACGTTGGAAAGCGCTAAATAACGTTTATCAAGTTCTGGTTCACCTTCAAAGACATCTAACCCTGCAGCAAAGAGTTTTCCTGATCTTAAGGCATCAATGAGGGCATCATCTTGAACTAATGCGCCTCGTCCCGTATTAATCAATACGGCGCCGTCTTTCATATCGGTAATTGTTCGACGATTGATAATATATTTTGTCTCAGGAGTTGAAGGACAGTGTAAGGAAACAATATCAGCTTGTTTTAGAAGTTCTTCCAGCACTTCGCAGTAACTTGCATCGTATAGCGCTTCAGCCTCAGGTTTTCTCGATGGACCGCAATAAACAACCTTCATACCAAAACCTTTGGCGCGTTTGGCGACTGCTTGACCAATTTCCCCAAAGCCTATAATACCCAGCGTTTTGTCATGTATACCTACCCCTGCAGCAGCCATGGGTGCAGACTTACTCCAATCGCCATTTCGTAAAAAACGTTCATTCACCGACAGTTGTCGACAAGCCGACAAGATTAGCGCAAACGCTAAATCGGCCGTGTCCTCCGTGACGACTGGCGTATTCGTCACGGCAATGTTTTTAACTTTGGCGGTATCTATGTCAATATTGTCGATACCAACCGCTATATTGGCGATAAGTTTGACGCTTTTTGGCAATGCTTGAATGAGACTTGCAGGGACTGGATCGACACCAGTCGTTAAATACACTTGAGCGTTGTTAAATACGTCTACGTCCCCGCCATAATGGACTATTTCCACATTTTTTCCGTTAATCATTATCTGTGGTAACGGCAAAGGTCTGGATAAGACAATTTTCATCAGATCACCCCTTAACATTCACTGAAAAACGCTGAGAAAATTCCTTTAATTGTGCAAAGTAATTGTCCATTGCTTTTTCTTTAACGTGTCCAAAGCCCTTGACTTCATTCGGTAAATTGGCAAACTCAATCGCTTTTTGATACTGCTCGTCAATGTGTTCTGCCGAAGCACGTTCTAACGACTTTAAAGCCAGCTTCAATGTATCTTGGTAACTAGCAAGTAATTTGCGTTCTTGTTTACGTTCTTGCGTGTAACCAAAAACATCCCAAACGGTGCCACGTAACCCTTTCAGTTTTGTTAACAATTTAAAACCACTAAACACCCAACTTCCGTACTCTGCTTTAACCGGTAGGCCAGTGCCTTTATTTTTGCGCGCAAGTAATGGCGGCGCTAAATTGAATTTCAATTGATAACCCGGTTCAAATTGTTCATCCAGTTGCTTCTTAAAGTTTGGATCTGTGTATAGACGCGCAACCTCGTATTCATCTTTGTAAGCCATCACTTTTGCTAAGTTTTCCGCAACCGCAAACGTAAGTGCTTGACTACCAAGGTTTAGCTTTGACTCTACCGCTTGTACTTGTTTAACTATCTGCTGATAACGTTCCGCATAAGAGGCATCTTGGTAATCTGTTAATAATTTAACGCGAGTCGTAATTGAATCGTTTAATGACGGAACTTTTTCAACCGTTGTAGGCGCAATTAAAGCCTCGACTTTTGAGCGGTCATGAACAAATAGGCGACCAAGTCTGAATGCCGTTAAATTAAACGGTACGGCAACACCATTTAATTCGATGGCTTTTTCAATCGCTTCAACTGACACTGGTAACACACCTTGTTGAGCAGCGAAACCAACAACAAACATATTGGCTGCAATCGTGTCACCACACAATTTCAGAGCTAGGTTAGTTGCATCCACCAAGTGACAATTTTGTTCATTCACACGGTCTTTTATTTGTTTTTCAATCACTTTATTTTGTACTGAATAATTGCGATTAAACTGGAAGGCAAACGTTGGTGAAACATCAGAGTTACCAATAAATGTCGTTTTATCGGCATTAAAGGTGATGCCTGAATCACCTGATAAGGCGGCAAGTAAGTCAAAGCCAAGTACCACATCCGCCTCTGCCGCACCAATTCGCTGAGCCGAGATGTCAGATGAACTGTTAGCGATACGCAGGTGCGAATACACTGCACCATTTTTCTGACTTAATCCGGTCATGTCATAAATAGAACAGGCTTTTCCTTCCATATGCGCTGCCATGCCAATGACCGCACCAACCGTAATAACGCCAGTACCACCAATGCCCGAGATCATAATTGAGCAAGGGCGATTCACTGCATCAACCACTTGTGTTGCAGGTAACCCATCAAACAGCTCATTACCAAAAGACGCGCCTTGAGTTTTCTTTGGCTCCGCGTCGACAACAGAAACAAACGATGGACAGAAGCCTTTCACACAACTGTAGTCTTTGTTACAGCTAGATTGGTCTATTTGGCGTTTAACGCCCAATGCGGTTGCTTTCGGTTGAATAGATACACACGTAGACTGAACCGAACAATCACCACAATTTTCACAAACCGCATCGTTAATAAACAGACGTTTGTTTGGGTTTTCCATTTTGCCACGTTTGCGACGTCTTCGTTTTTCCGCCGCACAGGTTTGCTCATAGAGCAAAATGGTCACGCCGCTAATTTCTCTCATTTCCTTTTGCACCGCGTCGAGGTCATCACGATGATAGATGTCAATGTTTGAAGGTACTCCCTCCCCTTGGCGATATTTTTCAGGGGCATCACTTACAATGACGCATTTAACTACGCCTTCTGCGGTTACTTGCTTGACTATTTCTTGAGGAGAGATAGGACCATCAATAGGTTGTCCCCCCGTCATTGCGACAGCGTCGTTGTATAATATTTTGTAAGTGATATTTACGTTTGCAGCAACCGCTGCACGTATGGCTAATAATCCTGAATGATAATACGTACCATCACCTAAGTTTTGGAACATGTGTTTGGTATTACTAAAAGGGGCGGCACCCGCCCAGTTAACACCTTCCCCACCCATGTGAACTGGGAATATAGTCGAAGGTCCTTTCAAAACTGCCATGCCATGGCAACCAATGCCAGCCATCGCCATACTGCCATCTGGCAATTTGGTTGAGGTATTATGGGGGCAACCAGAACAAAAGTAGGGCATACGCATCGCAGAAGCTGGAGAAGAGCTTGCTCCCGTCGTTGACAAGGCTAAATCAGAGACTAGTTTTTGATACTGTTGTTCATTCTCTTTTGGCAATATATTAAGTAATTTTAAGCGCTCAACCACAACATCAGCGATCATGATTGGTGTGAACTGGATATCGGATGGCAGAATTTCGTTGTTGTTATTATCGAGCTTGCCAATAATCGTTGGTTGAACATCATGACCATAGAGTGCATTTTTAACTTGGGGCTCTAACATGGCTGTTTTTTCTTCAATAACAGCAAGTTCTTGGTAATCATTGGCGAAGTCTTTTATTCCTTGGGGGTCTAAAGGCCAAACACATCCCACTTTGTAAATACCAATTCCAAGTTGTTCTGCTTGCTCTTGTTTGATGCCAATAGTTTGTAATGCTTGGATCACGTCCTCATAACTCTTACCCGACGTAACAATACCTAACTTCCCTTTGCCCCATTGGCGCTTATCGATATCATTAGCGCGAACAAATTTATGGACAAGGGGTAATCTAATGCGCTTAACGATGACCTCATTTGCTTGTGGATCTACAGAACCACTAAAAATATTGATGTTTTCTTCTTCGTTTCTCTCAGGGCGCACATAAGTAAAATTATCAAAATCTACATCAACTGATTGCGTCTGCTCTACGGTTTCATTGACCGTTTTTAAGCCTACCCAAAGTCCCGTGTAGCGAGACATTTGCCAACCTAACAGACCAAACTTCACTATTTCGTCTACGTTTGACGGGTAAAGAACAGGAATGTTTAACGTTGATAATAAGGGTTCGCTTTGGTTGATGACAGTTGACGACTTGCCAGGGTGGTCATCACCGGCGACTACTAATACACCACCATTTTTGTGACTGCCTGCCGTATTGCCGTGTCGAAGTACATCTGCCGAACGATCAACACCAGGCGCTTTGCCGTACCACATGGAATAAACACCATCACAAGCAGGGTCTGGGAAAAAGTCAATTTGTTGGGTGCCCCAAACTGCCGTTGCGGCTAAATCTTCATTAACTCCTGGCTGAAAAACAACCCCTTGCTCTTTCAAACGGTCCTTTTGTTGCCATAAGGTCATGTCTAACATGCCAAGTGGTGAACCACGATAACCACTAATAAACCCTCGAGTGTTGAGACCTTGTTTAGCATCCAACTCTTTTTGAATTAAAGAGATTCGTGCGAGAGCTTGAGTCCCATTAATAAACACACGACCTTTATTTAATCTAAATTTGTCTTCCAGTGAAACGTCATTCAAAGGTCTTGCCATTGTCATATGATGAGCTCCGATATCTGTAAAAATGATTTATTGAAACTCTGTCAGTGAACAATTGATAATTCTATAACATATGTTACATTGCCACTTAGGACACTTGGCTTTACAATTTAACCAAAAAAACATAATTAAATTCAAAATGATAACTATTCCCAACATGCACAACTGGCGCACTATTTTGCCTACAGAAGCATTAGATGAACTTCAAAACTGTTTAACATTCCATTCTTTTAAAAAAGGCGAACCAATATATTCGTCTGGTGAAGCCGCAGATTGGGGCTATCAAATGATATCTGGAACAGCAAAGCTCAGCAGTTATGACATAGAAGGAAGAGAAGTTATTGTCAGCATTTTGCAAAAAGGCGACTGTTTTGGAGATGTAGGGCTTATTATAGGCGGAAGTAGATCAAACTATGCCACTGCTTGCTCAGATGTTGAATTGAATCAATTGCATAGAAACGACTATTTGAAATTGTGTCGTAAATATCCCGAAGTATCATTTGAAATGAACAAATTTCTATCGCTTCGAATTCGCTATATGTTCAATCAAATTGACGATGCACTTTTGCTACCACTATATGACCGATTGGGTAATATGATTGTAAAAATGGCCATAGCGCGCGGAGAAAAGGACGACTCTGGAAGAACTTTGCTTGTTGATGTTTCGAGAGAAATGCTTGGACAAATGGTGGGAGCAACAAGACAAAGTGTCGGCAGAGAATTAAAAAAAATGTTAGAGGATAATTTTATCGAAATATCTTACGGTAAAATATATGTTGTGGATGTTGATAGAATGATCGAAGCTTTTACCAATATTGTAAGTCATGAACCGTTCATTCCCTCATACCCTAATAATTGAAAAGTAATTAATAATAGAGACTGTCACTAAAACAATTTATTGGGGTTGAGCAGATTTTTCGAATCAAGCGTTTTGATTTGCTGCATTAATGCCAACTCTTCTGTACTTCGAGTCAGCGATAGATAGGGCTTTTTGTCTATCCCAATACCATGCTCAGCAGAAATACTTCCTTCAAACTGCTTTAAAGATTCATACACTAATTGATTGGTATTTGTTTTGGCAGCCTAACTAAGGTCAAAATTATTGAACGGATTATCTCCCATAATTAATTTTTTGTTTGTAACAAATGTTCCAGATTCAACTTCACCAATGTGCGATGTTAAGTTACGTAATACTTTTCAATTAATTGTAGTTTGCAAAAGGTAAATAAATGTCTTTAATCGGAATACTGGTCGCTTTAGCTCTCTTTATTTTTATGGCAATGCGAGGCCTGAGTGTTGTGTTAGCAGCACTAGTTTGCTCTGTCATCGTAATATTTACCAATGGCATGGTGTTTGAAACCGCGATTCTAGAATACTTTCCAACAGGGAAATTAGGTGCATTTACCTTTGCAGGCAAATTTTTCTTATTATTTGTTGCTGGAGCTATGTTTGGGCGAATGATGTCCATAACAGGCGCGGCCAATAGCATAGCCGTTAGCCTTATTAACTTAATGGGAGCAAAACGTGCGTTAATAATAACTGTAATTATAACATCGGTGCTTACGTATGGCGGTGTGGTGCTGTTTGTCGTTATATTTACCATGTATCCTTTAGGGGTCCAATTGTTAGCGCAAGCTAACATCCCGAAGCGATTGTTCACTGGCGCGTTGGCCATTGGTTGCGGTACCTTTACAATGACAGCAATGCCTGGTTCTCCTTCTATTCACAATGTCATTCCCTCTGTTGCATTAGGTACGGATTTATTTGCAGCATCAACTTACGGTTTAATAGCCAGCTTTATCATGGTGTTAATGGGGGTAATGTATTTAGAGAGAGAACGAAAAAAAGCAATTGCCAATGGTGAAACGTTTGAACCTAATGAAAAAGACAATCAAATCTTATCGCAACACGCTGATAGAGCGCTGCCAGGCATACTTTTAGCATTGATGCCAATAATTGTTGTTTTAACCACCATCATTGCTCCTAGAATCATTAAAAGCATGAGTAATACAAGCTATAACTGGGTGGAATATGCAAATTCACAACCGATTATTTGGCCTTGCATTGCCCTGTTTATAGGTATTTTAACTTGTGTATTATTGTTTCCCACAATTCGCTCAAATAGTTTGAGAGAGCTTGGTGTTGGTGCAGAGGATGCAATTATGCCTCTTATTGCTACGTCTGTAGTTATTGGTTTTGGTGGAGTAGTCAGTCATACCGACGTATTTCAAACGTTTACTAATTGGGTAACGACAACAGATATGCCACTGTTACTGTCTGTTTTTGTCGGTGCTAGTGCCATTTCCGCCATCGTTGGTTCTTCGTCAGGTGGATTACAAATATTTATGGGCAGTATGGCTCCATCCTATTTAGAAAAAGGCATTGATCCTGAAATGCTACATAGAATCGCCGCTTTAGCTAGTGGCGGTATTGATAGCCTGCCGCATAGCGGAGCAGTGGTCGCGGTATTGGCTATAACAGGACTAACCCATAAACAAGCCTATAAAGATATAGGTGTACTCACTGTCGTGATTCCAGTCATAGCAACTTTATTCACAATAGGAGCCTATTACTTATTCAACTAAGCTACGCCATAAAAAGAACAAAGTGAATAGCTCGCATTGGTGTTGAAACAGAAAACTGAAAACTGAAAACTGAAAACTGAAAACTGAAAAGTATATTTGTGGGGTTTCTAACTGAAGGATGAATATTATTCAACAACTACTTTAAAAAATATTGAGATGTTTGCCAAGTATCCAGAGATGGGAGTAACTTACGGTGTAAATGTAGAATACAACTGGCTATAATATCATTACATTAGTAATAGTCATGGGCACTATATTCTCGGTGAACATGATAATATGGGGGGTAACACTCCTAAACAAAACCTACAAGCGATTCATCAACACTTGCTTGAAGATAAAGCCATCATAGTATTTCCAGCGGGCGAAGTTTCTAGGTTAAGGCCAAATGGTGTACGCGATCCCAAATGGCATTCCGGATTTTTACGCTTTGCACAAACGACTAAAGCGCCAATTATTCCGGTGTATATACATGCAAAAAATTCTGCGACGTTTTACGGCGTTTCGATGATGTACAAGCCAGCCTCAACCTTATTGCTGGTTAATGAAATGTTTAAACAGCAGCAAAAAGACATTCCAATGCGCATTGGACGCCAAATTGCCTATGACAGCTACAGTAGTAACCAGCTGGATTTAAAAACTAAAACTAAATTATTTAAAAAGCATTTGTACCGCATTAAGTCAAACAAGCCTGATATTTTTCAAACCCAAAGTCCAATCGCGCCTGCCGAAAACCGTAAAGTGCTAAAAGCGGCGATAAAACAATGTGAATATTTGGGTGAAACTGCCGACGGTAAAGTCATCTACCTGCATCGCGCTACTGAAAGTGATGCCATTATGCGAGAAGTTGGCGTATTAAGAGAAATAGCCTTTCGCATGGTTGGCGAAGGTAGTAATTTACGCCACGATATTGATAAATATGATCAACATTATCTACATCTGATTTTGTGGGATAACGAAGAATTAGAAATTGTTGGCGCGTATCGTCTGGCAGATACCAATAAAATCATGCAAAGCCCTGGCATTACTGGCTTATATAGCCATACGCTGTTTGATTATTCTGACAACATGGCACCATACTTGGCACAAGGTTTAGAACTTGGCCGCAGTTTTGTTCAACCAAAATACTGGGGTAAACGCAGTTTAGATTACTTGTGGTACGGCATTGGTGCATTTATGAAGAAATACCCTCACTATCGTTATCTTTTTGGCCCAGTGTCAATAAGTGCGGCATTACCCCATTCAGCCAAAGAGTTGTTAGTGTATTTTTACCAGCTCTATTTTGGCGGTGAACGCGCTATGGCACCGTCACGTTCACCATTTATTTTCAATCAACCTATGATTAAGCAATTGCAAGCACAGTTTAGCGGTGATGATTACGCCAGCGATTTCACCAAGCTTAAACATATGTTAGCGAATATGGGCACGAGTATTCCGACCTTGTACAAGCAATATAGTGAGCTAACCGAAGACGGCGGCGTGACTTTTATCGACTTTGGTGTCGATAAAGACTTTAATGACTGTATCGACGGTTTAGTGTTAGTGGATATCAATTTACTTAAAGCCAAAAAGCGTAAGCGCTACCTTGCTTAACGTTTAGTGTACTATTCGTTATGTTGACTCTGAATTAGCAAGCAATCGACTCCTTTCATATTTAAGGAAAATAGTATTATAAGGTAGCGGCTTCTAAAGCTGTCACTATTAATTACCAGCGACAAACGTATTAATTTGTACAAAAACTTCCCAAGATCGTAACAGGTAAGTAAAATGCACCGCTTATATTGTCGGTTTATAAGTAGCAATCATGAAATATGCAGAAATTACCGGTTGGGGTAAATGTATTCCACCAGCCACCTTGTCGAACGATGATTTGGCCACCTTTGTTGATACCAGCGACGAATGGATCACCAGCAGAACAGGTATCAAAGAACGCCACATTTCACATGTTAACACAGCGGAATTAGCTGCTTTGGCAGCAAAACGCGCAATGGCAGCTGCTGGAATATCAGCGGAAGAAGTTGATTTAATCGCTATTGCCACTTCTTGTCCTGACACTTTGGTACCAAATACCGCATCAAAAGTGCAACAAATTATCGGCGCAAAAAATGCTGCTGCTTTTGATTTAAGCTCAGCATGTACAGGTTTTCTTTACGCATTACAAAATGCAACTGCACAAATCCGCATTGGTGCTATCAATAAAGCCATCGTAATTGGTGCTGAACGCATGAGCTGGTTTATTAACTGGGCTAAGCGTGACACTTGTGTATTATTTGGTGATGGTGCTGGCGCGGTAGTGATTGAAGCAAGCGATACACCTTCAGGCATGATTGAAGCTAAATTAGGTTGTGATTCAGAAGCGCGTGATATTCTAGAAATTTGTGGTTTCGGTACAGACATGGATCGTTACGAAAACCCACCTAAAGCATTAGAAATTGCTTTTGAAGGCCCTGAAATTTTCAAACGTGCTGTGCGGGCTATGGGTCAAGGCGCAGAAACTGTAGTGAGCAAAGCTAATTTAAGCATTGATGACATTGACTTACTTATTCCGCATCAAGCCAACTTACGAATTATTTCAGCACTGCAAAAGCAATTTAAGCTATCAGATGATCAAGTAATGGTAAATATTCAGAAATACGGCAACACGTCTGCCGCAACTGTACCAATTGCTATCTGTGAGGCGCTAGAAGATGGTCGCGTTAAACCAGGTGATAACATTATCACTGCAGCCTTTGGTGCTGGCTTAACTTGGGGGGCTGGCTATATTAAATGGGGTGATCGCGTCACACCAATTAGCGAATGCAAAGATGAATTACCAGCAACCAATAAATCTGCCAAAGAATTATTAGCCACTGCAATAAAACATTGCACTGCTACAGTAGAAAACAATTAATCAATTGTATTATCTATGTTCTAATAAAAAGCTGCTTATGCAGCTTTTTTTATTAACCTAATTATCAAATTATGCCGATACCAACTCCCGCTGAACAAAAACACCAACTTTGTAATGTCACCTTGCTGGGCAACTTAGTAGCTAAGCCCGAAATTCGGTATTTGGCCAACCCTCTACTTGCGGTAACAGATATCTTAGTGGCCACCACACATCGTTGGAAAGACAAAAACCAACAACAAAAAGAGTGGACTAGCTATCATCATGTCAAAGTAGTCGGCGAATTAGTTGAGCAATATTTATTACATGCACAAAAAGGTGACATTGTTTTAGTCAATGGTTATCTGGCCAATAATAAAACACAGCCCATTGAGATTATTCACGCTACTGCTATCGAACATTTCGCTAAAGGTTATACATTAAATATTAACCAAATTACTTGCAGCGCGACCATTTGTTCTGAAGTAAAGCTGGTGACAACGGACTACAACCAAACGTTAGCCAGCTTCAACGTTGCCATCAGCCATCAAGCAATCGCTGAACACAAAGGCACTATGATGTTGCACAAAGTTACTAGACCCGTCCAACTTTGGGGCAAACAAGGACAATACATTGCTGAACATGCAAAACCAGACGATAATATCATCATAGAAGGGCGACTAAGCTATAGTCAAAACCAGCAGAAATCTCAACAAATTGATGCAACTAGCATCCATTTATTTGCGAAGTAACTTCAAGACAATGATTGTAATTTAACAACTAAACGATATGATGAAGTTTGGCATATATAGCTAGCGCTATTTGCTAGGAACACGTCAATTAGACTAAAAGAAAGGACGCGAAAACGCATTACAAATAATATGACTAACCTGCGTAATTTACTATTGCTAATACTGGTGCTAGCTAGTTCATTAAGCGCTCAGGCCTATCAAATAACCATTGAAAAGCTGAGCTCCTTACCTACGAATGTCGCCGACTCCCTAGTAAATATTATTCCGGTTAAAAAGCGCGCCCAACATTATTTAATTCCGGCAAATACTGGCCGTATTTATCTGTATAACTTCTCCTCAGAAGCTGCTAACCAGCACGCCACGGAAAATGAAAATAACGCCAGTAATATAGTATTTGATGCCAGCACCTTATTTCCCCATTTTGTAAGTTTAACTGCGGTCACACCGCACCCTAATTTCACATTGCGCGATCAAACCGGTTATTTAACCATTTACACTGCTCATATTGAACAACTAGATACCAGCAGAAAACGCTTACGGGTCGCAGATAAGCAAGTACCAACTGAAGATATTATTGCCGACATTGTCATTAATGAATGGCAATTAGAGCCTGAATTGCATGTAAACGTCGCCAGTCAACGGGAAATTATTCGAATTGGGATTCCTGACCTATCAACCACCATTAACCATCTAGCGTTTAATCATGCCGTTAAAATGTGGCATGAGGACTTTGGTGAACTTTATATTGGCCTAAATAAAAGCCTAAGCTACACCGAACGACCGCTATACTCTGGCGCTATTTTGCGTATTGACCCGAAACGATTCGGTCTAAGAAACTATACTGTGCCAGCCAAGAACCCTCATCTGCAAGCCAGCGATATTAACGATGAAATTCTAGGCTTTCAGTTTGGTGATATTGCGAGTTTTGATTGGTCAGGAAAAGAGCCTAATGTCTTGATCATTGATCACAAGCCGCAGAACCAGCGACAAATTGCTAGTTTCAATCTAATAAACGCCAAACAAAATCAGCCTCAAGTTATCGCCACCTTAGGTGAAGTAACACCAATACCACATCAAATGTTGAAGTTTAGCGGCACCCAGTTCTCTCAGTTAAGCGGTGCATTGCTCGTTAGCAGCCAAGTCAATAAACGATGGCAGGTAATGACGGTGCAGCCCAATATAGATAGCCAGATTGCGACCTTTTGGCCTTTAGATAGTGATCAAGCACCGCAAATTTTTAGTGATCATTTTCAAAGCCCGTTAATTTTTGATCGCAGCAATCGCGCCATTTCCACGCTAGTCAACATAGCGATACCAGGACAAGACACAACTGAATCATTTAATGAACAGCAAGAAGGAGCAACTGAAGAAATTATTGTACTCGCTATTTTACTTGGCGCACTGCTTTGGGCAGCATCAAAGGGGCTTAAATTTATCTTAAAACAAAAGATGTCGATATCCCGCTTCTACCACAGCCAACACACGCACTTTGACGTGGTGGATAATGGCAAAATCATCCATATTTTTGATTATCACCAAACCACACCGTGCAAAGTAATAGATGCCGCCAATATTCAGTCAATGACAATCAAGTTAACTAACCAAACAATTGCTGAAATATCTAATGAAAGCCTTATGAATAATGCCATTGAAGAAAAGATACGTGCTGCATTTAATGCTGAAAAGCGTGAAAAAATGGTACCAAATAAGTTACGGCATATTCAGCTGATATTTACCCAAAAAGGTAGCGAAGAAACTAGCGTTTCGCTTTATTTGAGAAAGGGCGATCACCGCATTTCTAAAGCCAACTATCAAATGGTTATTGAGCAAATTATTGATACCTTCTGGCAACTACTTCCCAATACATCTCAAACCCGAGAGCACTCGCAGCATACAACCATAGTCAACAAATCTCGGCCTATCAAAGCTAAAATTAGACGACTGAATCAAGTAAGGCGTTCGCCACTTGACGAAAGTAGCGCTGGAAATTCAAGTCAAAATGAGAGTGTAAAAGCTAAGCTTACACCAACCAGTCAAGCACCTAACAAAGCGGCTACTCAAGCACCTAACCAAGCGACAACGCCTGAAGCGGTTATCCCTAACGCCACAGTAGAAAATGCAATAAATAACACAGTAAATAACGCTCAGATTGATGCACAGCTGGTGGAAGCATTGGATAAATTAGTTAATTTACGAAAGCAAAACTTTTTAACCGACATCGAGTTTGAACAAGCAAAAGCGAAACTACTTAAAGGGTTAAAGTAGTTGTAGTAACTTTACCTCTATCGCTACCAAGCGCATCAATAAGAGCACTGCTATTAGCGCTGCTATCACTGCACCTATCAGGGCATCGATTACTCAAGCTAGTGGCACGGTAATTAAAATAGGTATAATGTCGAACTGCGCTTTAATTATCGCCTGATAGGATGTGCTTTATTTTAGATCCGATATTAAATTGGCTAATCAATAACCCTTGGTTTAGTCAAAAACCACAAGGCTACTTGTTACTTTTAATGACGTTAAGTGTCGCCACAAGCATTGGCTTGCCAAGGCAATTAGCGGCATTTAGTGCAGGTATGTTGTGTGGCGCTGTTTACGGGTTTTTCATTGCTTTAACTGCTACCGTATTTGGCTGTACCCTCACAGCCATTACCGCTCGTTACTTGTTGGCTAACTGGCTTAAAAGGAACTTCCAACAAAAAGCCCAAGTAGTTCATCAATTTTTAGCTAGCGATACTTTTATTAAAGCGCTGGTTATTCGCATATTACCGTTAGGCAGTAATTTTTTAACCAATATTATCGCAGGGGCAACGCGCATTAAGCTTCGCCCTTATGTACTGGGGTCAGCCATTGGCTTTATCCCACAAATGGTCATATTTAGTTTAATCGGCAGCGGTATCACCATTGCCAAAGAACAACAGCAAGAGCTAACGCTAAGCTTGTTAATTATTGCGCTAATACTAATTGCCATGCTGTGGCTAAAACCTAAGATAAAAAAAAGGCTTAGTTCTCAATAAAATGAAAACTAAGCCTTTATTAATTTATTCTTACTTGTGTGCTTATGTACTTAGCTAGCTTTATCTAATGTCAGTAAATGCTTTACTAAGTTAATATAGTCTTGCTCAAAGTTGTCGCGATCTAATTTATCAACATTAATGCGGTATTTACCGTTAACCACAACAGTTGGAACGCCAGTTAGCGCGCGCTTCTTCACTAAATCGTTTTGCATTTTTTGCATTAGTTTTGCTTTGCTGTTTACGCTAAAGCTATTAAACGCCTTATCAAATGCTTCTCCGTCAACGCCATTAAGCACAAAGATATTACGTAAATCTTTTGGCTCAGTGATCGCACCACGTTGTACTTGTAAGTAGTTAAATATTGCCGCAGCCATTGGTTCTTCAACATCTAACTGCTGAGCTGTTGCTAGCGCTTTAGTGATCATAAATTGAACTTCTGGCGTAGCGAAACGTAGAAAATCAACGTGATTGCGCTCAAACTTTACCCCTTCTGGTAAGTTCTTTTTAACATTGGCAAAGAAAGACTCAAAGCGTAAACAATGTGGGCAGTAAAACGAGAAATATTCACGCACTTCCGGCTTCTTTGATAGCTGCTCGTCAACTTTAGTGTATTGCTGACCTTCAACATAATTAGCAGCCATGGCCGCAACCGGCATAAACATAGCAATCATTAAACTTACAATAAACTTCTTCATTATTATTCCTTTACGGTATCAAACTGAGCGGTGGCTGGGTTAACGCTGCATGTTGCTCTTTTAAGGTAAGCACTTGCTGTTCCCAATATTTTTCGGTGTTAAACCAAGGGAAGTTACGAGGAAACGCAGGATCACTCCAACGCTTACTAAGCCACGCGATATAATTCACTAAACGCATTGTACGTAAAGATTCTATCAGTGCAAGTTCACTAGTATCAAATGAAAAGAACTCTTCATAACCGCAAAGCATGGTATCTAATTGTAACAATTGTTGTTGGCGGTCACCGGAAAGCATCATCCATAAGTCTTGAATTGCAGGTCCTTGTCGACAATCGTCTAAATCAACAAAGTGTGGCCCCTGTTCATCGCGCCATAAAATATTGCCAGCGTGACAATCGCCATGCAGCCGTATTTGGGTTGTAGGTTGATATTGGCCTTGAGCAATTTCAATCACTTGATCAAGTACGGTAAAAAATGCCGAAGTTAAACTTGCTGGAACAAACTGGCTATTAACTATGGTTTGACGGGCATCAATTAACAGTTCTTGGGTATTAAAACTTGGGCGTTGACTAAACGATTTTTGCGCACCAACGGCGTGTATTCGGCCAACAAATCGTCCCATCCATTCGAGTTGGTCAAGGTTATCCACTTCAAAGATACGACCTCCTCGACAGGGATATAGCGCGAAATAATAGCCTTGGTGCTCAAAAATACTTTGACCATCAATCACCAAAGGTGCAACAACGGGTAGTTCATTTTCAGCAAGCTCTAGCGCAAAATCGTGCTCTTCTTGGATTTGAGCAAGTTGCCAGCGCTGAGGTCGATAAAACTTGGTGACAAAGCGCTGTTTATTCTCGTCTTGAAACTGGTAAACCCGGTTTTCATAACTATTTAGTGCTAACAACCCTGATTCAGCATAACAACCTATGGTTTCTAGGCCATCTAAGATTAAATCAGGGGTCAGTGATGAAAAGTCAAAAACCGCCATTAACGTTTCTTAAAGAATCGGCTGTCATGGGTTAATCGCACATCACTGCCTTCTTCTGCCAATTCCACTACAAAGGTAATATCGGTCATATAATTTTTTAACTCATACGGATCAACGGCGACACTGATCGGCAACGTATAAACAGAAGCTGCTTTAACAAACACTTCGCTGTCACCAATCCACTTGGCATTTTCAATACCTTCCACCGATAAGCGATAGGTATTATCCGTTTGCGATTTATTCAGAATTTTCAACGTATAAACGTTTTCAATTTCACCATTAAAGTTTTCTCGAGCCAGCTCATTACGATCACGAATAATATCTAATGAAACCGGCACGCGATTGATAATTTCATACCCTAGCAAGCTGGTCATAATGACTAATAACAAGGCATAGCCAATTAATTTACCACGGACAATATGAACTTCTTTACCTTGTAATTGGTGCTCTGTGGTATAACGAATTAGTCCTTGTGGGTAATTCATTTTTTCCATCACGCCATTACAAGCATCAACACAAGCGCCGCAGTTTATGCACTCATATTGCAAACCGTTACGAATATCAATGCCAGTCGGGCAAACCTGCACACATAAATTACAGTCAATACAGTCTCCTAAACCTAAGGCTTTGGGATCTTGTTTACGACCGCGCGCCCCACGACTTTCACCGCGATTGTAATCGTAAGAGACTGTTAGCGTATCTTTATCAAACATTGCCGATTGAAAACGCGCATAAGGACACATATGCAAGCACATCACTTCACGCATCCAGCCAGCATTGCCATAGGTACAAAAGGCAAAGAACCAAATCGCTATGGTTGCCGTGATAGTTGCCTGAAACGTGAAGAATTCAACAAACAGTGTGCGAATCGGCGTGAAGTAACCGACGAAGGTAATTGCAGTTAGCAACGCAAAAAACAGCCAACAGAAATGTTTTAATGCTTTTTTTCTAAACTTATCTGCATCCATCGGTTGGGCATCAAGCTTTTTACGTTGATTAGCCGAACCTTCTATTTTCTCTTCAAACCAAATAAAAATGAAAGTCCACACAGTTTGTGGGCACAGATAGCCACACCAAACCCGCCCCAAAAATGTGGTAACAAAAAACAGTAAAAACGCCCCAAGAATAAATAACCAAGCCAGCAGCGTTAAATCTTGTGGCCACAATGTTAAGCCCCAAATATTAAAGCGCTGTTCAGTAATATCGAACAATACCGCTTGGTGACCATTGAAACTAATCCAAGGGATCGCCGCGAATAAAATCAGAAAGACAAAATTCATTTTTTGCCTTAATTGCTGGAAAAAACCCGTGACTTTACGCACATAAATTTGATCACGGGGATTGTATTGTTCCTGCCGTCCCGATTTCGGCTGATGAATTTCAACGTTTTTAACTGGAATAACTTTAGGGTTATCAATTTTTTTATTGTCTTCACTCACACTAAACCTTTGCCCTGCGGATATATACGTAACTTTTATTAAATGATTTACGCAATGGCACCGTCTTTATTTTATTCTTGATGAAAATTTGATTATGCTAACGCTAATTCAACATTATATGACAAGCCATGAAAAATTTATTGATCTTAATCGTCTTTGCCGCTGTTTTTCTTCATTTTTATCCGCAACCGGAAGTAACAAAATTTTATGAAGAACAAAAAGCCAATCTTTTAGCCATGTTCTCAGATGCAACTGACACCAGTGTTCGTTTGCGCTCAGCCAAAATATATGAAGATTTAGAGCCTAAATTTAACACCTTTCGTGAAGATGAAATCAACCACTTGAAAGCCATTACTGAGTCGCGAAAAACGGTAAAAGAATTTTACGACAATTATTGTAATAAAAGCGTTGGCGAACCAATTTTTCACCCAACTAATCAAAAATTGGTTTGCAGCACCATATCAAAATATGCGGGCTTGCTGTAACGACTTTTCCACAACAATTGCAATTGATTTTGACGTGGGGGTAAAACTACCATCACCAACACTCGCCAGTGGTACAAGCGGATTAGCCTCAGGAAAATACGCCGCCGTATTGCCCTGAGGTATATCGTAAGGCACTAATTTAAAGCCGGTCACTTTTCTGTTAACTTCATCAGGCCACAGCGATTCAATATCCACTAACTCACCTTCAGTTAAGCCCAGCGCATCGATATCCTGCGGGTTCATCAGCAAAACTTCTCGCTCGCCGCTAATACCGCGATAGCGATCTTCAAAACCATAAATTGTCGTGTTGTATTGGTCGTGAGAACGCAATGTTTGTAAAGTAAATATTCGATTTTTCGTTAATGCCCGAATAGAAGCAGGCACTACACTTTCGGGTAAAGCATTCGCTTTAAACTCAGCCAGCTTACTCGGCGTTTGCCACAACCACTCGGCAGCACTGTTACCTAAATAAAAGCCGCCCGGTGAATCAATACGATTATTCATGTCGTGAAACGCTGGTAACGTCTGAGCAATATAGTGACGAATTTGATCATAATCTCTAACGACATTCAGCCAATCGATAGGGTGTTTACCTAGTGTTGCTTGCGCTATGCCCGCGATAATAGCAGGCTCTGAGCGCATATCGGCAATATCATTGTCAATGACGCCAGCAGAGGCATGCACCATAGAAAATGAGTCTTCAACAGTAACTCGTTGCGGGCCACATTCGGTTAGGTCAACATCGGTTCGACCTAAGCAAGGTAAAATAATCGACTGTTTACCGGGAGTCACATGAGTGCGATTAAGTTTAGTGGCAATATGCACGGTAAGCTGACAATTCTGCATTGCCTGCTTGCTTAATACAGTATCTGGGGTTGCGGCAACAAAATTACCCCCTAAGCCAACAAACACTTTACTGTCGCCAGAAAGCATCGCGGCAATCGCTTGCACAGTGTTGTGTCCAGGCTCTGTCGGCGGCGTAAAATCAAAAACCTCTGCTAAGGCTTGTAAAAAACCCGATTCCGGCTTTTCATTAATGCCCATGGTTCTGTCGCCCTGCACATTCGAATGACCACGAACGGGACATAGACCTGCGCCAGGTTTACCTATCTGACCAAACAACAATTGTAGGTTAGTGATTTCCTGAATTGTGGCCACCGAGTGTTTGTGCTGAGTAATACCCATCGCCCAAGTGATAATCACTCGATTGGCTTGTTGATAAATATCTGCCGCTTGCTCTATTTGTGTTTGAGTTAAGCCAGATTGCTGCTCTATTAGTGGCCAATCAGTCGCTCTTACTTCGGTTAAATAGTCCTCTAGGCCAGTGGTATTAGCATCAATAAAAGCTAAGTCAAATAACGCTTTACCATGCGCTGCTGCCGCTTGATGTCTGGCATCTAACACTTTCACCATGCCACGGACCACCGCCATATCGCCGCCTAGGTTTGGCTGGAAATACTGACAGGAAATGGGCGTACCTTGTCCTGAAAGCATTTCCACTGGCGATTGCGGATTGGTAAACCGCTCTAAGCCGCGTTCTTTCAATGGATTGAAGGTAACAATTGAAGCGCCACGCCGCGCAGCATGGCTTAAAGTATCGAGCATACGAGGGTGGTTTGTGCCGGGGTTTTGACCAAAAATAAAGATAGCATCGGCTTGCTCAAAATCTTTAATGGTCACTGTGCCTTTACCAATCCCAATCGATTGTTTAAGCGCAACACCACTAGCTTCATGACACATATTCGAGCAATCAGGAAAGTTATTAGTTCCAAAGGCGCGAACAAAAAGCTGATAAATAAATGCCGCTTCATTACTCGCTCGACCCGAGGTATAAAATTCTGCTTGATTGGGGCTTTCCAGCGCATTTAATTCAGCTGCAACTGTATCAAACGCTTGTTGCCAAGAAATCGGCTGGTAGCGATCACTGGTTTGATCATAAGCTAATGGTTGCGCTAAACGTCCTTGATATTCTAAAAAATAATCGCTTTGCTTACTGAGCCATGCAACACTGTGCTCAGCAAAAAAACTGGCCGATAATTTTTTGCCCGTTGCTTCCCAATTCACTGCCTTCGCACCATTTTCACAAAAACGAAAACGGCCAGGTTCATCTTTTTCACCCCAAGCGCAGCCAGGGCAGTCAAAACCGTGATCTTGATTGGTTTTTAGCAAGGTTTTAATATTTTTCGCGACATTTTCACTTTTAAGCAAATGCTTGGCGGTGCTGGCTAACGCCCCCCAACCACCGGCTGAGCCTTGATATTTTTTATAACTCATCGTTCACCTGCATCACTTTAATTCGATATTCACCGCAATAAATATTGGCCTGATTAGTTTTAACAAAACCGATCAACGTTTGGTTAAACTGCTGTGCAGTTTTAATTGCTAAATCCGACGGGGCGCCAACCGCAACAATCGTATTAATACCCGCAACCACTGCCTTTTGCACTAATTCAAAGCTAATGCGTCCACTTAACACCAATACACATTGCTGAAGATCTTGCTGAGATTGCAACTGCTGGCCAATCACTTTATCTACCGCATTGTGTCTGCCAACATCCTCTGCGATAAAACGTAACTTTCCTGCCTGCCAAATTGCTGCGCCATGTGAGCCACCCGTTCGTTGAAAAAGCGGTTGGGCATTCGCTAATAACGCTGGCATTTGAATAATTTGACCCGAAGATAACCAAGGAGGTTCCGGTGAAAATGCTTGATAGCGATTAGCCAACAGCTTTAACTGGCTTTGTCCGCAAACACCACACCCTGAATGACTCGCAAAAACTCGCGATAGCGCCGACCAGTCTGGAGTTATACTGGCATCTAAAGTAACTTCAGCAACGTTTTCCTCATCCATGGTCAGCTTTGCAACATCAGCAATCGACGTTATTACCCCTTGGGTTAACAAATAGCCTAACACTAACGCTTGATCTTGCCCCGGTGTTCGCATGATTACCGCCAAAGATTTACGCTGCCACCCTTGCTGATTTTGCTGTTGCTTCTGTTGTTGAGCGTTATCAAGCCAATGCAACCAAATTTGTAATGGCTGCTCACTGGCAATGTCATCGAGTGACGCCTTAGTTAATTGCCAAAGTTGAGTGTCAGCAGCAGCTTCCTTGCTGTTTGGTTTAGCTTCTGTCACATGTTTCTTCATGACTTTTTTAGCTAACTGGCTGGAGGACTGTGCTACTGATTTCATAGGTTTACTTATTTCTTATTTCCGCTATTTTTGCGGTATTCAGGCAGATAACCGAGCCAGCAAGGCACTAAACTTGTTATGGCTTGCTACTTGGTTTGGATGTTGACCATTTTCCACGACCCAGCAACCATTCACCATAACATCCTGAATACAGTTATCACCGCTAGCGAACACTAAACTATCTAAGCGATGACGATCATCTTGCGCATAAACTGATAATTTATCAGAGTTAATCACTAATAAATCAGCTTGCTTACCTACAGCAATTTCGCCGGTATTACTGGCAGTACTCTGGGCACCACCTTTAGCGGCTGCTTGCCATAAATACTGACCAACCGACGGCGTGTCACTGGTGGCCAATAATGCCCGTTGTTGTTTAATTAAACGTTGGGCATATTCTAACCAGCGTAGCTCTTCCACCGGATTAACGGAAATATGGCTGTCAGAGCCTATGGCTAGCGTGCCTTTTTCAGTTAAAAACTCGGTAGTAGGGAAAATACCGTCACCTAAGTTCGCCTCAGTTGTAGGGCAAATACCAGCAATAGCACCGCTTTTGATCATACCCTGACGCTCATGTTCATCAATATGGGTCGCATGAATTAGGCACCAATGTTTGTCCAGCGGCGCATTATCTAACAACCACTGCACCGGACGCTGCTGATAATGCGCAAGGCAGTCGTTGACTTCTTTTTGCTGCTCAGCAATATGAATATGAATAGGTGCATCATCAGCCTTTGAACGGACATGTTCAACTGCCTGCAATAACGCCTGCTTATCAACGGCTCTTAACGAATGCGGGGCAATACCAACATTAGTATTGGCAAATTGCTTAGCCAGTTCAAAACATTCATCCACCAGCTGATTAAACTGCGAAGGTGAATTGATAAAACGCTTTTGACCATCATTCGGTGGCAATTCGCCAAAACCGCTAAATCGATAAAATACAGGTAACAAAGTTAAGCCAATACCAGAACTATTTGCTGCGTTAAAAATGGCTTTAGCCATCGCCGCTAATTCAGGATAAGGCTGGCCATTGATGTCGTGATGCAGATAATGAAACTCTGCAACACGAGTATAGCCTTGCTTAAGCATTTCAATATACAGTTGCTGCGCAATCACTTCGGCATCTTCAACCGTTAGTTGCGCCAAGAACTGATACATAATTTTACGCCAGGTCCAAAAGCTGTCCTGACCTTCGCTGCCTTGCTCGCTAAAGCCAGCAAATGCCCGTTGAAACGCATGCGAATGGCAGTTAACCATGCCCGGAATCACAATACCTTTGACTGTGTCTGCTTGTTCCGGTTTACCTGAAGCAATGTCAGTGATAATGCCATTTTCAATGGTAACTAGCTGATCTTTCGCCCAACCTGAGTCTAACAACAAATGGCGAATAAATAATGTGGTCATGGTTATTGAGCGCTCCGAATGCTCTGACTTTGTGCAAATTCAATTAATGTTTTAACAATTGCTTTCAGCTTGATTTTTACATCAGCGGCCAACGCCTCATTGTAGGAAAGCGTTTGTTCATCCATGTAAGTGATCTGAGATAATTCTAGTTGAATCGCATGGATATTATTGGCTGGATCGCCATAAGCACGGGTAATGTAGCCACCTTTAAAACGGCCATTAGTTACTTGGCTATATGGAGAAAAATTAAGCGCCTCAATCTGTTGGGTTAACTCATTGCTACAGCTTTTACCGTCGGCTGTACCAAAGTTAAAATCAGGTAAGCGGCCGTCAAAAAAACGTGGTACGTGCGATAAAATAGAATGTGCTTCTAATAAAACCGCACAACCAAACTCCGCCTTCAATTTCGCTAGGGTGTTTGCCAAAGTGCTATGGTAAGGCTGCCAGTATTGTTCAATGCGTCGAGTAATTTCTTGCTCATTAGGCTGCTGGCCATCGAGATACAGCGGCGCTAAATTAAAAGCCGAGGTTGGACAAAGCTCAGTGCTGTTCGCTCCTGGATATAAATTACCGCCTGCTTTATCGCGATTTAAATCAATCACATATCGGCTATAGGTTGGCTGGATTATGTAAGTACCTAACTCACTGGCAAAATCATATAGTCGGTCTTTATACCAATCAGTATCTTTAATTGCTTTCGCTTCATCGGTCATGACTTTGGCAATGTCTTCAGGAATAGCTTCACCATTATGAGGCATGCTAATCAACACAGGAACATTACCGTTTATTAAAGTTACGGATTCAGACATAAGGCACCAAATTGTATATACAAGTTAGATGTTAATTTACCACGAGCAGCTTATATATGGCAATGACCGTAAATTAAGAGTTTTTCCAAATAAAAAAGCTGGCAAAATGCCAGCTTTTCATCGATTAAAGATCTTGAGTACAGTCAGGACTCTAGCTAAATTTTTGTTCTTTGCTTTTTTGCCTGTTGCGCTAATTATCTTCAACAAAACTCGCTAATACTTGTTTGCTTTCACCTAATAGCATCAAAGTGTTTTCATTTAGCGTATAAGCTTTAACTTGGCTCATCATTTTGGCAAATTGCGATTCCAGCTCCATACCGTCTTGACAAAATTTTCGGGTCATACCCAAATGACTAAAATTAAGCATGCTGTTATCGGTGCTATAAGTTGCAAAGTAATTATTGCAGCCCGCAAAACCGCTTATGCGATTGCTCGCTCCATCAAACGCTAAACTCAACGACTTACCACTACTGGTTTTCACAGCATTGCCATTTAACGTGGTCAATAACCACTGTGACGTTTCAAGCAAATTACTCATATCTGATGTCGTTTGTGGTTGCTCTAGGGGCGTGGTAGTCGCTTGATTGTAACTACAGCCAACGGCTGTCACTAGCAATAACGATGTTAAAAGTGCTCTCATAAAACTATCCTATCTTGGTTGCTAGGGTAATTGTAGCTAGCGATTCAACTTCTTACGAGCTTAATTGCCCTAGTAACCTAATGATTTATTTTACTAATTGTGCAGCTACCAGTAATAGCGAAGGATCTAACCGTACTTTATAGTTTGGATTAACATAACTAAATTGCACTAAGCCTTGATCATCTATCACATAAATAGCTGGCACAGGTAATACTAACCGCGCTTCACCTGCTGCATTTTTTTGTAAGGGGTTTTCAAGTTGAAGCTTAGCAACATAGCGCTCTGTTACTTGTTGTGAGCTAAAAAATGCCAAACCAAAAGCTTGGCTGACGGTTGAGTGATAATCAGAAAGTAACTGATAATTTAACGACATTTTTTCAACGCTTTTTTTGAGATCTGCGGGTTTATCGGTTGAAATACCAATTAACTGAAATCCAAGTTCAGTTAATTGCGGCTCGATTGCTTTTAATTGCCCCATTTGCGTATTACAAAACGGGCACCAACCGCCTCGGTAAAAGAATAAAATCGATTTTTTACCAGCAAGAATTGATGATAACGCTTGCTTATCGCCATTAATAGTCGTGGTGTTTACTTGGGGTACGTTTTGACCATTAAGTAAAGGGCGCACCAAGTCAGCAGACTCTGCAATTTTTTTATTGTCGCTTGCAGCATTTGCTGAGCCACAAATAAACGTAATCATTATGAATAATGTAAAAATGGCGCGATTAATTATCAGACTCATCACAAAAGAACTCTCTTATATTTAAAAACTTAGCAATTTGACCTTGGTAGCTTATGATTAATTTCAATAAATTTAATCAATTGCCAAGCAAATCACTTGCATCACGCTTATGATTGCTGACACTATACAATTACACACGCAAATTATTTACCCCAAATGCTTGTTCAGTTTTTTCAGTTAAAAATAATGCGTTTTTTTACTATTTTTTGCCTAATACTTTGCAGTTTTGCATCGTCATATTCGCCAACAGCACTAAGTAGTGAACTTACCCAAAAAAATGTCACTTCAAGTGATAGAGTGATACGCATAGGCATACCTGAACAACCTCAAATTGGCGTCAAAAACAATCAAACGCTCAATGAACTGACCCGTTTCTTGCAGGAATTTTGGCAAATTTGGGCAATTGATTACAGTTATAATATCCAGTTTGTAGCAATTGACCCAAGACAGGCAACATCGGCATTACTCTCAGGCCAAATTGATATTAATGCCACTAGCATGTTGTTACAAAAAGTACCTAACGTGCTGTATAGCATACCTTTTGCCAAAGTGCGTCAACGCTTGTTTAGGCGTATCGATAGTGATCAAATCGAAGGCATTCAAATTGGTATACATTCGCCACTAAATAAGCCTTTATTCATCAATGACGGCCAGGTGACACAAGAAATTTTTGCTACCCTTGATCAGTTAGTCGCTGAACAAAGTAAATTTGATGCATTGTATTCGATTACGCCTTGGGCATTAACAGCCAAACTAACAGCCGCTGATTTACTTGATCAGTTTTATGCGAACCCTACTGATATTTCCAGTATTTATTTGCACTCGGCAACACGCGAAAGCGATCGATCATTAATGTACGACATCAACGAAGGGCTTAGAAATATCAGTAAACTACAAGCAGAATTGTGGGCTCAAAAATATGATTTTAACGGTAACTCTAATATTACCTTGGCGGTGGGAAATTATTTAAAAATTATTCCAGAAACTGAAAAGCAATATCTTATCGATCACAACTACATTAGCTATGTACTGCCAAGTGCCGGCTTACCGCCGTTTTTAATTGCTAAAAGCTTTTCAAATATCAACGATAGCGGCTTTGTTATCGATGTCATGCAAAAAGCCACTGAAAAATTCGGCTTATTATTTGCCCCGCACTATGTAGACAGTAATGAGCAATATTTTTCTGTCGCCGAGCGTGGCTCTGTTGATTTAATACCAATTGCCACCGGTGTGGAGAAAGATGTTACAGGATTATCCTTTAGCGTACCCTATTTGAAAACTCGTTTTAGCCTAATCACGAGAACAGACACTAACATAGCACACAATTTAAATGCCTTAGCCAATGAGTCAATCGGTGTTATTGGCAATTCAGCCAACACCAAAATTTTAATGCAACGCTTGCCTAATGCTTCTTTTACTGAATATGACAATCATCAGCAGTTGCTTAAAGCCCTATCGCATGGTGAGATCAATGCCTTTATCGGTAGCACCTTAATTTCCTCGTACTACATTAAAAAATTGCTACTCACTAATTTAACGAGCCAACCTTTAGCTAATTATCGTAATGATAGTTATTATCGCTTTGCGGTAAAACGCGCTGACGAACCGTTGCTTGCCCTATTAAATCGCACCATTAATAGTATGAGTGTCGAAGAGTTAAACGCTATTTATAACAAATGGAGCCAGTCGGTATTTAAAGAAAAGGATATTGACGAGTATGTTGCCGGCGCCTACCGTCAAGCCGGCTATGTGCTGGTTTCCATTGTTTTATTGGGCTTTCTGCTTGCCTTTGTTTACTTCAGACAACTTAACCTGATCAAATCTGCCCAAAAGCGGGTTGAGGATGCGCTAACCATTGCAGAAGCCGCGCGGGCAGATGCCGAAAAATCAGCACAAGCAAAAATCACTTTCCTAGCGCGCATGAGTCATGAAATTCGCACACCAATGAACGGCGTGTTAGGCATGGCGGAAGAACTTTCATTTACTGAATTAAACAGCACTCAAAAAGACTTGCTAAATATACTCAATAGCTCAGCGCGTAACTTACTAGACTTGTTAAATGATGTGCTAGATTTTTCCAAAATTGATGCCGGCAAGCTGACGCTAGAACATATACCTGTCGATATTGAAAGCCTATGCGCTAAAGTGGTCGCCAGCTTTAAACACCATGAAAATGAAAAACCGATTACGCTAGAATTCTTTGGCGATAAAAATTTAGCTAAGCGCTATTACTCAGCCCCCATACGGCTTACCCAAGTTTTAAACAACCTATTAAGTAATGCGGTAAAATTTACTCCAAATGGCGAGGTTAGATTATCAATCAACCACTTAGCAACGCACATACAGACCAATAACGATATTTACCACCAAATAAAAATTGAAGTAACCGACACTGGTATTGGCATTACCAAAGAGCAACAGTCGGCGCTGTTTACGCCATTTGTTCAAGCCGATCACGAAGTTAGTCGACGTTTTGGTGGTACTGGGCTAGGACTTTCTATTAGTCAGGAAATCATCAATGCGATGGGCGGTAATATCTATATTGCCTCAGAGAAAGACAAAGGCAGTACCTTTTATTTTTCATTGCGTTTGAAAGTGGCCGCTGGCGAAATAGACGTGCCTGAGCGCCGCCACCCAGACCGCAATACAGTATTAACGCATGATGACAGGTTTAAACAACTGCGCATCCTGTTAGCGGAAGATAATATTGTTAATGTCAAAGTATTAACCGCTCAGTTAGCAAGGCTTAATATTTTTCCTGATATTGCACAAGACGGTAAACAAGCACTCGCTATGCACCAAGAGTCTCCTTATGACATAATCATTTCCGATTGCCATATGCCAAATATGGATGGTTTTGAGCTGGCGCAACATATCAGCCAGCAACAACAAGCCGTGTGGTTAATTGCGGTTACCGCCGATGCCCTGAGTGGCAGTGCTGAAAAATGTATCGCCGCGGGCTTTAATGATTACATGTCCAAGCCCAGCACACAGCAAGAAATCACAGATAAACTTTATCAGGCTTATCGCTCATTAAAAGAGTTAGGAAGGGTTCAATAAAAAAAGCGGCACTAGCCCAATACTAGCACCGCTTCTGATTTATCAGTTTTTATGTCAAAACGCTTTATACTTTAAACTTGCTTACTAAGTTATTTAAGCCATCATATGCTTGTTGTAAGTCGTCGCAGGCAGCTTGAGTTTGTTGAAGGTTAACCACCCCATGCTGATTTAGCTCCATCAATTGCAAGATATCTTCATCAATTGACTGAATAACATTAACCTGTTGTTGCGTTGCTACGGCAACCGAGTGATTTTCTCGATCGACATCATTTAACGTATTGATTATTTGCTTCATCGTACTATCTGCAACACTAGCAAATTCGACACTTGATTCACTATTGCGCTGGCTTTCATTCATAGCAATGACAACGGCATTTGAGCCTTGCTGTAGGTTTTCAATCATGACTTCAATTTCTTGAGTAGCATCTTGCGTGCGCTGAGCAAGTTGTCTCACTTCATCAGCCACTACAGCAAATCCTCGTCCAGCTTCGCCAGCACGAGCAGCTTCAATCGCGGCGTTTAGTGCTAATAGATTTGTTTGAGAACTCACGCCTTTGATCACATCAAGAATATTGCCAATATTCTCAGTTTCGGTGCTCAATTTACTGACTTCAGTGCTTGAACCACTCATAATATCGGTAAGCTTGTGAATTGAGATAATATTATCTGATAACGCGTCTACACCAGCTTGTGATTGCTGCTGCATATTGCTGGTAAACTCTGAAGCAGTCGTTGCATTTTGTGAAATTTCTTGGGCAGAGCTGTTAAGCTCAGTCACTGCTGCCGAAACATTATTACCACGAGTAAGCTGTTGCTCAGCCATATCAATACCGTTAGATGCACTTTCTCTAACCTGATGAATTTGTTGGCTTAAGTTTTTAGAAACCGATAACACTTGCGTCATCGACTGATGAATAGTCTCTATAAAATCATTAAAGTGTTGCGATAATTGGCCAATTTCATCTTGGCTATTAACCGATAAACGCTTAGTTAAATCACCATCTCCTTGCGAAATATCTTTAATAGCATCAGTTAAATGATTAATAGGTTTAAGCAAATGTTGCAATAAGAAGTTCAACAACAACATAGTGACTATTACACTGAGCAAACCAAAAATAATCGCACTATTTCTCGATTCTGCTAATGGGGCATATGCCTTATCCTGATCTAACACGACGCCCAAATACCATTTAACGGAAGAAATTCCTTTAACAGGAATAAAAGAGACAATTTGATTATTAGCCTCTATATCGCGTAATTCAGTGGTAAATTTCGGCGTAAAACCTAGTAAATCACTGACATTTTTATCGATAAACTTAGGGTTCGGATGGCTTAAAATTTTGCCACTTTCAGTTACCAAATACGCATAACCTAAGCCTAAAAACTCGATGTCATTAATAATTTTGGCAATTTCATCCAGTAAAATATCACCGCCAGCAACGCCGATAAATTGATTACCTTTAACAATAGGCGCCACCGCAGAAATTAATAATTGATTAATCGTGACATCTATATAAGGTTCAGTAAAAGACGATTGACGATCTTGCTTAACTTGGGTGTACCAAGGTCGTTGGCGAGCATCAAAATCTGGTGGTAGCTGAATTGTTGGGTCATCTAAAATAAACTCCCCCGTACGTTCAACACCAACATAAGCATTTTTGAAGTCACCTGAAGCATCCGCTTGTTTGACAATGTGTGAAATCTGCTCTGAGCTAGTCGTAGCATCTATCGCCGAGGCAATCGCTTCGACAATCATTAATTTACCATTGAGCCAATTAGCAATATTACCGGATACTGACGAGGCAATTTCGCTAATGCCTTGCTGTAAATTAGTCTGCACTTCTGCCTTAACAGTACTATAGTTACGCACCGTTAACACGGTTAATGCCAAAACCAATAATACCGCAGACACAAGGCTAATCTTGTGTGCAAATTTTAGCTTTGAAAACATATACTTCCCAACTTTGTTGAACAAATAGCCATAGTGTTTATATCATGGTTAAACCACCATTGGCAAAGCAGCATTATTTAGCTGAACCACGGCTGTCACAAACAAGAAAATTTCACTTATAAGTTACAACGTTACCATATAACCTTTTAAGCTAGCTTTCTTGGGAATGTCTGTCACTATATTGAATATTTAGATCTTGGAATTCTTATGCAGCCACATAACCACTATGTTTTAACTTGGCAATGCCCAGACAACACCGGAGTTCTTGCTAAGATTGCGCAAAACTTATACGAGCATGGCGCATTTATTACCGAAACCGCACAATACAGCGATCCATATACTGATCGTTTTTTCTCGCGTATTGCCTTTGATGATCGCGCCTTAACAGTGCCCATAAAAGAATTCAAACAAGGTATTGAAGAACTCGCTAAACCACTGAAAATGGACTACTTACTTCGTAGCACAGATCTGCTGCCAAAAGTAGTGATTGCAGTATCAAAAGACGACCACTGTTTAGTCTCATTATTGACGAAACAGCGAGCAGGTGTTTTACCTATCGAAATTGCAGCGGTAGTATCTAACCATGAACACTGCCGGGCATTAACCGAATGGCATAATATTCCGTTTCATTATTTACCTGTAACCCCTGACAGCAAAGCAGCGCAAGAAGCCCAAATAATGGACATTTTTAAAAATTGTCATGCTGAACTACTGGTACTTGCTCGTTATATGCAAATTTTGTCAGACGACTTTTGTCAGCAACTGCGAGGCAAAGCAATAAATATTCACCATTCATTTTTACCGAGTTTTAAAGGCGCTCGACCATACCATCAAGCACATAAACGTGGAGTAAAAGTCATTGGCGCAACGGCACATTATGTAACGCCTGATTTAGATGAAGGGCCGATAATAGTGCAAGAAGTCAAACCGATTAATCACACTTATACCATAGAGCAAATGGTTCACACTGGGCATGATTTAGAGGCTACAGCCTTATCTCACGCGGTAAAAATGCATGCTGAGCAGCGCATTTGTTTAAATGGTGATAAAACAGTGATTTTATCTTAATCAATTTGTCATAAGTTTAAAGTAAGCTGAAGAACATTAGGGTCTGTTGATCTTTCATTTTAGTCTCTGCTATCGGCTAATTTTTAAGATGACAAGGCGAACAGAGTGTAATGTAGTTATTCTACATTAACGATTTTCAACGCAGTTATGTTGAAAATTAGCCATAGCCCTAAGGGTTATTCTGAAAAAGTGTCACTCTTTGTTGCTTAATATGCATTTAGAACAACTAAACTTTATATTAAGCGCCGCGATTGACCGCTTTTTCAAAAACAACAGAGTTATAAACTGAAAGGTCAACAGACCCTAGTTTAAAACGAAGTATTTCGTATAAAAATACTGCAAATTAACGTGGCTTATATGCCTTTTAATTTGTAAGACATTTGCCATAAATAATTTATTAATGTGATAAATATTCTGACACTAAAAATTTATTGCTTTTAAAATACATTAACTTAGCTTAATTTTTGTTCATGATGTAAAAAAATATGTCATATTCTACTTGCCGCTTAAACCCAGCAAGGTAGAGTATAGACAGCTACAGAGGTAGCCCATAAAAAAAGGACACTAGTTAACGCTAGCATTGCACGGAAAGCGAGTTGTTCATTTTACAAACACTTATTTATAAATTTTTTTTATAAACGTTGTTCATAAATGAACCCTGATTTTTGAAATATGGATGGTTTACTTGTTATCAGGAAGATAAATTACCTCGTCCAGGAGGGCTCGATAAGGATAGCCCAATAAAGTGTCAGGAAGACCGAGAAAAAGAAAAGCTCGTACGGAAGCATAAAATAATAACAGGACTTGTCAGAATTAACAGGGAATGTGCTAATTGGTTAGGAAACCTACTTAGATTCGGAATGCAAAGTTACTGACGTGAGTCAAAACGATATCTCCTAAAGCGACGCAATAGCGTCGCTTTTTTCTTGTCAAAAGCCTGACTACAACAATCAACACACTCTTGTTTTCCCTTACGCATTATTTTCGCGTAAAATAGCTGCAATATTTATCGTGACCCCTTCAACTCATGACACGTAAGAAAAAATCGAGAAAACCTGGTGTAGGATCTAGTGGCGCACTAAAAGTCGACAAAACTCAACTTTTTAGTAGCAAAGATAAAAAGCCAAAGAAGAAAACTGGTAACGCTGCGGGTAACCGCCAGCAAGAGGCAAAAGCTAACAAGACAAACTCCAATACTGGTAATGTTAACAAAGATCCTCGTATCGGCAGTAAGAAACCAATTGTTTTAGTGAAAGAGTCCGCTGCTCCTGAGAAGAAAAAAGCGAGTGCTGGTCGCAAACAATCGGGTATTGCTGGAATCCGCGTTATCGAACAAGCGCCAAGTATTGCTCAACAACTTGCAGCTATTGAAGCAGATGAAAGACTGCAACTTATCTTGTCCAAACAAGAGCAAGACGAAGCACTAACGGCGGAAGAAATCGACTATTACAACCAGTTAATGGACGAATATGAAACCCTTTCTGAGCAATTACCACCTGAAGACGAAACTGAAATATCTGAAGTGGAAGATGATGACGCGCTTTGGGATAAATTAGATAAAACCAATTTTTCAGATTACGAGTAATGATCCATGTTAACTGATAACTGGCTAACACTTGCTGGCTTAGGTGGTGTTATCATTTTTGCTTTAGCCATATATGCAGGCAAGTTATTAATGCAGCTTAAGCAACAGCAAGCAGCTCAAGCTAAGGCTGAAGCTGAAATTCTCGAAAAGCTGTCTGAGCATGATAACAAAGTATTAAGCAGCATGGTCATTATTGTCCGCGCCATGAAAGAGTCGCAATGTGAATTTGGTGAAGGTGCATGGCGACTATCGGTATTAATGGACTCGCTTAAGTTAACTAACCAGATGTCGAATGAATATCCCGCTATTTCAGAGTTGTACACCAGCATCAAACATCATGCTATTTTGGACGAGCGCAAGCAGTTGCCGAAACAGCAACGTATGAAGCAAGATGTTGAGCGTATGCAAGCTGAAGCGCGATTAACTGATCAAATTAATCAGGAACTTGAGTTACTGCACAAAGCTGTACTGGCAATGCAACAGCAGCTTAGCAGTCCCAACTAATTAAATTAATTAAGTTAACAGGTCGAGTTAACTAGCAACTATTTGCGCGAGATCAAAACGCGGCAAATTCAACAATCTACAATAGCGACTTGCCCCTATAGGGGATCTTTAGGGAGATAACATGCAAGTCGCCGAACTATTTAACCAAAAACTAATCGCGAAATATAATACCAGCGGACCAAGATACACCTCTTACCCTACCGCATTAGAATTTAATTCAGAGTTTGATAGACCCGCCTTTATCAACGCCATTGAAACCATTAACGCGACTAAAGACAAGCAGCTTTCGCTGTATGTCCATATTCCATTTTGTCACAGCCTTTGTTACTACTGTGGCTGTAATAAAATAGTGACCCGCCACCGTGACAAAGCTGATATCTATTTAGACTATCTAGCAAAAGAAATTAAACAACAAGCGCCGCTATTTAAAGAGTTTCAGGTAACGCAAATTCACTGGGGCGGCGGCACACCCAGTTTTCTGACAAAAACACAAATTACCAAATTAACCAACCTACTACAAAGCCAGTTTAATGTCGTTGAAAATGCCGAACTCAGTATTGAAGTTGACCCTAGAGAAATTGAGCTCGACTTAGCCGATCACTTAGCTGAACTTGGCTTTAACCGCATGAGCATTGGTGTTCAAGATATTGATCAACAGGTACAAAAAGCAATTAACCGTGAACAATCTACTGAATTTATTTGCCAATTAACCCATCGTGCGAAAGCGGTTGGTTTTAAGTCTGTAAATATTGATTTAATCTACGGCCTACCGCATCAAACCATAGAAACCTTTTCGCGAACATTAGCTAGCGTCAACACTATGGCTGTTGATCGCATTTCTTTGTTCAGCTACGCCCATTTGCCATCGCGCTTTGCCGCGCAACGTAAACTAAAAGATGAATGGTTGCCAAACGCCAAACAAAAGTTAGCGTTAATGCAGTTAGCGGTTGAAACTTTATGCGCACAAGGTTTTGAGTTTATTGGCATGGATCATTTTGCCAAGCCTCAAGATGAATTAGCCATTGCCCAGCGCGGCGGCACATTACATCGAAATTTCCAAGGCTATACCACCCAAGGTAACTGCCATTTACTAGGTTTAGGGGTTTCATCAATTAGTGCCATCGGCAATTGTTACAGCCAAAATCAGCGAGATTTAAAAGCTTACTATCAAGCCATTGATGAACAAGGATATGCCATAGACAAAGGCGTAACCTTAACTCAAGATGATGAAATTCGCGGTGAAGTGATTAAATCATTGATGTGTAATATGACGCTAGATAAACGCACCTTTGAACAGCAGTTTAACATTAACTTTGATCACTATTTTGCTGATGAACTGTTGTCGTTAAAGACCTTTATTCAAGATAACTTAGTGAACAATAACATAGACACTATCGAAGTGGCGGCGAAAGCTCGGCTGTTGATCAGAAATATCTGCATGACCTTTGATGCCTACATGAAACAACATCTTAATCAGCAACGTTTTTCTCGGGTAATTTAAACCCTTTGTCATTACTTAAAAGCCACTATTAATGGCCACTAATAGTGGCCAATCACAAATTCCTGGCCCTGACTTTCCAAGACAAGAGCGGTGCCTTGTTCACTTTCTTGCTGCTTAGCCTGCTCAACCCATTGATAATAAACATTACGATGTACTTTTGCTTCTAAGTTGCGACGTACGGTTAAATAAATATTCCCTTCTTTATCAACACGCAGCGGATGATCTTCCCCTAAAATAAATTCATCACCTAAGTTAGTGGCCACCATTAAATTAGCGTGAGGCTGATCATTTTGCCATTGCCAGCGGGTAATCAAAAATGGCGCGTCTTCCACCTGAATTTTTACTTTCTCAACCGGCGTCACTAAAAAGTATTCATCGGCTTCTTTTTTCAATACCGAAGCAAATAACTTCACTAACGATAAGCGCTTAAACGGCGTGCCCATATAAAACCAATCACCATTGGTCTTAATAATTAAATCAATTTCTCCACAATAATCAGGGTTCCAAAGCTCTACTGGTGGTAACTTTTTTTCCTCCCCTGAAATATGCTGATCAAGCTGGGCAAATAAATTATCGAGCGACATAAGGCCTCCAACCACATTATTTCCTTTTAATTCTACCTTGAATTAAAGAAATTACGAGAACTCGCTTGTCAAAGCAGCGCCAGTTGATATAGAATCCGCGCACTGATTGATTCAGCCCTGAATCAAGACTCTATGGTGGCATTAGCTCAGTTGGTAGAGCCCTGGATTGTGATTCCAGTTGTCGTGGGTTCAAGTCCCATATGCCACCCCACTTTTTTCCTTGTTCCAATACAATCCTAAACAAGCTATCAGACCAATAGAATTAAGCATTTCAGCTAATTTATTGTTTATTCACTTATTATTTTTTTGGCCTTTTATGCGTTAAATTTTTAATGCTCAAGCAAGTTCATAAATGGCTCCTGTGCATATTCGTTGCACAAGTATTGTTAATTACTGTCTATTAAAGTTAAGAAAAGTAAGAACTCAACGCATTGCCTGAGCATTAACAAAGTGTTTGTTTGTTCATAAATATTGGCTTGCCACGTAAGGCAAAACCCCTCCAGCAATAAAATAATCTAACTCCAGTGAACTATTAATACGTAAAACTACAGGCAAAGTTACTGCTCCTTTTGTTTCATCATATGCGGTAGAGTGTATCGTCACTAGTAACGTCTGGTTTGGCGCTAAACGGTGACTGCTATTATCATTGTCGAATATAACATCAACTAATTCATTGCCTTGTAAATGTAAACTTTCAACAGATGTACCTTTTGGTAATTGCAATGGCATGATCCCCATGCCAACTAAATTACTTCGATGAATACGTTCAAATGATTCTGCAATAACGGCTTGAACGCCAAGCAATTGACAACCTTTAGCTGCCCAATCTCGACTTGAACCAGTGCCATATTCTTTACCCGCGAAAATTACCAAGGGGATGTTACTCTTTGCGTAATACTCACTTGCTTCAAAAATTGAGACATGTGCTTTGTTGTGCAATTGTTTGTCATCAAAAATCCTCGTTATTCCCCCTTGTTCCGGCGCAATAATCTTATTATGTAGTCTGTTATTAGCAAACGTGCCTCGCACCATCACCTCATGATTACCGCGCCGAGCGCCATAACTATTAAATTGCTCTGGTGTCACACCTTTAGCGATAAGATATTTGCCAGCAGGGCTATACGGGCTAATTTGTCCCGCTGGGGAGATATGGTCTGTCGTAATGGAGTCGCCAAAAATTGCTAAAATGTTAGCTGATTTGATTTTGATTGGACCATGGACTTGATTGCAACTATTAAGCCCTTCATGACCTGTTTGCGCTAATAACTCGAGAAAAGGAGGTTGAATAATATAAGTCGAATTACTATTCCACGGATAGCAGTCCGTATTGCTTATTGGTAAATCTTCCCACGCATGATCGCCAGCTAACATATCTTGATATGACAATGCATAACTCTCTTTGGTTATCGCACGCATTGTCTCGTTGACTAAGTAATCATTTGGCCAAATATCGCGTAAAAATGTCGGTTGACCATTTTTATCTAGACCTAATGGCTCATTGTCGAGGTTTATTCGAGTATGGCCTCTTAAAGCAAATGCAATAACAAGCGGAGGCGACATCAGCCAGTTTAATCGAACTGAGGGGTGAATACGGCCTTCAAAATTACGGTTTCCAGATAAAACAGCACCTACATTTAGATTACCTTCGCTAATTTGCTGTTCTATATCAGGGTCTAGTGGCCCAGAGTTACCGATACAAGTTGTACAACCAAAGCCAATACAATTAAAACCTAATTTATCCAAATATTGTTGTAAACCAGTGCTATCAAGATAACGAGCAACAACTTGAGAACCCGGCGCTAACGATGTTTTTACATTAGGGTTAATCTTCAGCCCTCGTTCAACGGCTGCTTTTGCCAATAACCCTGCCTGTAACATTACTTTCGGGTTGGAGGTATTAGTACAGGAAGTAATCGCCGCGATGACAATATCTCCGCAGGTTAATGGCCTTAGTCTATAAGGTAAACTCTCTCTAGCTGAACAATGCCAATCAAGTTCGCTTACTTCTCTAGTCACTCGTTTAATGGTATTGAGTGGAAAACAATCTTGTGGTCGCTTTGGCCCTGCAACCGAAGGCTCTATTGTGTTAAGGTCTATGACAATATTTTCAGGGTATGTTGCATTAGCCTTAGAATCTTCACTCCATAATTTTTGCGCTAATGCATATGTGTGAACACGTTCAACTAAAGCCGATGAACGATTAGTAAGCTTTAAGTACTCAATAACTTCATTATCAATGTGAAATAGACCACAGGTCGCTCCATATTCAGGAGCCATATTGGCAACCGTTGCTCTGTCGGCGATACTTAATTCTAAAACACCGGAACCATAAAACTCAACGAATTTGCCAACGACACCATAGTTTCTCAATATTTGAGTGATAGTTAAGACTAAATCAGTTGCCGTGGTACCGACTTGCATTTTTCCTAGCAATTTAACGCCTACTATTTGAGGAGTATTTATACTCAATGGTTGGCCTAACATTGCGGCTTCGGCCTCAATACCTCCGACTCCCCAACCAAGCACCCCCAAGCCATTTATCATCGTCGTATGACTATCAGTACCGACCAATGTGTCTGGAATTAATACATTAACTTCATCCCTAACTACTTGTGCTAAATATTCGAGATTGACCTGATGGCAAATGCCACGCCCTGGTGGGATAATAGTTAAATTACTGAATGAGGCTTGTGCCCATTTTAAGAATTGGTAACGCTCATGATTTCTTTCCATCTCACGTTGTTGATTATGTGTTAATGCATTGGGGCGTCCAGCCAGATCTGCAATAAGTGAATGATCTATTACTAAATCAACGGGGCATACGGGATTTATAATAGTAGCATCACCGTCTTTATCTGCGATTGCATCTCGCATTGCTGCCAGATCAACTAATGCAGGCACGCCTGTATAGTCTTGCATTAATACACGACTGGGGAAAAATGGAAATTCAAAGTCAGCTGGAGATGTTGACGCAACTATATTTTTGATTGTTTTGACAACATTTTGATAATTAAAAGTGTCATTAGCTGTGCAGTTTCTAAGGAAGTTTTCCAAAAATATCTTGGTAATAAATGGTAGATCATCCAAATTGAACTGAAAATCTTCAGCAAGCTTGTTTAGTGACCAGTAGTAATTAATCTTACCTTTATTGTGTTTGTTATTGTCAATTAAACGCGTTAAGTACCTTTCTTGCCATGCGGCTTTATTTATTGGAATCACTGGATTGCTCCCTAGGAACATCTTGATCTAACGCTTCGGTATTTAATGCATCTTTAAAATTATTAAAATGTGAATGTTTATAACAATAAATTGTCATTTGCTTGCATAAAATACCGTACTTTTTCATCAATACGTTTTGAGCCGTCACTGTCATCATTATGTTCACTCCATTAACGTTTAAAAAGAACGGCGCGTAAAAAGAAGCGAACCGTATAACAATTAGGCTTAGCTATTTTTTGCCCGAATGGCTAATGCCATTGATAAATTTTAATAAATCACTATCTGTTGACATAACCAGCGTTGTATTATCAGCAATAATGTCAGGATAAGCTCGCATGGTTCTCGTAAATTGATAAAGCTGCATAGCTTCTGGGCTTTGGCTATAGGATTTTGCGTAGATATTCGCGGCTTGTGCATCTGCTAAGCCTCTGATGCTTTCAACCGCTTTATAAGCCTCAGATTGAATTTTATTTAAGTCTCTAACACGGTTACCACGTATTCTTGCAGCTTCACCGTTACCTTCCGATAAAAATCGTTCGGCAATTTGGCGACGCTCACTGATCATACGGTCGTAAATTTTAGGGCGTACGCTTTCATTGTAGTTAATGCGCTTAAAGCGAATATCAAGCAATTCAATACCAAATACTTTGACTTTCTCCGCAGCGGCAGTAAATATCTCTTCTTCAACCCATTTTCGACCTTTCTTAATAGGCACTAAATTACCCATTTTTAAATCTCTTTCTGCTTTGGTTAGCATGGCATCGCGAAGTGGCTTGCGGTCATTCGTGGTACGAATTATTTCTATGAGTTCATGTTTTGCCACAGCATTGCGCGTTTCACTGCCTAATATATCATCGAGCCGAGATTGCGCACTACGCTCATCTCGCAACCTTAAGAAATATTGCAGAGGGTCAGTAATTCGCCAACGGGCAAAAAGGTCTACTGAAATATATAACTTATCTTTAGTTGGCATATCGGAGGGGGCACCATCCCATTCTAATATACGCTTATCAATGGCGTTTACAGATTGAATGAAAGGCATTTTTGCGTTTAAGCCAGCCGTCATTACTGGCTCGCCAATCGGTTTACCAAACTGTGTAATGATCACTTGTTCCACTTCATCTACGGTATAAAGCGATTGCTGTACTGTAATAACTAAACACGCTAGTACGATCAGGAAAATAGTAATCTTTTTGGAGATCATTGTTTCTCTCCTATTTTTAACATTTTATTTGATTGTTCAAGGTTAAGCAGTGGCAATATACTGCTTGTTGATTTGTCGATAATGATTTTAGAGTGCACTTGAGGTAGCACTTGCTGCATGGTTTCAATGTAAATACGACGAAGTGTGACTTCCGGTGCTTTAACATATTGAACCAGTAGAGCATCAAATCTCGCTATATCCCCCTCAGCTTCATTAATACGTTTTAATCGATAGCCATCCGCCTCACGAATTCGCTGATCTTTCTCACCCAGTGCTAAAGGAATAATTTTGTTGTAGTCTCGCCTCGCTTCATTGATCAGTTTTTCCTTTTCTTGCTGTGCTTGATTCACCTCATTAAAAGACTCTTGTACAGGTTTAGGTGGGTTAATATTCTTTAACTGCACTTGATCAATACTAATACCCATAGTGTATTTGGTTGAAAGGGTTTGCATTTTTACTAATGCTTGTGACTCTATTTCTTGACGACCAATCGTAATCACTTCATCAACAGTTCGATCTCCAACTACTTCACGCATGACTGACTCAGAGACATACCTAAGTGTTTCACTGGGCTCTCTAACTTCAAATAGAAATTTAACGGGATCTAAAATTCGATATTGTACGACCCACTCAACTAAGGCGGCATTAAGGTCGCCTGTCACCATTTGAGTTTCACGTTGTTCGTCATGATTTAAGCTATTTTGAAAAGGATCTTGTGCACCAGACGTTTTAAAGCCAAATTCTTGCTTTAATTGTCGCTTAACGGGAACAGTGGTTGCTGATTCAATACCAAAGGGAAGTTTAAAATGCAGCCCCGGAGGCACCTCTCTAGCATACTTGCCAAACCGTTTAACAATAGCGACAGAATCACTTGGAATCGTATAGACCGACGTCCAAGCAGTGAAACTCAAAAGAATTAAAAGCAGTAGCCATAAGAATTTAAGAAAACTTCCCCCAGGTAAAAATCCTTGGAGCTTAGGCAGACCAGTATTAAAAAGTTTATCTAAATCGGGTGGAGCAGGCGATTTATCGCCCCATGGACCTCGAGGAGGAGGTGTGACGTTAGTAGGCATAATAATGCCCTCTGAATAAATGACCTTAATTAATCACTTATGCTTATATATGAGGTCGAAAAATGAACAATCAAGAGTGAGGGCGGAAAATGATCGAACTTAAATTTTAAATAAGTGAAATGAAGAATTTTTCAACTTAATAATCAACAGCATACATTTAAAAAGAGAAAATGAAATATTTCTAATTTAGATATATAGTTGCAGTTGAAATGCACCGTGCTGATAGGCGCATTGATATTGTTCAGCTTATCGTTAAGCACATCAACAAAAACATGATGTTATAGAAAGTTTCAAAGCTGACTTACTCTACTTTTAGTACTTGTAACAAATCGGTTACCATTGGGTTAACGTATTATCAATTTATAATTCGACGCTTGATAAAACAAAATAAATAGCGTAAAAAAAACCACAGATGAATGGTGTCGAGATAAGATGATTGTCAAATTAAAGCCCTTGCTTATTAGCTTTTTGTTCACCACGCTAATAACTTTTTCTCATCATGCTTTCGCTTACGACAATAGCGAAAATTGTAATCAAAACCTTCAACAGTGTATTACTGATTTGAAGCTGCAAATTGATCAAACGCCAAAAGCAACTCATCTGTGGTTTAATCAAAAGCTAAATTTGCTCGACATGTTATTTATTGTGCAGCGCTATCATGAAATTATTGCCGAAGTAAACGAGCTACTGGCATTACCTAATAAGCCGCTGCGCGTTGAGCTCAACAGTTATATGTATAAAGTAAAGCTGCATCAAATAGATGGTGATATCAATGTCGACGACTATACATTGCGTGTTGATAATGCCTTCAAAGAGCTAGCAAAAAGCGGGAATCCGCAAGCCATTATTGATTATGCAACATTTCAACTATATACCGGCGATTTCGACAAAGGTTTGAAACTATTGTTGGCATTGGAAGCCAAGTTTGTTGATCATCAAAATAGCTTTATCAAAAAGAAAATTTATACCATTCTTGGCTACTTATCTCATCGCTTAGAAAATCATGAGGCTACACTAAAATACATGGAATTGGCCCTTAGCAACGCCAATAATGATAATGGTCGCTACTACCAACTATTAGCGCTATACAATGTTGCCCGCGCGCAACACTTTTTAGGAAACGATGAACAAGCCATTCCACAGCTAAATGCCGTGATTGCTGCTGCACAACAATTACAAGAGGTTTCTTTTGAGAGCCTTGCTTATTTGAGACTGGCAGAAATTTATACCGATAGTAATAACCTAAATAGTGCCAAGTCGGCATTAGATAATGTCCAAACTCAGCACTTGTTAAAAGAAAATATCAACTTATATCACAAGTTACAGTGTAAGCTTAGTGCAGCCCAATCTTGCTAAGTTAGGCGATTACACTATTCAGCGCTCAACTAGTCACGTATTTGGCCATCGCCAATAACGACAAATTTTTCCGTAGTTAGCGCCTCTAACCCCATAGGACCATAGGCATGCAACTTACTCGTTGATATGCCTATCTCCGAGCCTAGCCCCAGTTGATTGCCATCTGAAAAACGCGATGAGGCATTTGCCATCACTACTGACGAATTTATTTGACGAATAAATTGCTGGCAGCGTGATGTATCTTGGCTAACAATCACTTCGGTATGATCTGAGCTATATTGATTGATATGATCAATTGCTTGCTGATAATCAGCAACTACCTTAATCGCAATTTCTTGCGCTAAGTATTCTGCTAAATAATCATCATTGGTTGCCGCCAAGGCATCAGCAAAATAACCAATACTTTGCCCACAGGCGTGTACTTTAACGTTAAACGTCTGCAAACGTTGTGCGGCTTTGGGCAAAAATTTTGCGGCAATCGTTTGGTGCACCAATAAAGTTTCAATTGAATTACACGCACTTGGCCGCTGAGTTTTGCCATTAATTAAAATATTTAATGCTTTATCAATATCTGCAAATTCGTCGATATATAAATGACATACGCCCTTAAAGTGCTGAATCACTGGTATTTGGCTATGTTCCGTAACATAGCGAATTAAGCCTTCACCACCGCGTGGGATCACTAAATCAATATCTTCGCGTAAGGTTAATAGTTGTTCAATCACTGAACGGCTGGTATCTGGAATAACAGAGACCATAGCAGGGTTAAGTTGATGCTGTGCTAACACTTGATGTAAGCAGCTGGCCAGCGCTAAATTACTGTGAATAGCTTCCGAGCCACCCCGCAATACTACCGCATTGCCCGATTTAATACACAGGGCAGCTGCTTCTGCCGTCACATTAGGTCGTGATTCATAAATCATTGAAATCACACCAAGCGGAATACGCATTTTGCCGACCTGAATACCATTTGGTCGCAGTTGCATATGCGCAATATTACCGACAGGATCCGGTAAGTTAACAATTTCTAAGATGGCATTAGCAATATCTTTGATACGCTCTGGCGTGAGTGTTAATCGATCAAGCATCGCATCTGAAAGGCCTTTGTCGCGGCCACTGTCTAAATCTTGCTGGTTAGCTTGTTGAATTTGTTCACTAGCGCCAACAATTGCAGCCGCCATATCAGCTAACAGGGTGTTTTTTTCTGTAGTGCTTAGTTGCGCTACTTGGCGGCTGGCTAGCTTTGCCTGCTGCGCCATGGTCGCAATATTAAATTGAGTCATTATCTACTTCTTCTTTCACTAGAGTCACCATATCATCACGATGAACAATCACCCGACTTGGGCAGTAACCCAACGCTTGACTAATTTGATTACTATTGATTCCTTTAATTTTTACCAAATCTCGATGGCTATATTGAGTAATACCTTTAGCAATCACCTGTGTTGAATTTTTCGACACTAAATCTATAGTGTCACCGGCGGAAAATTCGCCAGTAATCTCACAAATACCCGACGGTAACAAAGAAGCACCATTTTTCATTACCGCTCTCGTAGCGCCATCATCAAGCAATACTTGCCCAGCACTTTTTAAGGTGTGCTTAAGCCAATGCTTTTTCGCTTTGATATGCGTTTGCTGGGCAATAAATCGCGTTCCTGGGTTTTCACCTTTAAGTAAGCGTTCAAAAGCCTCTGCTTTTTTACCATTAACAATAAAGGTATCAATACCATTTTCTACGGCTTTTTCCGCCGCCTGTATTTTGGTTTGCATACCGCCAGTTGCAATGACATTTGAGGTGCCACCTGCCATTTGATAAACCTCAGGTGTTATTTTGTCGACTACCGTCAACATTTCAGCATCAGGGTTATCATTGGGGTTTTCACGATACAAACCATCAACATCACTTAAAATCAGTAAGCTATCTGCTTCACTCACTAACGCTACAAGTGCCGCTAAGTTGTCATTGTCACCAACCTTCAACTCTTCGGTAGCGACTGTATCATTTTCGTTAACAATTGGAATAATGTCGTTTTCCAATAAAATTCTTAGCGTATTCTTGATGTTAATGTAACGCTGACGATCTTTTAAATCACCATGGGTAATTAATAGCTGGCTACATGGCACGTCAAAGAATCGCTGCCAGTTTGCCATCATTTTCATTTGTCCAACTGACGCCATTGCCTGCTTGGTTGGAATAGAGGGATTGGGTGAACCGTGTTGTATAAGTGCGCGTCCAGCAGCCACGCTGCCAGATGATACTAGAATAACCTCTTTACCCGCTTGTCGACATTCAGTAACAAAGCGCGCGATAGCAAGTAAATAGTGCCCGCTACAGCCTTGTTTGTCAGGTGCTACTAAAGCACTGCCAACTTTAATCACAACACGCTGAAAGTTCATTGCTCCTCCTAATTAAACTCCTTGATAGCAATACGCCATTCACCAAGTAATAGCAACAAACTTTTGCTGAATTTATCGACAAAAATGATATTTTTAATAGGTTTATCGCATATACCGCAAACTTTCGTCATTTTATTGCGCTAGGTTAAGCATTTAAGTGCTACGAAACTTAAGGTAAGTTAAAAGGTGTTGTTTTTGTAACCTAACGACAACTAAAGACATAGCCCTTTGAAAATAAGCAGGTTTATCATTTTTAAACGGAACGTGAAAAGATAATATCGGCTAAATAGAGCAAAACTCAGTGTTTAACGAAAACAACGGCTCTAATCCAATTTTCGACCTGAGCCATAACTTGCTAAACCAAGATAACCTCTGAAAATTATTCAACAAATTGTCAAAAATGCAATTTTCAAATTATCCGATAAAAGCATACAATTACTTAGCACCTATTAATTAATAACCAAAATATCAAAGTTACTATGTTAAGTTTTCTACCTGGCCCGCTTAAAGGAATTTTGTCATTCCTTTTCTATACCGTTAACACCTTATTCTGGCTTATTCCTATTATTATCAGTTCGCTGCTTAAAGCACTAGTACCGGCCAAAGGCTGGCAGAAAGTATTCAGTTATATTCTCGATCAAATGGCAAGCAACTGGGTGGCAGTAAACTCTTGGATCCAAAATTTACTAACGCCAATCAAGTATCACGTTAGCGGCCTTGAGAACGTCACTAAAAAAGACTGGTACTTAGTTGTCAGTAACCATCAAAGCTGGGTAGATATTCTGGTATTGCAACGCATATTGCATGGCAAAATTCCATTCCTTAAGTTTTTCCTCAAAAAAGAACTAATTTATGTGCCATTTTTAGGGATTGCTTGGTGGGCGTTAGACTTTCCTTTTATGAAGCGATACAGCCAGAGCTACCTTAAAAAAAATCCGCACTTAATTGGCAAAGATTTAGAAACAACCCGCGTTGCTTGTGAGAAGTTTAAACATAAGCCGGTAAGTGTAATGAACTTTATTGAAGGTACGCGATTTACCCAAGCCAAACATAGCAAGCAAAAATCACCGTTTAGTTACTTATTGCGCCCGAAAGCTGGCGGCATCGCCTTAGTACTTGATGCAATGGGACAGCATTTAAATAAAATTGTTAATGTTACTATTTTTTACCCCAAAGGAATTCCTAGTTTTAAACAATTTATTTGTGGTCAAGTCAAAGAGATATATGTCAATGTACAAGCGATTGATATACCAAAAGAGATCATTGGTGACTATTTCAATGACAAAGTATTTAAGCAAAATTTTCAACGTTGGCTTAACAGCACTTGGACTGAAAAAGATCAAATTTTGCTTGAGATGAATAGCCAACAATTAAGGGGTAGTTAATGACAGACTGGATTACGCAACAACTTAACGCGCTTGGTTGGCCATCGCAATATATGGTGTTAGGACAAAACCTAGCAGGTTTATTATTGTTAGTGCTTTTAGCATCGGTTAGCCACTATCTTGTTAAGCATCGTATTCTAGTTTTCATTAATTCATTGGTTGAAAGAACCAAAAATACTTGGGACGACTTATTTTTAAAACATCAGTTAGTAAGTAAGGTATTACTGTTATTTCCATACTTTTTGGTTCTTGTCTTTACCCCGCTGCTATTACCTGAGTCTTCGGCACTAATTCCAGTGCTGAGCATGTTTATCAAGGTCATTATTTTTTACCAAATTGCCCGTTGCTTAACTGCATTGCTGGATGTAATTCAGCACCTTTACCAGTCAAAAGCAAAAGCGCGTTATGTACCGCTAAATGCCACTATCCAGCTGATCAAATTAGCGATTTATTTAGTGGCAACCATATTAGCGGTTTCGACAATTATTGATCGGTCACCCATTTATTTGCTTAGTGGCTTAGGTGCACTAACGGCAGTGTTATTGTTGGTGTTTCAAGACACCATTAAAGGGCTGGTGGCCAGCATTCAGATTTCAGCAAATAAAATGGTCGCACCGGGTGATTGGGTGGAGTTACCTCAATACGGTGCGGATGGTGACGTGTTAGAAATTGGCCTGAATACGGTAAAGGTTCAAAATTTTGATCGCACGGTAACTACTGTACCAACTCATGCTTTAACTAGCGGCTCGTTTAAAAACTGGCGTGATATGTTTAATTCAGGTGGTCGCAGAGTCAAACGCGCGATCAATATCGACTTAGCCAGTATTAAGTTTTATCAAGCAGAAGAAATTGAGCGCCTAAAAAGCATTAGTTTGATCAAGCAATACCTTAATGAAAAGTGTGAAGATATTGCTGAAAATAATCGAGCAAAAGGTATTGCTGAACATGATAAAGTCAATCAAAGGCAGTTAACCAATCTTGGCACCTTTCGCGCCTATGTCGAGGCTTACCTAAAACAACATGAAAGTGTGCATCATGGCATGACCTGCATGGTCAGACAGCTAGCTTCAACTCCAACCGGTATTCCACTGGAGTTATACTTTTTTACTAATGACCCCAGCTGGATAACCTATGAAGGCATACAAGCAGATATTTTTGACCACCTCTATGCCATAGCGCCTGAATTTGGTTTACGCGTTTTTCAACACCCTACAGGCTTTGATTGGCAAACTCGCTAAAGCCAAATCACTAAAAACCTAAATTAAGGTTTATGAACGCGAATAACCCCTTCTTGCATGGTAGAAGCAACTAGCTCACCTTGGCGATTAAAAATTTGGCCTTTTACTAGTCCGCGGCCACTGGTTGCTGACGGGCTGTCAATGACATATAACAGCCAATCGTCAAATCTAAATGGGCGATGGAACCACATAGTATGATCAATCGTGGCGATTTGCAGGTTTGGATTCCAATGAGTTTGGCCGTGAGGAAATAAAGCCGTCGGTAAAAAATGGAAATCAGAAGTATAAGCCAACATATTGGTATGAATACGTAAGTCATCAGGTAAATCACCATTAGTCTTAATCCACATATTACACTTAGCAGGCATTTTTTCTGGATTAACCCAGTTGTACTGATCTATTGGCTTAATTTCAATTGGCTTTTCAGACAAAAATTTACCACGGATTTTTTCAGGTAAAATATCCTGATGTTCAAAGATAAAGTCTTGATAAGAAGATACTTCTTCAGGATTAGGCACTTCTGGCATGCTATCTTGATGATCTAATCCAACTTCTGGCGCCTGAAATGACGCGGTCATATAGAAAATTGTTTTACCATTTTGGATAGCTTGAATACGACGAGCACTAAAGCTTCGGCCATTTCGCAGCTCTTCTACCTCGTAAACCACCGGCTTCGACGCATCACCAGCGCGTAAAAAATATGAGTGTAATGAGTGTACTTGGCGTTCAGTCTCTACCGTCTCTTGGGCTGCCGACAGTGCTTGTCCCATAACTTGGCCACCAAAAAGTGCTTTAAATCCCAGGTCCTGACTTTGACCGCGATAAATGCCTTGCTCGATAGTTTCTAGCTTTAACAATGAAAGTAAATCGTCTAATACCTGACTCATGACAACCCTTTTTTTGAATAATATTGATCCTATTATAAACAGACATTTACTGCTGAATATAGGTCGTGTTGATCTTTCAGGTTTATTTTTGCAACAGTTGGTTTGATATCTTTACACTAGGTTTATGCTCTTAGAAGAACCTAAGGGTTTACGTCCATTAGACGTGGAAAAATCTTTAGCAAGCGGCTTTTTTCAAGAGCAGCTGACGACGCGCATGAGTGCTAAAAAGTAATAAAAAAGTGTAATCAAATTTAGCCATTAAGTTACATTAAGTATTAATTTAAAAGATTTTTTCGATCTTTATTGAAAAATTCTACGTAGTAATATAGTGTTCTACTCAGGCGATAATTTATACAAAATTATTTGTTATTTTAAGAGGCTAACAATGCAAGCATTATCTGAAAGAGAAGTGCTATTAGAGCGAAGACAGCAAGAGCAAGTGCAATCTACCCTATGGGAAAATTTAACTTTGGCTCAAAAATTTGCTGCAAGCAGTTTATTGCAATTTGGCTATAACTTAGCATTTATTAGAAATAGCAGCGCAGGTAGCTTAGCAATTTTGCTTTGTGAAGGTAAACCAGCCACTATTTCTGGTGATGGTGAAATAGATACTTCACCACATATTGCAATTCGCTAGTTGTATTAACGACTAGTTTTGTAAAATAAAGAATGCCGATGGATCGGCGCTTATTTCTTATTTACCCCTTCCCAGCGGATCATTAAATCCTTTTTAGAACTTTTTAAAGTCCGCCATAATGTCATTGTTTGCTTTATTCGCTTGATTGATTCTGGCTAATTCTTTTTGTTTCTCTGTTAGCAGTGCTTCAATCATAGACATATAGCCATTTAGATTATTGTTGGCCCACATGCGCTTGATATATTTTTCTTGTCCAGAGATAAATCGCTGGAATTCTTTAAAAGAACCAACGCGGTAGCTTTCTAAACATTGCTCACTAATCGTTTTTAATTGGGTTTTTCCTGAAGCGCAGGCTCGAAAGATTGTCGCGTAATTGGTGATTAGTGGGCTAATTAAGGTTAAATCACTCACAACCGTTGGTGCCGATTTTTCAGCACGCTCTTTTAGTTTATTAAACCGAAATTCAAGAAACTCTTCTTGTTTTGCCGCAACTACAGCAAATATATCAGCAAAGAGTCGGTTTTCTTTGCGCATTTGTGCAGTTTCACGACGTTGACCAACAAGCTCATGTTGCAAACGTTCAGAACGAAAGTAAAAATAAATGCTGACTACAACAAATATCGCGGCAACTATTAATACTAATACCATCAAAACAGAATTACCTATTCAATTTAAGAGACATCACTTAAGCGAGAGAGGAAAATATAAGGGTCAATATCCTGAACTGCAGGTGTGTCTAAAGAAAAGCGTATATTAACCGAAAACTCACCTAAATTGGCAAAAAATCTTACCTTAAGTGCATCTATTAACTTTTCAAATACTAGCTTTGCTTCAGCTTTCGTTTGATGAGGATACAGCACCAAATATTCACCATCATTAATTTGGCCTGTTTGATCAAATTCACCTAAATGTTCATTAATCAACGTCGCAATAGTTTTGCTGACCTCATTCACTATTTTTTTATTAAAGGTATAGGTTAAGTCCTGCCAATTACTCACGGTTAGGTAACCAACAGTTAACGGGTATTGATATTTCCGTGCTTTTTTAAAGGCGCGATGATAAATATATTTAGTTTGCGCTGGAGTCGCTAAAAAATGAGCCGGGCGCTCAAGTTGTTCATAAGTATAATGCTGCTTCTTTGAACGATAGTTAAACCACTGAATAACAATGATAAATACTGCAATCATTAGCAATAAAGTCAAAATATCCGCTAACATTTGTAAGCGCTGAAGTTTTTCATTGAACTCTGCATGTACCTCATAACTTTCCGCTAAGTTTAATGCTAGCTCTTTATTGGTTTCTTCCACCGGTAATTGCTTCGTTTTAGCGGAGCCATCAGTGGTATTGCCCAAATTAAATTGGTTACGTAAATCAACATACTGATTTAGCATTAAAAATGCTTTTTCAATATTTCCTTCAGCCTTATAACGTTTGGCCAACATTAAAAATAATTCAATTTGTTGGCGATCAACTTCAGTAATATCGACTAAACCTTCAGCCAAGGCCAGTAAATGATTACCAAATGCTTCGCGATTAGTGGCAAAACTTGCTTTGGCAAAAGCAATTAATGTGGTCAAATACGGCTTGTTTAAGTTTTGTCCTTTAAAAGAATTTTCCGCTTCAACTAGAGCTAAATACGCATTGTCATAATCTTCTTGGTCTAACAGCACTTGGCCCAACCCTAATTCAGCGTAAGCGCGCTTTATCGTCCAATTATTTTGCTCAGATATTTTCTTTACTTCCCAATAAGCATTATATGCATCATCTAAGCGTCCAATTTCACGGTAAGCTCTGGCCAAATTATAATAAGTGCGATCAATGCCATTATATTTGTTCATGGAAAAGCGTAATTTTAAAATTCGCTCATTCATGTCCATTGCAATTTGATATTCCCCCAAATAGTGGTAGGAAATAGCAATAATTTCTAATAACCCTAAATGATCAGCATATTGTTGATTAAGCTCAATTAATGATTTAGCCGCTTGTAAATCATCACTCGCTATTTGATTTTTACCCAAAAGCGCGTTTGCCATAGATCGAAAACTTAACGCAAGCAACTGATATTTAACTAAGCCTTCTTCTTTAGCGCGAACTAATGCCTGGTCGACAAAATGAAAAACGTTATGATATTTACCTTTAACAAAATAGCCGGCAGCTAATTTTAATTCTAAATTTAACTGTAACTCGGTTGGTAGCGGTTGATACGTGAGTCCGTCAACGGCAAATTGAAAAGCTCTAGCGGCGTCACCTTTACGATTAGCCACTTCAGCCATGAGTGAATACGCTTTCGCGATAACTTCATTAGGGTATTGCTGGCGAAACTGTACAACTTCTGTTGATAATCCAACAATCGCATCGTATGGCAATGTTTCTTTATCTTGATCGTAAAGAGTATTGATACGATCAATATTATTGACCACGACTTCACGTGTTTGCTGGGCCTGAGCTATGGTCGAAGCCAATAGCAAAACTGTACAGATGATTGGCAGTTTGAGTACAGAGACAATGTTCACCCGATGTAATGCCTTATTTTTTTAGTTTAAAAATCAATAACACTGCTCATTCTACCTTGTTGATTTGATAAGCACCAAATTAAAAGGTTTACAAGCGATTGCTTTGAACTATAATGCACTTGAGTGACTAAGCTCGTAAAGGCAAATCTAGTGAAAGCTAGAGACGCAAAGTTACCGGTCTAAGGGGAAACCTAGGACAGCGGAACTGCCAAATTTAGATACAGTGGGGGCTTATCTTTATAGGGTGTTTTATGCATACCTAAAATCCTCCGGTACTTTGCGTGTCCTCCTTTACCTTGTTCTAAGTTAGTATTTCACTAGCAGTTTATAGTTTTTCCAAAACGTTATTTCTTCACATTAAAAAATTTTAGCTAGCCTTTTTGAACTATCATAATGGATTGAATGGGTAGATAGCTCCATAGTACTACCTACCCCATGATCATTTTAGTTAGCGGCTAATTTAGCTTTTTTATCAGCAATGTACTGACGAATAAGCGTTTCTAGCATAGATAACGGCATTGAACCGTTTTCTAAGATGCGATCATGAAACTCTCGCTTGTCAAAATCAGCGCCTAACGCTTGCTCAGCTTCATTACGTAAGCGCTTAATAGTTAACTCGCCAATTTTGTAAGAAAGCGCTTGTCCTGGCCATGAAATATAACGGTCAATTTCAGTTGTTACATTGTGTAGTGACAATGCCGTATTGCTAGCTAAAAAATCCATCGCTTGGTCACGCGTCCAACCTTTCGCGTGCATACCAGTATCAACCACTAATCGACATGCTCGCCACATTTCATAAGTTAATCGGCCAAAATCGCTATAAGGATCTTGATAGAAACCCGCTTCAATACCTAAAAACTCAGAATATAAGCCCCAGCCTTCACCAAAGGCAGAAATGTAGGTGTTATTTCTAAATTTTGGAACATCTTGCATTTCACGGGCAATTGAACCTTGTAAATGATGACCCGGAACCGCTTCATGTAAGGTTAATGCTTCAAGCACATATAATGGGCGGCGATCTAATCGGTAAGTATTTACCCAGTAATTGCCCGGCTCGTCATCGCGTGACGGACCTGAATAGCGGCCAGTGGTATATTTAGGTGCAATATTAGCTGGCACTTCGATTATGCCATAAGGCGTACGCGGTAAGGTTTTAAATAAGCTTGGCAGTTTTGCATCCATTTTCTTAGCTATGAATGACGCTTCTTTTAATAACCCTTCTGGCGTTTTTGCATAGAACTGCGGATCGGTACGTAAAAATTCGACAAAGTCAGCAAAGCTACCTTCAAATTCCAGCTTATCGATTATCGCCTGCATCTCAGCGCGAATACGTTTAACTTCACTTAAGCCGATGTTGTGTACTTCATCAGCTGTCATATTCAATGTAGTAAAGTGCTTAACGCGATTTTCATAATACTCACTGCCATTTGGTAAACTACTTGCCGCAATATCCTGACTAGCATTTGGCATATAAGTCTCTACCATAAAGTCGTAAAAGCGTTGATAAGTAGGGAATATCTTTTGTTTGATAATTTCTTGCGCTTGTTGCTGTAACTCAGCTTGCTGCTGTTGGGAAATGTGCTTGGGCATAGCTTTAAATGGCTGATAATAAACGCTAGCAGTCACATCATCTTTAATAAATGCCTTAATTGAATCTTCAAAGCCTGTTAACACAACTTTAGGCTGGGTATAACCTTGTGCTAATCCCTGTTTCATCCAATTGGTTTGTTGATCAAAATAACCTGGTAATTGATTTAATCGGCTTAAATAATCTTGATAATCTTGCGCTGTTTTAAATGAGACCATTCGAGGTAAAAAGCTTATGTAAGCGTGAAAACCTGATTCAGCGGTAATCGGCATCAAATGATCTTTATATACGTAGCTATCTAATTGATTTTTAATGCGGTATTCCAAAACCGACCAGTTAATTTTATTAGCATTGTCTAACTTATCTGGATCAATCGCGATAACATCGGCATAAATCACTTTTAACTTTTCATGATTCGCGGCTAAGGATTCAGCGCTTAAGTCTGGCAACTTTGCATTATTACCACCGACTTCAGGCTTATTAAATGGGCTACTTTGCTCTTCGTACTGATGATAACGCTCAATAACCTTAGTTAGCGCTTGGTTAACATCGACTTTGGACTGACTTTGCATACCATTTTGACTACATGCACTAAGCAGTAAAACAAACAATAAACTTATATATTTCATAAAACCTTCCGGCATTTTCATTATTATTTAAAGGCTTGCACCCTTGTTATTTTGATAAATTAACATTAACAGGTATCAATCACTATTTCGCTACACCTTATCTTGTAATTTGTGCCATTCATGGCAATAACATGAGCTTTAATGGGGCTAATTAATTACTGTCTAGCAAGTGAATTTAGCTAGATATATTCCAACAATTTGATGAGAATTTATGCATTTGCACGAATTTGTGCGACTTATCTGTCAAAAATTACAGACAAAGCTAGCACTTTCCAGCATTTTTAGACAGAATGGGCAAGTAATTACGTTTTTATGGAGTGAATCATTGAAGCATCATGATTCAATGAAGCAAGCAGAAATTAAACTGGCTAAAACGCTGAAGCAACTTGCTCAGTGGCAGCTAGCGGCTACGCCAATAAATTACGCAATTAGCTACGAATATATCAGTGAAAAAAATACACCGCTGCGCACAAAAATCGATCAACACTTATTTAGCCATAAAAGTTTAGATAACTTTATTATTGAAGAACTTTATGAGCAATTTGTATTAGGTAAAAGTGAGTTTCGTGATGAAATTTTTGATGATGTCGAGAAAGTTACAGCCGACGTTAAAGACACCTGCCTAAAATCGACAAAAAGTAGCCGAAAATTTTTAGAGCAAGTTGATAATAGTATTGCCAATATTGTCAGTAGCGACCCTGTTCAACAGCAAGCAATAAAACAACTGAAAGCTGCAGCATTACACTTTAAACAACAGCAACAGGCACTAGTAAGTGAGCTACAGGCTTCACAAAACCAAGCCAGCTTGCTTACACAAGAGTTTCAAGCAGCGCGCAATGAAATTTACCTAGACCCTATTACTCGCTTATACAACAAAAAAGCATTAAATAAGCATTTTGACGCTTGGATAGAAGCCCAACCTGAGAAGCAAATTGCCGCCGTAGTGGTCAATGTTGACCATTTCAAAGAATTTAGTGAAAAGTTTGGCTCATTAATAGGCGAAGTGATCTTGTCAAAAATTGCCAATAAAGTGAGTAATTATGTTGGCGAAAGTGGTTTACCGGTGCGTACAGGCAATGAAGAATTTTTAATTTTAATGCCAGATGTTGAAGCATCAATTGCGGGTGAAGTTGCAGAAAAAATTAGACAAGGTGTTGAAAAAATTCGCTTTATTAGCAGTAAGTCGGGTGTAAGGTTGCCGCAACTAACCATATCACTTGGTGTCAGTGAATTTCAGCAGCGCGAGTCACTAAACAGTTTAGTATCACGAACGAGAAGAGCTTTATTCCACGCCCAAACCAGTGGCCGAAATCAAGTCGCTGTCGCCTAAGCACCTACGAAATACTCACGACCAAAATCCCTGTTAGCGTTTAATTAGTCGTCAATCAACTCAATTAGCTGTTCAATGTTTTCTTCAGAAAACACGGCAATACCATGTTTTATCAATAATTCTGCGGTTAATCCTTGTCCTGCTATTTTTTGACCTGAAAAGTTACCGTCGTATCGCCACTGGCTGCCACATGACGGACTCGATTCTTTTAGTAAGGCATAGCGAATTTGATGACGTTGGCAAAGATGCAATGCATGTTGTGCACCTTGAATAAAAGCAGCTGTAACATTCGCACCATTAGTTGTAATAACCAAACCATTAGCCTGCAATTCTGCGGGCTCTCTGGGTATCGATAAACCACCAGCGACTTCTGGGCACACTGTAATTAAGCGACCTTGTTGCTGCCAGCGCGTTAACTTACGATTAAGCAAAGGTTTAGCTTGTCCATCATACCTAACCTTAGCGCCAAGTAAGCATGCACTTACTAATATTTTATCCATTGCTTTTATTGCTCGTTAACACGAGAAAAATCGTAGAAAGTACATCAGACTCGCTAGGAATTTCAGCTTCAAGCCAGCATGACTGACTACAAACATCTAAGTTCATGACCACATTCACTTGCTGATAGATCAACCTAAAGTTCGCGCGATCGGCACCTGATATCGTTTCTATAAGTTGTATTGTAGGTAACAATTCTAATAGCCAATACGCCACATTAGTTAAATCATCAGTATCAAACTCCTGATTAAAGACTATCGCGATATTGTCCTCATTTCGTTGAATTTGGTTGATAGCTAACTGCTGCATGAAATCTCCAATGACTTACCCCAATCAGGTGCTTGCTGCGCATATTGCTCTAGGTCAGGTTGCTCTGCAAATGGTTGCGTTAATATATTATGCAACCGTTCAAGTTCGGCATAATCCCCTTGTTCTGCCAGAGATATAGCTTGCTGCGCTAAATAGTTACGTAAAATAAACTTAGGATTATATTGATTTTGCAGTTGTACTCGAAGTTTATCAGTACAGTCGTTATCGCTTAATCTTGTACGATATTTTGCGAGCCATTGCATTACTGGCGTCTTGTCTTTAAACAAAGCCAAAAGCGCCTGACAGTGTTCATTGTCCTGATCATCTAACTGCACTAAATTTAATAAGCGAAAGCTTAAACTGTAATCCGCTTTTTGCTGTGCCATTAAATTCAACCACTCTCCAAGCAACGCATGATCACTATCACGCCACTCAGTTAACCCCAATTTTTGTTGCATTAAATAAAGGTAATGGCTAATTAACGTGGGTTCATATTGTTCTAATACTTGCCTAATCTCTTGTGCCGTTAACCACTTAGAAAAAGTAATGGCCAAGGCATTTAAGTTCCATAAACCAATACTCGGCTGCTGATCAAAAGCATATCGGCCAGTATGATCTGAGTGATTACAAATAAAATGTGGTTGATAATCATCAAGAAAGCCGAATGGGCCATAATCTATGGTTAACCCTAGAATCGACATATTGTCGGTATTCATCACGCCATGGGCAAAACCATAAACCTGCCATTTTGCGATTAATTCGGCAGTAGAGTGAACAATTTGTTCTAGCATTGCCAAATGCGGATTCGCTTGCTGTAAACAGTTTGGGAAATACTGCGCTAAGCAATAGTCAGCAAGCTGATTTAGCTCATCCATTTTTCCTTGATGAAACCAGTACTCAAAATGACCAAAGCGAATATAACATTGTGCTACCCGCGTCATCATCGCACCCTTTTCCACTTGTTCGCGATAAACTTCATGATCACTGCCGATAATGCATAGCGCCCGCGTTGTCGGTATGCTCAAGGCCGCCATCGCCTCACTAGCTAAAAACTCTCGAATACAAGAGCGCAATACTGCTCGACCATCGCCCATCCTAGAATACGGCGTTTGACCTGCACCTTTTAATTGCACATCTAACCGCTTACCAGCTGCAGTTTTAATTTCCCCAAGACTAATTGCACGACCATCGCCTAATTGCGGCACATACTGTCCAAATTGATGGCCGCTATAGACCTGCGCATGAAAGCAACCACCTTCGGGCAAATATTTACCAGCAAAAATATCAATAAATTTTTGCTGCTGAGTTTGTTCAATATCAATATTTAATTCAGATAAAAGTGCTTTACTAGCAATGATCAAATGTGAGCCGATTAATGGGGCTGGCGAAACTTTGCTCACTAAGAATGGCAAGTGTTTTATCAGGTGATTATCGAAGTTTAATGTGAGTGGCTTATGCATAAGTTTCACTGACCTAATTATGTTTAACGATATAATACTAAAAAATAAACGACAACTTAGCTGTTTTTCCCTATAATCTAAAAGGCTTATAAAAATTCTAATCATCAAAGAGAGATGGATATTATGAAAAAAATGACTCTTGCTATTGCAGCAGCAGCAATGATGGCAGCGCCAGCATTTGCAGCAGATATTGAAGCAGGTAAAGCAAAGGCAGCCGTTTGTGCAGCATGTCACGGCGCAGAAGGTGTATCAGCAATCCCTATGTACCCTAACCTTGCTGGTCAAAAAGAAGCATACATTGTTAAGCAATTAAATGATTTTAAAGCGGGTAACCGTAAAGATCCGGTAATGGCACCAATGGCAATGCCATTAACAGATGCTGATATTGCTAATTTAGCCGCATACTATGCTAGCTTAAAATAAGCAATGATAGAATTCAGAGAAAAGGCGCTAGTTAGCGCCTTTTCTTTTAGGGTCATTATGCTCTACCAAGGCAATAGCCATTGCCGCAACATAATAATTTTCATCAATATTCACCCCGATAATTGCCTCAGCGTTTTCTAACGTTTGCCAATCTGTAGTTGGGGCTAATCGTTGTTTATTACCATTAATGCTGACACCTAGCGGCATAGCAAAATCACTAACCACATTACTCCAGCGATAGCTCAGCTCATGACCAACCACCATATATTCAAATATTGGCACTCTCACGTCACGCAGGTATTGATCAAATACTGACCCTAAATCAAGTTTGGTTTGCTCACTGATAAAAGCTTCGATTTGTTCAGTCGTTACCACTTGATGAAAAAATGTTTGGTTAAGCTTTCGTAACAATTGTCGCCAAGCTTCATCATCTGCAACCAGCTGCCTAATGGTATGCAACATATTGGCACCTTTCGGGTACATATCACCTGAACCTACTTGGTTGAGAATATATTGACCAATAATGGGACGCTCGTTTTTGATGACTTTACGCACACCACGCACATATTCTGCCCCAGCTGCTTTACCATAAAAATATTCAATAAAGAGTGATTCCGAATAAGAAGTAAAACCTTCATGGATCCACAAATCAGCGACATCTTTTGCAGTGATACTATTAGCAAACCATTCATGACCAGATTCATGAACAATAATAAAATCCCATAATAATCCCCAACCGGTATTACTTAAATCGCGACCTTTATAGCCATTTTGATAACCATTACCGTAAGTAACCGAGCTTTGGTGCTCCATACCTAAATATGGCACTTCCACTAGCTTATAACTGTCTTGATAAAACGGGTATGGGCCAAACCAATGTTCAAACGCTTCTAGTGTGCGCTTTGCCTCTTTAAAATGCGCTCTCGCCTGCTCTTCATTTTCACGTAAGACATAGTATTCCATGTCCAGTTCGCCGGCTTCTCCTTGATACTTTTCACTGAAATTAACGTAATCACCAATGTTAATATTGATACCATAATTATTGATTGGGTTAACCACCTGCCAAGTGAACTGAGTGCCGGTGCCTTCATCAATATCTAGGGCATCAATTAATCGACCATTAGCAACCGCAACAAACGGCTGAGCAACGGTAACATGAATGAGCGCACCTTCATCCGGTTCATCATAGCCATGATCTTTATTCGGCCACCACAAACTTGCGCCTTCTCCTTGATTTGAGGTTGCGATAAACGGCATGCCTGAACCGTCTTCAGCCCAACTAAAACCACCGTCCCATGGTGCATTTTTAGCGACTGGTGGCGTGCCTTCAAAGGCCAAAGTAAGCGTGTAGGTTTCACCTAGCTCTTGAGGCATTTGTGTTTGGATAAAATAGCTATAACCATCTTGGCGAATCGCTAATAATTGGTTGTTCTGCATCGCACTGACCAACACCATTGGCTGCTGCAACTCAATTTGCAATTGCTTGGCGTTATCTAATACTTTGTAGCGAATGGTATTAGTGCCAGATATTTTTCGATTATTCATATCAACATCGACAGCGAGTTCATAATGTAATAAATCCCACCATATTCTTTCGGCCGTTAACGAACCTCTAAGCTGAGCTTGGTGTAACGCTTGATCGTGCTGTGGCTCACTATGATCGCAATTTTGAGCTGATTTTTGGGTGAAGTCTTGTGCGGTTACTATCGACCCCAACATACCGTTAATTATTAGCGGTATTAATATAAAATATTTGATTAATTTCATTACGTTACTCATTCAATAAGTACTGAACTTTTTAGTTTCACCATTTAGCTCATAATAAAAAATAGAGTGCTGTTAGTTGCGCCAGTGCTTACTGGCCGATAGCAATTTTAGGCTGCCATTGCTGCCAGCTTTCATCTACCGTTGAATTTAAAATAAATTGCTGCCCTTGATTAGCCTTACCAGCATCAGACTCTTCAGGCGTGGCAAATGCAATGCCGCCAGATAACAAGGTTTCTATGGACTCCGAATCAATTTGAACCCCAGAGAAAATCCCGGCATCAACAGAAAAGCCACTACTATTCCAAAATTGGCTGTCAGGTGAAACCAAGTTGCGATAACGATCAGCAATATTAATAAAAATATTGACCTTATCTGCAGTCGCGGCCAAATCAACACCAATTACTGTACCCACTTTTACTTGGCGATAAAGCACGGGGTTACCCACACGCACCGAGCCAAGTGTATCGGCGATCAGGGTTAAATTAAGACCAAAAGGCAAGCGTGATACCGCTGGTGGTACCTGCTCAGCATGAAACGTTGTTAGTTGCTCGCCATTTCCTGGCAAAACAGCAACTACGCCACCATCTAAAATCGCCCCCAAATTTTGACTTCCCACTAAACCAAGCTCAGGCGTTGCTAGCCAGAACTTACTACCTGCCACTGCAAACTTTTTACCTTGTTCATTTAATAAAATAATCGCGGTAACGCCATAACCATCTTCGCGATACACTAACCGTTCGACCATACCTACTTGTTGCTGTTGATACTTCACCGGCATTGCAGCATGTAAGCTGCCCACATCGTCAAATTCTACTTTGATCGCCAAGCCGGCATTTTGTGCTTGAAGTAAATTTTCATATAACTTAAACGAGGTACCTTCTTCAATTTCTTGCTCTTGCTCTTGCTCAAACGAAGATGAATTATAAAAACTGATGCCGCCGGTCAACATTGTCGAAGCAGATTCTGTTTTGACACTAAAATTCCCTAATCCACCGATAACGGTTACGCCACCTGCCTGATAAAATCGCGTATCATTGCCAATCAAATGGCGATGCTTTTCATCTATAGTGGCATTAATTAACACCTGTTTACCATCCTGTGCCAAGGCGACGTTATCTATCTGACCAACCGTAATACCGCGATAACTAATAGGACTAGAAGGTGCTAAACTACCACCAGCACTAGCGTTAATAGCAATTTGTAAACCTTCAGCATTTAACGGTTTTTTAGGTGCAGACAAGTAACCAACAAATTGATCAGTTGCCGCGCCACTACCGACATTTACCGAAAAATAATTACCACCAAATAATGCATCGGTATCGTTAAGTCCGGCCAGTGATAAACTCGCTTCAACTAACCAAAACTGGCTACCTTGTTTAAGCATAAAATCGAATTCAGGAAATAACCCAGCAGTTAACTTTACCTGACCATCGATATGTTTAATTTGATGAATCGCACCAGCAACTTCACCTCGGTATAAAATTCGTGTTCCAACTTTTACACCTTTAGCCGATGGTAAGAGTATCTCAAAAGATAGCCGTTGCTGCGCGGTGTTTTTATTTTGAAACAAACTAAATTTTTGACCATTACTCGCCACTTCTTTAGTTGAACTGCCTTTATCAAACGCTATCGCTCCTTTTAACAACGCCTGCATCGAGTGAGTTTGCACACTGAAGTCTTGCAGCCCACCGCTAATGTTAATGCCAGAGGCATCCCAAAATCGGCTATCTTCTCGTACAAATTGTTGAAATTCTGGCTCAATAAAAACGTAAAGTAGATTGTTATTAACATCTGTATTTTCAATAGCTTCAACTTTACCAACTAACTGCTGTTGATAATAAATTTCGGTGCCGACAGCAATCGAGTTAGCATGGCTAGAGGTAAGCTGAATATGCAAACCTGGCTCAGAATATTTCAATGGTGGCTTATCATGATACAAGCGAAATTGTGTGGTGGGTTCGCCGCCAAGCGCAGGACTAACGCCAATTTGAGTGCCGGATATGATGCGATTAAGGTTGGTTACTCCGCCTAAATCAAAGGTTGGGTTAATCAGGTAAAATTGAGTTTCAGTGTTAAGGTATTGATCAACCCTTGGGTTAATTTTTGCCAATGCCTGTATTTTTTTAGTCGCGGGATCAATTTTCGTAAAACTATCTAATCTGCCTAATGTAATGCCTTGATAAACAATCGGCGTACCAACATCGATTGAAGAGTCCCAATCTAGATCTAAACTAATGGTTTTCCCTAACTCAGCATCCTGAAAGTTTGCATGTAATTGAAATTTATCGCCATTTTCTGCTGACGGTTTGCTTGCTTGATAATCTAAGGTATCAAAGGCAATGCCCCCGGAAATAAGCGAGGCAAACGATTCTGCATGTACGTTGATACCTGTAGTTAATGACCCGGTCACTGTTAAGCCACTGGCATTATAGAATCGCGTATTTCCTTTCACTAAGTCGGCATACTCAGGCTCGATTAAAACATAAATATCGACATTATTTCCTTGTTTATCATAGTCATATCCAGAGACATGCCCAACATTAATCTCTTTGTAACTAACCGGTGAATCTTTGACTAATGAACCCAGAGAATCTGCGGTCAATGTTAAATGTAAGCCCGGTACCAATTGATCTAGCATCGGCTCTTCTTTTAAAGCTACAAATTCTCGTTGCGGCTGACCATCGGCATCAATATCGGGGAGCATATTAATATAACTTCCCGAAAGTAACGTATCTATGCCTTTAATACCACTTAATGACACATCTGCGGTCACATACCAAAACTTCGTATTTTCAGTTAACGTGTCTTTAGCCTCTTTGATAATTTCAGCTTCTATAACTACACCCTGCAGATCGTCGGTTGTATTAATAGTTTTGACCACACCTAGCGTTAGTCCTTTATAACGGATTTCAGTTTTACCGGCGACAATACCATTTGCATTATCAAAGCGAATATCGATAAACACACCACGCTCCGCAACGGTTTTAATAATCAACCATGCACCAAATACCACAGCAATAACTGGCACAAGCCACACCGCTGGAATACCTTTGCGCGGTTTTACAATAGGTGTTGAAAGCGTATTTGTATCCTTTTCCATGTAGAATTGCCTTAAAGTTATTATTGTGTTGTGGATTTTTCCAGTAAGAGTCGAGTATCAATTTGTTCTGCAGCCACCATAGTTGTTACTACCATTAGTGCAAAAAACGTCACGCCATGTGCGGCTTCAATTGAGGTAAAAAAACCTAGTTTGACTACGGTTGCCATAATAGTTACAACAAACACGTCCAGCATCGACCAAGGGCCAAAAAACTCAATGGCGTTATAGATTTTAGTCAGCTGCCTGGTCGTTAAATTTGTACCCCATTTCATGTGGTACATTAAAACAAATAAGCCGGCAATTTTACTGAGCGGTACAATAAAGCTGGCGATAAAAATAATAAACGCGACTGGGTACATGCCTAAATCTATTAGGGTAAATAAACCCTCTAATATATTTGACGCATCGGGCTTACCGAGAATATAAAAAATCATCATTGGATAAATGTTAGCGGGGATCAGCATAACCAATGCCGCACAAGTCCATGCAAACGTCCGTTGTAAACTATCAGCCTTTCGATAATCAAAGGTTTTATGGCAACGTGGGCAGCAATGAGCATACTTTTCCATATCCACCGTTTTATGACAACACGGGCAGCAACCTAAGCCCATAGAAATACCACTAGGCATTAACAGCTTGCTCCATTTTGTGCCATACATAGTGATGATCTAATGTCACTGAAACCAAAGTGCTGCAAAGTAGAAGCATCAATAAACTAATCAAACCAACACCCACAGTTAGGTCTGCTAGCTCAAATAACTTATACATAGAGATAACAACACCAAGGAAAAATACATGAACCATGGCCCAACTTTCCAGTTGATGATAGGAGCGAAAAAATTTGAGTAGGGAAGGCGTGATGTTGTCGGTAAATAGAGCGAACGAAATATAGAATAATGAAAACAGCTTGACCACAGGCAAGGCAATGGTAAACATAAAGACGCTAAAGGCTATTACATAAAACTTATTATTAATCATTAACACAATACAATCGATTAACGAAGCTTCATTATAATTTCCGGCGATACCTACCCCTATAATAGGCAAAATTAACACGGGAATTATCAGCAATAAACCGCCAATAGAGATTGCCAGCGTGCGCTCAATAGTATTTTTCCTGCGCTCATAAAGTGCCTCACCACAACAGGCGCACAAAGCTTTATGCCCAGCTTTTAGGGGTATACGTTGAGAAACGTCATCACAAAACGGACATACGATTAAGTCATCAAGAGGGTCAACTGACTTCAATTATTTAACTCTAAGTAGTGAACACTTAATAGACAGTGTAAGAGGCTTTAAGCCAAATATCCACGAATTTTAGGTATAAAAAAGCAGCATATAGCTGCTTTTTAAGGGTTTTATGTAATTACTTTAATGTTGCAATAAATGCAGCTACATCAGCAATTTCTTTATCTGAAAGCTTAACCGCGACATCACGCATCATACCGTTCATATCATTTGCACGACCAGCACTACGGAATTGCTCTAACTGCGACTTCACATAATCAGGGTGTTGATTGACTAAGCTCGGGAAGCGGGCATTGGCCATACCTTGACCCGACGGGCTATGACAAGCAGCACAAGCAGTAACACCTTTAGCAGGAATACCGCCGAAGAATATTGCTTTACCAGCATTATTCACAGAATCCGCTGCTGGTAGCTTAGCTGTAGTTTGGCTAGCAAAGTAAGCCGCTAAGTTTTTCATGTCATCTTCTGATAAGGCTGCAACCATTGGCGCCATCACAGCATTATCACGCGCACCAGATTTAAATTCTTGTAATTGCTTTAACAAGTAACCTTCATGTTGACCCGCCAGTTTAGGATACATGGTTACCATAGCATTGCCGTCTGCACCGTGACATGCGGCACACGTTGCTGATAAGGCCTTACCTGCTTCAACATCACCCGCAACTTTAACCGTAGCCTTGGTTTTCACTGCAACAATATCAGCTACTGAGTCTGGATCTTTAAAGTAAGCGCCTAAGTCAGCAATTTCTTGTTCGGTTAATGGCTCAGCAAAGTTATTCATTGCTGCGTTTTGGCGATCACCGTTTTTGAAGTTCTTTAATTGCTTTTCAATATATTCTGGGTGCTGCTTTGCAAGATTAGGGTAAATTAATACGTCACTGTTACCTTTAGCACCATGACAACCAATACAGGCACCAATGGCACGAGCTTCATCGCCATTTTCATATAAGTACTTGCCCGCTGCTGCATCACCAACAATAGCAACTGGCGCTGCAGCTGCTGGCGCAGAGCCACCGTCTGCCGATTCGCCACCAGCTACACGTGGTTGACTAGCATAATATGCCGCAACATCTTGCATATCTTGCTCTGATAATGCCGCCGCCATTGGCGCCATTACCGGATCATTACGAGTAGAGCCATCTTTAAACGCTTTTAATTGTTTAACAATATAATCAGCATGTTGACCCGCTAAGTTAGGGTAAGTGTCTACCGCACTATGACCTGTTGCACCATGACAAGCGGCACATGTTGCAGCTTTTGCTTTACCCGCTTCAGCGTCGCCTTGTGCATTCGCATTTGCAAGCACGCCTAAACCCAAAACAAGTGATACGATAACTTTTTTCATCGAATGATCTCTGCTTATTTTTATTTAATTTACTTTTGCCACTACCCAACGTACGGCAATCAATAAACTTGGTTACTTAATTAATCGCAATATTTTACACGAATATTTTCTTTGTGTAACAGCCTAGCACATAAAAACCTATAAAAAATCAGGTTATTCTTGCAATTATCTGCCAGAAATAATGAAAAAGACGCTATAATGGCGCGATATTAACTTTGGAAAAACTATTGTGTCTGAGCAAACTATAAACTTAAATCTAGCCAAATTTACCATTAGTGCCCCTGATATTCGTCGTCTACCAGAAGACATTGGTATAGAGGTAGCGTTTGCTGGCCGCTCAAATGCAGGAAAATCAAGCGCATTAAATACTTTAACTAATCAAAAAAGTTTAGCACGTACCAGTAAAACACCAGGTCGCACTCAACTTATAAACGTGTTTGAAATTGCCGAAAACAAGCGATTAATCGATCTACCCGGCTATGGTTTTGCCAAAGTACCACTGGAAATGAAAAAGAAATGGCAAAAAGCGCTGGGCGAATATTTAGAAATGCGTGACTGTTTAAAAGGCTTAGTAGTATTAATGGACATCCGTCATCCGTTAAAAGATCTCGATAAAGATTTAATCGAGTGGGCCGTTGACTCTGAATTGCCAGTTTTGGCGCTACTGACTAAGTCAGATAAATTATCGCAGGGGAAAGCCAGTGCAGAAGTTTTAAATGTGAAAAAGGCATTAAAACCTTTAGGTGGTGATATTAAAGTTCAAGCGTTTTCATCACTGAAAAAAACTGGCTTAGCGCAAGCTAATCAAGTGATTTGTGATTGGTTTATTACTCCAAGCGATGAACAAATTGACGAAGTAGCGAATTAATCGCTGCTTCTTCCCACCTCAGTAAATATTCAGCACTCTGCACTAAAAATTCAGTTCAATTAGTTCAACGCACTAAATTTCAGGCAAAAAAAACCGCCGATACAATGTATCCGCGGTGGATTTAGCTATGGGGAAAGCTAGAATTTCAAATTATTACAACAGGCGTTCACAAGGAACAGGATGAATTATAGAGTAACTACTCAATAATTGTAAAGTAGTTACTCTAATTTTTTTGAAATTTTTTTACATGGCATCCTGACGCAATTGTGGTTAGATTTATTAGGCGAGAGTGTGACCAGTCGTAATGCTTGAGAGAGCCTCATCTGTCGAGGCTTTCTAACTGTGGTATGTAGCAAAGCTAAAAATCCGATTTTTCCAATTTTCAGTCACATTATCCGAGAATGAGTCAATTCTATTATTTAAGAATAATTTTCAGGTCTTCTGAATATTTGGGATTTCTCTTGGTCTATTATGGTAGGGGGCTGTATAGCTTCATATGCGGCAAGATCAAAGTTTTGGTATGAAATTATCTCGGATGTAGGTATGACGATTACAAACTCATTTATATCAACATCTTCTTGATCAAGATAATATTCTTCATAATTATTTTTTACCTTTAATTCTTGATCATTTTTATCTCGATAACCACTTCTAATGGGGATTATTTTAATGTGTTCCAAGTTCCCGTGAGTTACGTTATTTCCTCCTACACAAAAGCCTATATACACTTTGCCCGATGATAGTGAAATACATACAACTCTTGAATCCTGATCATTGTCAACAAAAGTAAGAGTCGCATCTATTATGAAAAACTCTAATGGGTTATCAGCTACAACTTTTCGCAATAAGATAAATTTGTTTTTCGAATCGCCATATCCTCGTGAGCTAAAAGCTGCAAAGAGATAAGACAAGATAATTGTAAAGATACCTATTAATAATAATTTCAGTTGATGATGTGAGATAGGAAGCTGTTTGAAGTCAACATTATACATTAACCCAAAGCAACTTTTTAAGACATTTCCAACGATATCTGTCATGTCTATTAATAAACAAATGCCTACTGAAATTAAGGTAATTTCAGTTCCTCGTTTAGCGACTTGGAAGTACAGATCCCACCCATCTGATTTTGCCATTTTATATCTTGATGGTAGGTGTCTGTTGGAATATATGTAGCCAGATACAAGAATGAAAATAACTAGAATAGCTATCATTATTAAAAGAATTCCCTTTCGATTATTGCGCTATTTCTACTTCACCTTCCTTAAACTTCACTGTTAACTCTTCGCGTTTTTGTTTTATTTTTCGAAGCTGTTTCATGAATTCAGCTTTAAAATTCTGATCGTGCAAGTCAACATTTATAACGCCATTTTTTGATATATGGTATGCCTTACCAACATCTTGGTTATAGTTTATCAGCGTATCTTTTTTATCTGATCTAGCCATAAAATCTCCAACGTTTGTTCTTCAAATATAACACTTCAGTTATTACATTCAAGCTTTAGTTCGTTGAAAATGATGTTGTATTAAATCAGTACTAGCTGTTCGCCAGCTTTCCATGAATCCTCTGATTTGATTGACTCTAACGTATCTAACAAGGTACGTGTTTTCTTAAATACATTGTGACTGTAACGGTATGATTTAACTAGAGACTTCGTTAGAGGTAAAATTACATTAACTAACGAGGTCAAAATGCCAAAGAAAACATTAACAGCAGAATTTAAACGTGAGTGTGCAGAGCTAGTCATTATTCA
>NZ_JBQMTM010000023.1:0-71001 GCF_053470325.1 Colwellia sp. MEBiC06753 | reverse complement strand
ACGGTATGGCTGAAAGCCTTATCTTAGAGCCCCGGCGGCAAAGAATATTTCCTCGATGTGTGAAGAAACGACCCGCTCGGTACCCTATAAAAAGAAATGCCGCTCACCTTAAGTGAACGGCATTAGGTCATTGACCGGCTTTTTTTATACATATTTTATTTGCGCTTTAGTTTGAGCATTTGATTTTGCGCGCAGCAAAACCAAGTAAACCTAATCCTAATAAAGCAATTGATGCTGGCTCAGGTACTTCAGTAATCGTTAAATTTCTAAAGCGGGTATTTGCACTGTCACAACCTGATGCATTATCACAGTCATTGATGAAGGTAATGTATGAGACATTTGCGTTGATAAACTCATCTAAATTAATTTCAAAGTTCTGCCATCCACCAATACGGGTGTATTGAAAGTCATCAAAGCCCCAGTCTTGACTGCCAAATAAATTAAAGGCGCCAGTTTCCCATTCTTTTTTTGAATTTGAAAATTGGATGCCGGCAATTTCTGGTGTGCCAGAGGCGCGAAAATCAAATGATAAAATGAAATTTGTACTTGGATCGGCAAGGTTTAAACTAGATTCACCAATAAGATCGAAAACACTAATGTAAAACCATGCATCTTCTTCTAATGATAATACGCCATAATCGCTACAACATTCCCACGTGCTCATGCCTGCGTGATTTTGACCGGTAGCACCTTTAAACAGGTTTGCTTCATCGGCGGTGGTAAAATCTGCATCCCATTGATTGAGTAATCCAGCGTTGGCTGAAGAGGCAACTAGTAACGCTGATACTACTAACCCTTTAATTAAACTTAAAAATTTCATACTACTTCCTAATGATTTCGAAACTCGAGTTTATTACCTGGCGACTTAAAATGCATATTATGGGCAATAAGTCCAAATAAACTGTCAATTTACTTAGCATGTGTTATGCCAACAATTTAACTCATTGTTTTTAATGGTAATATATTGATGGTGTTTATATTAATTCCCAAAACTGTAAAAAATAATAACGCAGGTTAACCAGTAATAAATTTGTTAATAAGATGTTGTTTTAAAAGCTGCTTTGATTAAAATTTACTAAAAAGTGCCGATAATATATAAAAGGTCAAGTATTGAGAAATGTTGCCTTAATCTCACTTTCAAGTTTAGTCCGCTTAATTGAACTGTTTTAACAGTTTTGTATCTTATAAAGCCATAGCGACATTAAGCTATGTTTAACTTAGCCCATAACCAAGCAAATGAAGCAAATGACGTTTTGTTACAAGTGACTTATTAGTGTTTATCGTTAATTACGCTATGCTGTGCAAGCTAATTTACTACGTTCATATATTATTCATTTTTTATTAGTTAGGATTAGTTTTTACTTTGTCAATCAAGGATTTTTCAGCGTCGATGAAAAGAATCGTTGCTAGATTGTTTGTGTTTTCGCTGTCGGTATTATTATCGGGCTGCGCCAGTATGCAGCTTAATAATTTATTTGCTGATTATGCTACAACGCTTATGCCAGTGCGAAACGCCATTAGCACTGGCAATATCCAACATGCCGAGCAGTTGTTAACTAACCCGGATGTAGGTAATACAAATTATCAACTGTCGCTGGTAGAACAGGGGCGTTTAGCTTTTTTAAATCAAGATTATCAGCAAAGTATTTTTTGGTTTGATAAAAGTTACCAAGCGTTAGAAAAAGAACGCGCTAAAGCAAAGTTAAAGGTAAGCAGCGGTTTAGAAAAAGTGAATGCCTTGGTTACGAATGACAGCGCCATTGGCTACCAACTACCGCCTTATGAACAAAGTATGATGCACGGCTATCAAGCGCTTAATTATGCGTTTATGCAAAATTTGGAAGCAGCTTTGGTTGAAGTTCGTCGGGCTAACTTAGTACAAGAAGCTGCATTAGCTAGCTATGAAAGTGAGCTGCTAGCAGCAAAAAATAATCTTGAGTATGTTGACTGGCAACAAATTGATAAAGCCATATCACCACTAAATAGCCGAATAGGTGACGTTAAAAACGGCTTTCAAAATGCCTACACCTTTTATTTATCTGGCATTTTATATGAAGCCTCAGGTCAGGCAAACGATGCTTATATTGACTATAAAAAGGCCTTAGAAATTTTCCCCAATAACCAGTACTTACAGCGAGATGTATTAAGGTTAGGTTCAGCTTTAGGTATGGATACTGACTTGGCAATTTTTAAACAACGCTTTGATCATGACAATGTTTCAATAAAGCCAAATGAAGGCCAAGTTGTAGTGATTTATGAGCAAGGGTTAATTGATGCCAAGCGATCTCATCCGGTTAATATTCCACTGTGGACTAGCCATAACGATATGCGCTTTTTTAATTTTGCTTTGCCAACGTATAACCAAGCTTTATTGACTAAGTTGCCGTTGTCAGTGAACTTTGTAAGTCATGATGGTCAAACCAAGCAGCAGTTTCAATCGCAAGAAATTGTTAGGTTACAAGCATTAGTAGCTAAACAATTAAAAGATGAGATGCCAACTATAATTGCAAGACAAGCGTTGCGAGTTATCGCTAAAGAGCAATTGCGGCAGAAAATGAGTCGAGAAGCGGGTGATGTAGGTAATATTTTAGCTGGTCTTTATGGGTTAGCGTCAGAGCATGCGGATACGCGAAGCTGGTTAACGTTACCGGCAAATGTGCAAATGATCCGAACAATATTGCCTGCGGGTGAACACACGCTTGAATTTGGCCAAACTAGCAATATTGGCAGTGCTGAGATCAAGGTTACTGCCGGTAAAATTACCTTAGTGATGGTCAGTGATATTGGTCAACTGCAGCAATATCAAGTGGTACAACTTTAGCTAAAGATAGAAAAGATAGAAACGATAGAAACGATAGAAACGATAGAAACGATAGGTAGAGTAGGAGAACTAATGTGAACGGTAATTATCTGGATAGTACTAATCAGAACAGTAATAACTCGAACCGTATTCGTACAATGAGATATTTTTTCTTCGCAGTGGCATGCATTTTGGTCGCTGGCTGCGCGTCAAAAGGTCCTGTGACTACTGGCATTGGTTTAGATGCTAAATATGAATTTGGCCAGCTAACGACGAGTCAACAAGTGGATAATCCGCAGTTAAATGAGCGATTAACCATTAATTCGGCTAAATCAAAAATAACCAATGACTTGCTGGTAAGTAATGTCGTGTTAACTAGTCAGTATCAGTACAGTCAAAATTTACAATATCAATTTACATGGTTTGATGGCGATGGCTTTGTGATAGAGCCTAATCAGCAAGCGTGGAAAGCTCTGCAATTGCATGGTGGTCAGCAAATTAATTTAGCGGGCATTGCCCCTAACGCCTCGGCTCGGGCATTTAAGTTTTACGTACGTTATGCCAATGAACAGGCGTATAAGTTTGATCAAGATTAGCGTGTGTTGCTTTCTGTTGTATGACTTTACAACAGTCAACCCTGTTTATCAGTAACTGGTTTATCAATAACTTGTTTATCAGTAATTTGTATAGGAAAGAGAATGAAAAAGACATTATTTATCGCATCGGCTATTTCAGTGGCATTACTGGCCGGCTGTTCTAGCAAACAAGTAGTGAGCTATGGTGATGCAACAGCCGTAGAAACTACAGATATTAATTTTGGCTCTACAGATTTACAAAAAGTGGCGAACGAAATGACCGACTCATTAATTGCATCGCCTATGGTTAACGCCATGACGATGACTGAGCGACCGGTGGTTTTTGTTGAGCGAATTAAAAATAAAACCAGTGAACATATCGATACTGAGTCAATTACAGACTCTATTTCAACGAAGTTATTACGCTCAGGTAAGTTCCGATTTGTGGATATGACTCGCGTTGACGCGGTGCGTGAACAACTGGAATTCCAACAAGAAGGCGGCATGGTTGATAAAACTAAGGCCGTTGCTTTAGGTAAGCAAATTGGCGCTAAATACATGCTTTACGGCAACTTATCGAGCATTGTTAAAGCAAATCAAGATAAAAAAGATGTTTATTATAAATTTACCATGCGCTTAATGGATTTAGAGCTAGGTACGCTAGAGTGGGCAGATGAAACTGAAATTCGTAAAACCCGCGAAAAAGCCAGTGTTGGTTGGTAATAAAGCTCGATCGGCTTATGTTCGAAAAATACTGGTGAAAATTGGCAATGCTGGAGATTTATTTATGCTAACGATTAATGCTATTTCTCGAAAATCAGCAGCTTGTTTATGGTTAATCATGATGTTGCTCGTGCTGCCCTTTACTGCATCAGTGAGCGAATATCAACGCAATAAAGCCGTGCCTGTCGAAAAGGTTTTATTTGGTCAGGTACTATCGGTACGCAATATTAGCGAGCAAGAGTTAATTCAAGATCAAGCAAATGGTTGGCAAGTCTTTGGTGGCGCTTTAATTGGCGGTGCAATTGGTAATCAGTTTGGTGGTGGCTCAGGAAAAGTCGCTGCAACCATATTAGGCGCATTGCTTGGGGCAAATATTTCTGAACAGCGTCATAGTCAACAAAAAGTGCGAGTGCATCAGTTAGTTGAGTTAATGATAAAAATCGACAATGGTGACGAATATATGGTGATCCAAGATTATGATCCTAAAATGCTATTTCAGCCGCAAGATAAAGTCAGAATGATTTATCTGGCCAATGATACGGTTCGCATCGACTTACAGCAGTAATATAAATTTGAAATTCTAATTCTAATAAATGAATTAATTAAAGAAAAAGCGAAGCACCTTAATGCTTCGCTTTTTAGTTATTTGTGAACAAGTACCAGTGACAAGCTTTAGCAAACAGGCTCCTTGTTCGTTCCTTGTTCAAGGTAAAACATTAGCTTAGAACGTAAACTTGATCCCCGCTTTAAAAATACGACCCAATGGGCTGTATGAACTAGGGAAAGTATTACCTGAGTTAAATGATGTAGAGCCTGCTTCACCGCCAACAACAGGCGCGTCTTCATCCGTTACATTATCAATACCAAAGGTAAATTTAGTATGCTCACCTAAGTTGTAGCTGGCAAACAAGTCAAAGTAATCGTAGGCATCAATTGAGCGGAATGCTTCAAAAGAGCCGTCTGCTTGCACATCTTCCATATCAACCGAGCTGCTATGACGCCACAATAATGACATAGTGAAATCATTAAGATTCCATGTAACGCGTTGATTCCAAGTGGTTTCTGGCGTTGGCGAACAGTTATTACCATACATGCCTAAACAATCGATAACCGGCAACACTGATGATGATTGGCGCTCATTGGTTAAGTAATGGTTAAGGTTTGTGGCAAATGCTAATTCACCCCAATCATTTAAACCAACATCAAAGTGTAAACCAACTTCAATACCTTCGGCTTGGCGGTAGCTTAAGTTGGTGGTGTAGGTTTCAATACCAGAACCCGCTATTGTTAAGTCGCCACCAATGCGTTTGATTTTTGCACACTCACTGGTAATGCCAAATGAGTAACACGCATCTAATGTTTGTTGAGCGGTAAAGTTACCTATGGTGTTGTCGACTTTAATGTCGTAATAATCAACCGTTAACTCTAAATTAAGTAACTCATCATTGGTATAAACAAAACCTGCGGTAAAGGTATCCGCTTCTTCAGCATCCGGTAGCTGATCAGGGTTTGTCCCTTGAAATGCGTTTACTTGACCAGAGATAACATCTTGTACTTTACCTACTTGCGCATCTGTCATGCCGGTAGAAATACACAGTTGGCGTAACGTTGCATCTATATTATCAGCATTGGCGACAGAGCAAGGATCAATGAGCGCGTTACTTAAGCCAGTAACTGCTGGTGAAGCGATTTCACCTACGTTAGGTGCTCGCGTAGCCTGTTGCTGCATAACTCGAACAAGTAACGAATCAACTGGGCGCCAGCTAAAACCTAGTTTCCAAGTGTTATTGCTGCCAACAGAGTCATAATCGGCACTACGATACGCAAACTCGACATCTAAAGACTCAGCCATAAATTGACCGTCAAATACCGGTAACACACCTTCAACAAAGAATTCCGATACTTTAAAGCCACCTTTAATTGGCAGGGTATTACCACCAGCGCCACCTAAACAACTAGTCGGCGCTTCCTTCAAACATTCATCGGGAATGGTTTCACCGATCTCAGTACGATGTTCATAACCTAAGCTTAACGACATAGGTACACCAGCCCATGGAATTTCGATAAATTCAACAGGCCCGTTAACACTGGCAGTTAATACTTCTTGAGAGTATTCCTGCTTGATTAACGCGGTTGCTGATGAGAATGCTGCCATTTCTGGCGTAATAGTGCCAAAGCCGCCAAATAAGTCGATAGGTACACAACTGCCACCACTTTTACAGTTAACGCCATCGGTTGTATCTAAGGCTTTTTGGATATTTTTAACATTAGTGTAGCCGGCTGAAATATTGGTACGATTTGACTCACCGTATTGGTAGGAAATATCGTATTCCCAATCTTCATAGAGTACACCTTCAATACCCGCAACTAACTGGAACAATGCCGTTTCATAATTAGTTGAACGAGGACCTAATTCCAATGTGCGACGACGTAATTGTACTTGCAGATAATCTTCGGTATCGACAATGCCGTTGCCGTTAATATCTTGCCAGTTTTCTAACCCTTCACCATTAAGTAAGCCGTCTTCACGCGCTTGGTTAGCGCGGGTTAAAATCCAGTCTAACGCCTGAACGCTAATAAACGGGTTGGCTAATGGCAGCATAAAGGGTTCGCCAAAGGTGCCTGATGGCGCAATTTGTTGTTTAACCTGGGTATTATTAAATTGGGCTGTGGTATAAACCGTATGCTCATCATTAATATCATAACGGGCAATTGCTGTTGCACCATAGCGCTCTTGTGGGGTTTGATAGAAGTTATATGGGTTAAAGTTAAAGCGGCTACAATCTGCACCTAAAGTGCGATCTTCGCGAAACTGTCCACTAACACCGGCACCAACAATGGCAAAACGGGTTGGTATAGACGTTGTTGAACCACCGCCACTTTCAAAGGTGGTGACATCTGGGCCGCCACAATTATCATGGGGAGGAACTGGACCTTGGCCATTTAAGTATTCTTCATAACCACCACCTGAGGCGGTGGCAATACCTAATACCCCAAGCGGACGATCGCCTAGCATGACAGGTTTACGATTAGTCCAGTTCATGGCAAGGGCTACGTTACCTCTACCTTCATCAAGACTAGAGCCTAAAGTCAATGCGATGTTGTCGGTTTCGCCATCGCTTTCTTCCGTTTCTGAATGGTTAACACTTAGTTCAACACCTTCAAAGTCATTTTTTAATACAAAGTTCACGGCACCAGCGATAGCATCAGAGCCATAAACTGCTGAAGCGCCACCAGTGACGACATCAACACTGTCGATTAGTGAGACTGGTACTGATGCTGTATCGACAATACCGTTAAAGTTAAATGGGATCATACGTCGGCCATTCATCAATACTAAGGTACGCTGCGTGCCGAGTGCACGTAAGTTAACAGTAGCAGCACCAGCTGTACCGTTATTAACACTGGCACCGTCACCCGGAATAGTGGCAGGTAAATTACGTAATACTTCTTCAATTTGTGGCGTTTGGATCATTTCAATTTCTTGGGCGCCCATTGACATAATAGGGCTAGCCGATACCGCACCCGGTCGTCTAATGCGACTACCTGTTACGGAAATGCGTTCGATATCTGCTTCTGCTTGTTGTTCGGCTTCTTGGGCTAATACCATTTGAGGGCTTATTGCAGCTGCAGAGGTTGCGCCAAACAGCAACGCCAGACGTACTGACTTGGTTAATTTAGAGTTGTGAAACATGAGTTTCTCCCTGTGTATTTATAATCGTGTAATGTGATTCCATGCCTGTCACGACTGCTTTCTGCGAAGCGGCAAATAGTGTGAATCAAGCTCAAATTACGCCGCTGTTTTAGTAACTACATTAGTCAATACACCAACGGCGAGAACCGTGGGATAGTCGGTCTTTAATTGGCGATAAGTGGGAAGGAACTGCCAAATTTAACGGTTTGAGTGTTAAAAGGGCTATTTTAAGATCACTTTAAGATAATGATTTTAATATGCTTTTAGTTATTGATTAATCGTAATAAAACTGGGCATTATAGCGATAGTTGCAATTAACCATAAGCTGCCTTAATAATGCACCCAACATAAAGGGTCGTATTTGTTATGTTTAAAACCTTCATTGATAATTTACCATCGCGATATTTTTGGCTAGGCAATGTCATTTTTTGGCTGTTGCTAAATTCTATGGCTGCAACTAATAGCTATCGTATGGCGTTGCATTTTAATCGTCCTGAGCCATGGCTAGATATTTGGTTGGAGTATTTACCGTGGTGGGGCAACTGGGCGTTAATTGCTCCGCTAATTATTGCCAGTACTCAAATTATTGCCTTTGATGCCAACAAACTAACCTCGTTTATTATTAAAACCTTTGGTGTGATGTTAGTGTTTTTTAGTGGCTACTGGGGACTGACCATTGTCGAAGTGGCATTACTCAATAAAGGTTATATTAATCTGCAGGTCATTAAAGAGTCAGTTGCACAACTGTTGCTTAGCCCTTTGCATATGGACTTTCTGGTGTACTTGGCCGTGTTGTGTTCCGGTTATTCCTATACCTACTACAAACGTTCGCGCCAACAATCTAAACGTAATCAAGAATTGAGTGAACAGCTTTTGCAAATTGAATTGCAGTCGCTTAAGTCGCAACTTAACCCCCATTTTTTATTTAACACGTTAAATACTATTGCCAGTTTAATTCGCTTAGATAATAAGTCGCACGCCATTAAAGCATTGAGTGAACTCAGCTCTATGCTTCGAAAAGTGTTGGAAAATCAGCGTCACCAGTTAATTTCGCTAGGGCAAGAAGTGGAGTTTATTGAAAGCTATTTAACCATTCAGAAAATGCGCTTCAGTCATAAATTAACCACGTCACTAGAGGTTGATACAGAATGTTTAGATATTGAAGTGCCGTTTATGTTACTGCAGCCGTTGGTTGAAAATGCTGTGCAACATGGCTCGCAATTAGAGTCTGATCAAAATGAGCTTAAATTAAGCATTTATTGTGGTCAGGGTTATTTGCACGTTAAATTAATCAATAAAATCCCTGAAAAAGATGAACATCAGGGCTTTGGTATAGGCCTAAGTAATTGTAGGAAACGTTTAGAAAAGCTATACGATTTAGATTTTCAATTAACCTTAACCCCTAAACAAGACGGTTATTTTGAAACTTATCTCTGTATGCCGATTGGAGTATTGGATGCTTAAAGTGTTAGTAGCTGACGACGAGCCGTTAGCGCGAGAAACCATAAAATTATTGTTAAAAAACCAGCCCGATATTGGTGAAGTGCTGGAAGCACAAGATGGCAATCTGGTGCTGGAAGTGTTTAGTCAAACCAAGCCAGATATTGTTTTTCTGGATATTCAAATGCCCGGAAAAACCGGTATTGAATTAGCCGAGCATTTACCAGACGATTGCGTGATTATATTCGCCACCGCTTATGATCAATATGCCATAACTGCGTTTGAACTTAATGCGATTGGCTATTTATTAAAACCATTTGACGATGACAAGTTTTACGCAACACTTAATCGAGCAAGACAGCAGTTGGCTGCCAAGGCGTCTACTGATTATAAGAAAGTAGGGCAGCTGATTCAGCATATGGTTGATGAGCAGGATAGGACGTTTAAAAGTCGCTTAGTGGTGAAAGATCCTGGTCGAATTCGCTTGGTTGATGTTGAGCAAATCAATTATATTGCTGGTGCTGGTAACTATGCTGAAGTTCACTTGTTTGACGCGAACCCTGTGCTTCACCGCGAAACCTTAACCAGCTTAGAAAACCAGCTGGATCCAAAAGAATTTGTTCGTATTCACCGCTCAACCATAGTTAGACGTAGCAGCGTGAGTGAATTAAGACCGAATGAAAATGGTGACTATACTGTGGTGCTAAAATCTGGCGAAGAGTTAACCTTGTCACGTCGTAATAAATCTAAGTTAGATGAACTACTTAGTGATATTTAATTGTTCTAAGTAACCTAAGGTCAAGTAAAAAAGCTGCAAAAAAGTAGGGGGCAAACTGCGCCCCCTGTAAAGTCATCGTTGTGTTTCAATTGGACAGATCAAAAACACAATACTACATGCCTCATTGTCATTGAAAATATTGCTCCAGAGAGTAGTTGAATGTCATATTGTTCAAAGACAAATTCAGTATGGTCAGCATTTAATCAAACCAATAGCCGTTTGGGATAAACTGAGGCAATGAGGGGATAAATGGCCTAAACGGTAGGAGCAGCCGTTTTATTGACTGCTATTGCTGCATTAATTACAGCAATGTTAAGCAATACTGTTAATCAAGACCTAGCCTAATCGTTTAGTTTGAAGCGCGGCTGGCAATGTAATTATCATAATCGGGTACTGTACGTTCAAACGGCCGATCGAATAAGCTTGAAGTGATCAATAAATCAGCGCTGGCGTTATTACAGGCCACCGGAATATTCCACACGGCAGCAAGGCGCAATAGCGCTTTCACATCAGGATCGTGTGGCTGGGCTTCCAGTGGATCCCAAAAGAAAATTAACACATCAATTTTTTGCTCGGTAATTAATGCACCTATTTGCTGATCGCCGCCAAGTGGGCCGCTAATTAAGGTGTTTATCTCAAGACCCGTTTGTTTTCTAATTAACTGACCTGTAGTACCTGTTGCATATAACGTGTGTTGGCATAACTTATCACGATATAGCTGACACCATTTGATCAGACTTGCTTTCATATTGTCGTGGGCAACTAACGCTATCGACTTAGTTTTATTTGATTGAATGGTTTTAAATTGCATAAGTTAAGCTCCTAATTTATCAAATAAATATACGCTTTATTTGTCCCATTTGCTTGTGAAATTGAGATTGAAATATAACGGGTTTACTTTTAAATACGGTTAGTTAAGATAACTTCAATTTAAGTTGTTTATCTTACGGTTGATATGTCGCTTATTCTCCATCACTGTCACGAATCACGCTCAATGCGCTCACTTTGGCTTATTCACGAACTTGGCTTACCTGTTCAAGTTGAAGTGCATTCATTTGGGCCAGCACTTAGAGATCCAAATTATTTGGAAAACAGTCCACTTGGCCGTGTGCCATGTCTGATTGATGGTGAGCTTACCTTATTTGAAAGTGGTGCTATCGCCGAATATTTATGTGAACGTTATGATAATGCTAGCCTTTGGCGAGGGCTTGAACATAGCGAACGCCCGCAATGGCTTCAATGGCTGCATTATGCCGAAACCATCACCGTACATTGCGCTTCATTAACCCAACAGGCAATTGTGATTAATGATGAAAGCTTACGTTCGCCAACGGTCTGGAAACTTGAATCGCGCCGCTTAGAAAAAGCTATTGAAGTGATTGAAAACCATCTAGCGGATCAGCCTTATTTATTAACCAGCGGCTTTAGCGCAGTGGATATTGGCGTTGGCTATCCGATACATGTTGCCCAATACTTTGTTGATATGAAACAGTTTCCAAATGTTCAGGCTTATTATCAACGTTTAAGTGAGCGCCCTGCATTTCAAAAGTCGCTGCCAGCGGATGATGATCCATTAAAAATATATCGTCAGCGATTTTACTAGCGATCATTTAACAAAAACATTTAACAAACAATGGCTTTGTCACTATCTAAATTGTTAGATGACTTTTAAATCTTACCACTGGTAAGATGAGCCTAACGCTAAATTAATAATGATAAAAATAATAGTGAACCTAGTATGAGTAAGTTGTCCGTTCCTGCAATGAATAAAGGTTTTTCGTTAAATTTAATTGACGTTAAAGAAGCGCCATCGTCGAAGCGCATAGTATTAACCGAAAAGCCAATTCCAGCATTGAAACCGGGACAGGTACTGGTCAAGATGTTAGCTGCGCCTGTAAATCCTTCAGATTTAGTGTATCTATTAGGTAAATATGGATTACCACCACAAGATGGCGCTTATGTCGGTTTTGAAGGTTGTGGTATTGTCGTCAAAGCCAATGCAGGGCTTTACGGTAAGTGGCTCGAGGGTAAACGTGTGGCAATTTCTGCACAACCAGGCATAGATGGCGTTTGGGCACAATACGCTATTACTAAAGCAAATTTTTGTTTACCTGTGCGTAAAGACATCAGTGATGACCAAGCAGCAACCATTATTGTTAACCCATGTACCAGCGTTTGTTTAGTGGACCGTGCCATTAAATTAAACGCCAAAGCATTAGTGATTAACGCCGCCGCTAGTCAAGTGGGTAAAGGCGCTATTCGATATGCCAAACAAATGGGGCTTAAATCCATAGCAACTGTCAGATCTGCCAATAATGTCGCGGCGTTAGAAGCGTTAGGGGCTGACAAAGTGTTAGTGACTACTGCAGAAGATTACTCTGTTTCGCTGAAACAATATTGCAAGCAGTTTGGCGCTACCGTGTTATTAGATGCTGTAGCTTGTGATGATACTCCACGAACATTACGCGAAATGCCAAACGGCTCAACCGCGATTATTTATGGCCGATTAACAGAAACTCATGATCCGCTTGGTGGTTTATTTAGTGTTGCTGATGTTATTTTTAGAGATATTCGTATCGAAGGTTTTTGGTTGGCGACTTATATCGGTAAAGCTAATCCTTGGCAGGTTTATAAACTTAGCCAAAAAGTTCAAAAGCTGTTTGCTCAGGGCATATTTAAAACAGACATTTATCAAACAACCAATTTCGATGATTTCTATCCTGCGCTAGATCATTACGCCACTAATAAAAGTGACGGTAAAGTTATACTCTTACCTAATAAGGCATAACCTACCTAATTGGGCATAATTTTGAAACAGGTTAAGGCATATAGCCCAGCTTAAATAATTATTGCCAAGTGGCCAATATCACGCCGTAAAGTAAGAATTGTGCGGTGTGATAGCCGCCGTCTATCAAGAGCAACATCGCCGATTTATTGGAAAATTGGTAGTTAATGCCAAAGCTGGTAACGATCAAACCGATACTAACAAGCGTGGCGAATTCTATTGCTTTTGCCATTGTAGGATTAGGACCCAGTAACAAGGAAAAAATCAAAGCGGCAAATAGCGCATACAAGAACGATAAGCCAAACACTTTTAAGCTTGGTCCAGCCTTCGTTTCATCAAATCCAGATTCAACCATCCATTTTTTGCCAAACAGTAATGGTGAATACCAAAGGCCGCCAACTAAAAAGCTAGAGACCGCAGCGGCAATCACAGCAAAAAAATTTATATCGAGCATGCTAATTTACACAATCCTTTTGGCTAAATCTCAGCAAGAGAATGCAGTTAAAAATGAAAGCAGTTTAACAATCATTAGTGCGTGTTCGGTGTACCAAGTTAGTTGCTTTAATTATTTCGAGCCTATTACCTATCGAAAAGCTATCAAAAAAACATAGGTTGATATTGTGTTAACTCGATGTAAATAATTAAATTAACAATAGAAGTAGGGGAATATTTAGTCAAATTAAGATTGAAAAATAGTGTTAAATATCATTTCGTTGGTTAAGCGGTGAACCCGCCAAAGTTAGACTATCTATATTTGCTTGTTCAGGTAAAATTGCCTTAATTAAGAACAATAATTTTTTGCGGTTAATGAAAATACTTCACACCTCTGATTGGCATTTAGGTCAATATTTTTACGGCAAAAGCCGAGCTAATGAACACAAAGCCTTTTTTCAGTGGTTATTATCGCAAGTTGAAACACTAAATATTGATGCGGTGATTGTTGCCGGAGATATTTTCGATACCAGTACGCCGCCTAGTTATGCTCGAGAGTTATACTTTGACTTTATCACTGCACTTTCCCAGCTTAATTGCCAACTTGTAGTGTTGGCAGGCAATCATGATTCGGTTGCTATGTTAAACGAAGCAAAAGTGCTGTTATCGCAACTAAATACCCATGTCATAACGGTTGCCGAAAGCCCAAGTGCCGCAAGTAAGAGTCCAGAAACAGAGACCAGTAATGTCAGTGAACAGCTGATCACACTTTCTAACAAAGCAAAAACAGAGCAAATCGTTGTTTGCGCGATTCCATTTTTGCGGCCAAGAGATTTAATTAAAAGTCAGGCCGGACAAAGTGCCGATCAAAAGCAAAAAAATTTACAACAAGCTATCAGCGATCATTACCAGGGCTTATTTGAACAGGCTCAAAAATATCAGTTACCTGTGATTATGACTGGCCATTTAACCACGGTCGGCAGTAAAACTACCGATTCAGTGCGCGATATTTATATTGGTACCTTAGATGCGTTTCCAGCAAGTGCCTTTCCGCCAGCTGATTATATTGCCCTTGGCCATATTCATCGTCCGCAAAAAGTCGCGGGTAGCGAGGTTATTCGCTATTGCGGTTCCCCCATTCCGCTAAGTTTTGATGAAGCAGGTTATGATAAAACCGTTAATTTAGTTGAAATAAACCAATCCGATAGCGATGGCGTAATAGTCGATGTTTCAGTCATAACTATTCCGCGCTTTCAACCTATGGCGATGCTGAAAACTGATGTTGAGCAACTCGCCGAGGAACTTGACGTATTAGCCAAGCAACATCAAAAAAGTGAGCAGCAGAACGGATTAACGCTATGGCTAGATATAGAAATTACCGCCCAAGGTTATTTGCCTGATATTTCAAGCCGTGTTGAGCAACTTATTGAAAATAAACCGATTGAGGTCTTACTGATCCGCCGCAGCAAGCAGCAGCGCCAGCAAATGTTAGAAAGTCAGCGCTCGGTAACGTTAGATGAACTCTCGATTGATGATGTATTTGCTGCCCGTTTAGCGCAGGAATACCCAGAGTTCACCGACATTCAAGCTGAAGATCAAGTTGAAGTTGAAGGTCATCAGGGCAATCAAAATAAAAAGCAGCGCTTAACCGAACTATTTGGCCAAATGGTCGAGCAAATCAAACATCAGGGCGCTGGTCAAGGTAGTGCGTCATGAGAATTTTATCGTTACGCTTTGAAAACCTAAATTCACTAAAAGGCCATTGGCACATTGATTTTAGCCAGCCACCGTTTGATGGTAGTGGCTTGTTTGCCATAACCGGCCCGACTGGCGCCGGTAAAACCACTATTTTAGATGCAATTTGTTTAGCGCTGTATCATGAAACGCCTAGGCTAAAAGTGTCTGCTGAAAGCAATCAAATAATGACGCGAGATACCGCGAGTTGCTTAGCTGAAGTAGAATTTGAAGTTAAGGGTAAAGGCTATCGCGCGTTTTGGAGTCAACGTCGAGCAAAAAATCAATTAGACGGTAAGTTACAGGCAGCAAAGGCTGAGTTATCCACCCTTGATGGTGAAATTTTGGCAGAAAAGCTGCAACAGGTTAAAGCGGAAATTGCCGCGATCACCGGTTTAGATTTTGCTCGTTTCACCAAGTCTATGATGCTTTCACAAGGGCAGTTTGCCGCGTTTTTAAATGCCTCGGCAAATGATCGTGCAGAGTTGCTGGAAGAGCTTACCGGCACAGAAATTTACGGTGAAATTTCGCGTTATGTTTACCAGCAGTATAAAGAAACTAATGAGCAATTAGCGCTGTTGCAAGCTGAACAAAAAGGCATGAAGCTGCTTGATGAGCAGCAAATTAGTGAGTTTAACCAACAGGCTAAACGCTTACAGGCAGAAGTTAACGATCAGCAAACCTTGCTAGAGCGACTTGAGCAACAATCAATACAATTAAGTCAACTTAGCGACGTTAAACAGCAATTGGAAAAGCTTGATGCTGAGCATCAGACATTAAAAACGCAGCAGGCTAATGAAGCTGAAAAAATAGCAGCGTTAGAGCGAGCAAAGCCCGCTCAAAAAATGGAAACTGCCTATCAAATTAAATCGGATACAAAGCAACAATTTACTGGTGTTAGCCAAAAAATTGAGCAGTTTGATCAGCAAATACAGGCTAGTTCACAAGCGCTTAGCACGTTGGAAAATCAGTTAACAGCCAATGCACTTCAGCAGCAACAAAAATTGGCTGAACTGACTACGCGTGAACAACACTTGATTGAACAAGTGTTACCGATGGAAAAAGAACACCTTGATCAGCAAAAGTTACAGGCTGAGCTTAATAGTCAAATTTCAGCTATTAACAGCAATTATCAACAGCAACAGCAATTAATCGCGGTGGTTCAACAACAACTGGCCGCCCAGCAACAACAGCTTGCTAAACAGCAAGACTACTTAGCTCAACATCACTATTTAAAAACAATTGATAGTAAATTGCCGCGCTGGCAAGCCCAATTTAGTCAATGGCAGAGCATTACCACTGAACTGACTGCGCTAGAACCTCAATGCTTGGCATTAAAAGATGAGCAACAACAGTTACTTGCTACTGGTGGAAATGATAATGAGCAACGAGCTCGTATCGAACAAGAAAAAGTTGAAGTTGTTAATGCTCAAGCGGCAGTAGATGAGCAAATTAATGCAATATTTCTGCAGCTGAATTTTACTGACAACAATCAGTTACAACAAGCTTATCAGGCTGCACAGCATCGGCTGCAGCAACTCGCTCAGTTGCGCCATTTAGGACAAAGCTATCAGCAGCTATCGGGTAACTATCAGAAAAAATGTGCACAAATTGCTGACAGCCAAAGCAAATATCAAACGTTTGAACAGCAACTTATTGAGCGTCGTCAACAATATACTCAGGCGCAAAATACCTTAAAACACCTAACGACCATTGTTGAGCAACAAAAAACCATTATGCAGTTGGCGGATTTTCGCGCTAAATTGCAGCCTGATACGCCATGTCCACTATGTGGATCTGTTGAACATCCGGCAATTGAGCAATATCAACAAGTCGATAGTTCACAAGAGCAAGTGGAGTTAAATCAGCAAACGCTATTGGTTGAACAGCTTAAGCAGCAGGGCATAGAGCTGAACCAGCAACAAAAGCATTTATCTGAGTTATTAGTTAATCTGCAACAAGAAGCCGAGCAACTACAAACTGAGCAAAACCAGATTGAGCAAGAGTGGCAGACTATTGCAACTACGCTCGAACCAACGCAAACGACATTAACCGCTACGCCAATAACATCCGAGCCATTTAACCTAACTATTGGTCAAAGTGCGGAGTTGGCGCAGTTGATTACTGGCAATGAACAGTTGCTGGCAAATTTTCAACAAGCTATTAGCCAACTAAGTCAGTTAACTAGTCAACAACAATCGAGTCAGCAAGCATTGGCTCAATGTTCAGAGCAGCTGGCGCAAATTAGTCAGCAGCAAGCGATCACCAAGCAGCGTGTTGAACAAATTGACCAGCAGTTAAATAACAACTCGCAGCAGCAACAACAGCTAACCATACGTGCTAATGAGCTTTGGACGGCGATAATTGATGAAATTGAGCAGCTGTTATATAGCGGTTCTTTGCAAAATCGCGCTGAACAAAGATCAGGTGAGAACAATGGTACTGAGCAAGCGAGACCTGATAGTTCGTTATCATTACCGAGCGTTGATAACTTTGCTCAGTGGGCTGAGCAGTTGCAACAAGACTTAGCGCATTTTCATACAACAACTGAAGCAAGCGAGCAGTTAAAGCAAACGATCCAAGCGTTGACTAGTGACTTAGCGGTCAAGCAAGAGCAATTAAAGGCTTTTGAATATCAGTTAACTCAGCTGCAAACCCAAAATCAACAAGTTACAACCCAGCTATCGGCATTGGCTAAACAGCTAAGCCAATGGTTAAATGGCCAAACCGCTCAGCAGGCAAGGGTTGAAGTTCAACAACAAAAGCAGGCCATAGAGCAGCAAATTCAGGACGATAAAACTAAGCTTAGTGAGGCTAAATCACAACATGCGCTATTAATAGGGCAGCAGCAAAGTGTCCAAGAGCAATTAGCGGTGTTGCAGCAAAAGCTCGATACGGCGCTCGAAAATTGGCAGCAAGCTATGCAAGAAAGTCCATTTGCTAATGAAGAAGACTTTTTAGCGGCGCGAATTGCACCAGATGAGTTTAATGCCTGGACACAGCTTGTAGAACAACTTTCGCAAGCGCTAGCCAATAACCAAGCACTAATTAAAGAATATCAAACTAAGTTACAACGTCTTTCTGTGCAAGCTGAGCAAAGTGATTTAACTATGGCAAACGATCCTGCTTGGTTTAATGAGCCGACTAAGTTAAATGAGCCGACTAAGCTTGGCGAGCAATTGCCGTCAGCATTTGAACTCAGTGCATTGGTAAATGAACCCGCAGAAAAACTTGAACAGGTTTTAGCAGAGTTAAAAGCTCAATTGGCCCAGCAAAAATTGCAGTTGCAAGCGCAGCAAAACGGCCTATCTGAAGTGAACTTTGAGCTTAAAAAAGATGCTCAGCAGCGCCAATCTCAGCAGCAATTAATTGAAACCATCGCCGAAAAACAAGCTGTGCTTGATGATATAAGCCATTTAAATGGCTTAATTGGCTCGGCTGATGGCGCTAAGTTTAGACGCTTCGCCCAAAGCCTTACCCTAGAGTATTTAGTACATTTAGCTAATCAACAGCTCATGCGGTTACATGGTCGTTATCAGCTGCAGCGCCAACAGGGTGAGTCATTATCATTGGAAGTCATTGATACTTGGCAAGCCGATGCCGCGCGCGACACCAAAACGTTATCCGGTGGTGAAAGCTTTTTAGTCTCATTAGCGCTGGCCTTGGCGTTAAGTGATTTGGTCAGCACAAAAACGCAAATTGACTCATTATTTTTAGATGAAGGTTTCGGTACTTTAGATAACGATACCTTAGAAGTTGCACTTGATGCCCTCGATAGCTTAAATGCTTCAGGAAAAATGATTGGTGTGATCAGTCATATAGATACATTAAAAGAGCGTATTGCTACGCAAATTAAAGTAGATAAAATCAGTGGCTTAGGTATCAGTAAATTATCACCACAATTTGCTTATCAGCCCAGTTGAACAGCCTATAAATCAGGCGAAACCAGAAAATAACAAGGAAGAATTAATACAATGGACACTTGGATAGCGTTTACTTTGCTGGCCGCGTTCATGCAATCTGTGCGAACCGCAGGGCAAAAGCAACTGGGTGAAAAACTTTCGGCAATGGCAACCGCCGGCGTTAGGTATATTTTTGCCTTGCCATTTGCTTGGGGTTATCTGTACTGGATGATAACCATCTATCAGGTGGATTTTCCCACACTTAACGCCGAATTTTTACAGTATGCCAGCATCGCTAGTGTTTCGCAGTTAATTGGCACCGCCTGTTTAGTGGCAGCCTTTAATTATCGTAACTTTGCCGTTGCTACTAGTCTTGCTAAAACCGAAGCCATTCAAGTGGCAATTATTGGCGCTATGGTCTTTTCAGCCAGTTTAAGCTTTTTAGGTTGGCTATCGGTAATTATTGGTGTGCTTGGGGTGTTGTTGCTGTCAAAAGTTAAATTTAGACTGGCGGACTTTATTGGTAATCCTGGTGCCGGTTACGGTTTAGCGTCTGGTTTAGGCTTAGCGATCACCACGTTATTGATCAGAGAATCGAGTTTAGCCCTGAACACCCATTTAATGGTGAGCGCTGCCATCACCTTAGTGTTTTTAGTGACCGCTCAATCGCTACTGGCATTAGCTTATCTTTTAGTCACTAATCCTAAGCAAATTAGCGGGATGTTTAGTTATTGGCGATTATCGTTATTTGTTGGCGTTACCAGTGTTTTAGGGTCAATTGGTTGGTTTACCGCTGCTAGTTATCAAACTGCCGCTTATGTTAAAGCATTAGGGCAAATAGAGTTCTTTTTTACGCTTGTGCTGACTTATCGAATCTTTAAAGAAAAAATCTCATTGGCTGAATTAATTGGAATGGCATTAATTGTTGCTAGCGTGATCATTTTGCTGGTTTGGGCGTAATAACGCACTTGTAAGAGAATGGCATAAAAAGTGTAAAAAGCAGGGGATGAAAATAGTTGCGCGCAAGATAAATAATTTAGCGTAATATTTAGTAAAAGTTTGCTAAACTTGCCGCCATTGAAAACCAACCTATTTAAATAAAAGTTAAGAAACGATTATGCAAATTACCAAAGATACAGTTGTTCAATTTCATTACACAATTAAAGATGAACAAGGTGAACAAATTGAAACATCAAGCGGTGGCGATCCAATGGCTTATTTACACGGCCATAACAACATGATCACAGGTGTTGAAAATGCATTAGCTGATAAAGCGGCTGGTGATAAATTTACCGTAACGCTTGAGCCAAAAGATGCTTACGGCGAGCGTCAAGAAGATGCTATTCAACGTATCCCAACAAAACACTTACACGGTGCTGCAACTTGGAAGCCAGGTATGGTGGCTGTTGTTCAAACTGAGCAAGGTCAACGTCAAGTAACGGTATTAAAAGTAGGCCGTTTTATGGTGACTTGTGATTTAAATCCGCCGTTAGCGGGTAAAACATTAACCTTTGATTTGGAAGTGGTTGATGTGCGTGAAGCATCTGAAGAAGAAATCGCTCATGGCCATGCCCATGGCGTAGGTGGTCATCACCACTAATATTAGTTGAGTTAGCAGTAGCGAGCTGCTAACTCAAATTTCCATCGTATATGTGATTTTCCCTTTTGGTTATTCCTGTGTTTTTTAGTTTTTAATCCTTTTTATTTTCTTTTCTTTTCTCTCTATCTCTGTCCATATCGCTTTTTATTTCTCAAATTGCTTGTTGCTAGTGCTTAAACGCTTTTAAATAAATTTTTAATTACCTGCGTTATTTTTAGCAAAAAGAATAAATTAACAACAAGTTGGTTGTTAATACATCAAAAGTTGGCTGATAAAAAATCTGAAGTACGGGTACAAGATTTTATTTTCAACAAAAATAGCCAGTTATCTGTTCAGTTGCTTAATTTTTGCGATTATTGGTGATTGTCATCTGAGCATTTGCTGTTAATGTAGATTGATAATTAAGATAAAAACAATAAGGGAACAACATGAAGAAAATCTATAAACCGCTTTCAGTCTTGGCAGTAGCATTAGCTGCTAGCTTTTCCACCAGTGCCTTGGCGGATATTAAAGTTATTCATGCCGGGGAATTACTTGCCGTTCCGGGTGAAAAGCCATTAAAAAAACACACCCTAGTTATTGAAAATGGCAAAATTAAGCAAGTTGAAAAAGGTTTTGTTGCTGCAAAAGACTATGGTGATGACGCAGAGCTGATTGATTTATCTTCAAGTTTTGTTATGCCCGGCATGATGGATATGCATGTGCATTTACAATTCGAATACGGCTCAGATCGTGCTGCGGAAAAACTAAAGTTATCCGATGCAGATGTTGCTATGCACAGCGTTCACTATGCCAATAAAACCTTAATGGCGGGCTTTACCACCGTTCGTGATTTATTAAGTGAAAGTGAACAAATGTATGCACTGCGCGATGGTATTGAAAAAGGCTGGATCGATGGACCGCGTATCATTGCTGCCGCTGGTGTGTCGGTTACTGGCGGTCATTTAGATGTCGATGGTATGGCGCCTGATCTGCTTGCCTTAAAAACCGCGCCTACGGTTTGTGACGGCCCTTATGATTGTCGAAAAATCACCCGCTATGCGATTAAATATGGCGCCGATATGATTAAAATTGCTTCAACTGGCGGCGTTTTGTCTAATACAAATACTGGTACTGGTCAGCAAATGGAAGATGACGAGTTACAAGAAATCGTTAAAACCGCACACTCATTAGGACGTAAGGTCACTAGCCATGCGCATGCCGCTGAAGGTATTAATGCGGCACTTCGCGCCGGTGTCGATAGTATCGAGCACGGTAGTTATGCAGACAAAGAAAGTATTAAGTTATTTAAAAAGACCGGTGCTTACTTAGTGCCAACTTTACTTGCTGGTGATACCGTAGTTACTATGGCAAAAGCCTCGGAACGTATGCCTGCACCAGTAAAAGAAAAAGCGATCCGTGTTGGCGGCGACATGATGGAACACTTTACTCGCTCATATAAAGCCGGTGTAAAAATTGCGTTTGGTACCGATAGTGGTGTCTCCAATCACGGCATTAATGCCAGAGAAGCGGTACTTATGCACCAAGCAGGTATGACGACCTCAGATATTTTAAAATCGGCAACCGTTAATGCTGCTGACTTAATTGGCATGAGTGATAGCTTAGGTACGTTAGAGGTTGGTAAATATGCCGATATTATTGCAACCGATGCAAGCCCATTAACTAATATTGAAGAGCTTTTAGATGTCGATTTCGTAATGAAAGGTGGTAAAGTTTTTAAATTTTAATGCTCTTAGCGCGAATGCCGCTTCTTTAAAGTGAATGATGTTCAAGCATATTGTCCTTTATGGTGGCATTGGTAGGACCATTATATTGATAGAACTGTTATTGATTCAAACAAGCATTAATTTCAAGCAAGCAATAACGTTCAATAAAACCTGATAAAAATAAGCCCTTTTTAGGGCTTTTTTTATTGTTAAAAACTTATTAACATTTGTTAAACAAACGAATACAGTAGCTGCATAATTTTTGACAAAACAATAAAGGGTAACTTATTGATTTTGTTATATGGGAAATATGCAATTTTAAATTTACGCTAACTATAAAATTACTTGGTACCTCTATGAATAATAAGGAAATAAACAGCATTTTGTTCGTGTGTATGGGCAATATTTGCCGTTCGCCGACAGCTGAAGCGGTTTTTAAGGAGAAAGCCAAGCAAGCTGGGCTTAGCTTAACTATTGATTCAGCGGGTACCATAGGGGCTCACAGTAAAGAAAAGCCTGATCATCGTGCGCAAAAAGCAGGGTTTGATCGAGGGTATCGCTTTGATGGAATTAGAGCACGAAAAGTTGTTACTAAAGACTTTGAACAGTTTGATTTAGTACTTGCGATGGATCATCAAAATCTCAAAGACTTAACCGCTATTGCACCTGCTCAGCATTTAGATAAAGTGAAATTGTTTTTAGATTACGCTGAAAATTTCGATGAATCAGAAGTGCCAGATCCATACTATGGCGGAGCCGGTGGCTTTAAATTTGTTTTAGATTTAGTGGAAGATGCCAGCGATGGCTTAATTCGACAATTATTAGCACACAGTTAAAAGCTTTAGTGCGTAATTTTATGAATTTTAAGTATTAAAAAGGCTGCATTTGCAGCCTTTTCTATTATCTTTTTTAATTTTTATTTGCGGATATTTCTTCTGTGGTTTATGGCCTCGGCAAGCTTTGCTAGCATCACTTCGCTAGTGCTTAAATCAACACAAGCATCAGTAATGCTTTGTCCATAAGTATCAGCTTTACCGTTAGTCACCTCTTGTTTTCCTGCCACCAAAAAGCTTTCAATCATTACGCCAAATATGGCTTTGGTACCGCTTTCAATTTGCTTAGCAATATCATCGGCAACAAGTGCTTGCCTGTTATGATCTTTATTACTATTGCCATGGCTACAATCTATCATAAGAGGTCGGTCAATGTTCGCTTCTTGCAGAGTATCAAAGGCTTGCTGTACATGTTGTGCTTGATAGTTCGGCGCTTTACCACCGCGCAAAATAACATGGGCATGAGGATTACCATGGGTTTGGTAGATACACATTTGGCCATTTTTATCTGGAGAATAAAGCACGTGCGGTACGCTTGAGGCCTTAATTGCATCCACAGCAATTTTAACATTGCCATCGGTGCCATTTTTAAAGCCAACAGGGCAGGAAAGAGCCGAGGCTAGTTCTCGATGAACCTGACTTTCTGTAGTGCGGGCACCAATAGCGCCCCAGCTGATCAAATCAGAAATATATTGGCCGGTGACCATATCGAGAAACTCGGTACCGCAGGCAAGACCTAACTGGTTAATTTCTAATAACAATGTTCTGGCTAAATTTAGTCCTTTGGCGACATGGAAAGTTTTATCCAGATCGGGATCGCTAATAAGGCCTTTCCAACCAACAGTAGTGCGTGGCTTTTCAAAATAAACTCGCATAACAATATAAAGTTCATTGCGGTATTTTTCTTGTAGCGCTTTTAGTTGACGGGCGTAGTCAAGTGCTGCTTCGGTGTCATGAATAGAGCAAGGACCAATTACCACTACAAGACGATCATCCTGTTGGTTAATAATTGCTTCAATGGCTTGGCGGCTATCTAAAATAAATTGTGCCGTTTGTTCATCAAGAGGAATTTGCTGGGCAAGCTCAGCAGGTGACGCTAAATGTTCAATTAGCGTCGTTCTAATTTCGTCAGTTTTAATAGTCATTAATAGGTAATTAATTCGATTTATGCATGCCGCATTAGCGGCATCAATTTATTGCGCCTAACATAACGAAAATCCTTGCTTAAGTGAACCGGTTTTCTAGCAAAGCTTAATATTTATATCGCTGTAGACCTTTTTCAGCGAGAATTTTGGCGGTAATTTCTTCAACTGAAAATTTGGTGGTATTAGTAAACGGTATTTTTTCTTTTTTATAGAGTTTCTCTACTTCTCGTAATTCCATGCGACACTGGCGCGCTGACGAATATCGACTGTTAGCCATGCGGTTATCACGAATATCCATTAAACGCTCAGCATCAATGGTTAAACCATAGATTTTTTTCTTATACGGCTTTAAAAATTCCGGCAGCTTTAACTCATCCATATCATCATCGGTAAATGGGTAATTTGCCGCTTTTACGCCATATTGCAACGCTAAATAAAGCGAAGTAGGAGTTTTCCCTGAGCGCGAGACGCCGACTAAGATGATATCTGCTTCACTGTAGTTGCTGATATTTGAACCATCATCATTGGCTAAGGCGTAATTAACCGCGTCAATTCGATAATCATAACTATTTTCATGAATGCTGTGGGTTCTGTGCGCTTTAGGTTTTGCTGGAATATCTAATTCCTTTTCAAGAGGTGCAACAAAGTGCTCTAAAAAGTTATAAATAACACCATCACAACTGTCGATAATGGTTCTTATTTCTGGGTTAACAAAGGTATGAAAAACCAGTGCCTTCTGGCCCGTACGTTTACTTGCTGCATTAATTTTTGCTTTAGCTTCGTTAGCTTTTTCTATGGTTTCAACAAAACTAATGGTGTGGTGCTCAAATTCAACTGGAAATAACGATAATAAGGCGTGACCGAATACTTCAGAAGTAATGGCAGTACCGTCGGAAATATAAAAAGCAGGGCGCATTTTGATCTCTCTTTTGAAAACTTTTAAAAACAGTTTTGGAAATTTTTAGCGACAGTGTAGAATGTCCGCGTTTGAAATACCAAGCGTTAGTTGCATTTGGTTCACTTGTTTAGCTAAATGTAACGTAATCGATATTCTCGGGTATGACCAAGGTTTATATTCAAGTAGCTTTAGACTTAAGTGGTTTATAACGAGCCCTTAAGTATAAAGGTGTAAAGTTACTTAACTATATACTTTTAGAAATGATACTTTCAAAAAAGTGATACTTTCATAAACGCTCTTGGAGAATATGTCGTGCAAGAAAACGTACTTTGGTATGAAGATTTGGGAATGAATGATGTAGACCGCGTAGGTGGTAAAAATGCATCATTAGGTGAAATGATTGCAAACCTATCTAATATGGGTGTGCAAGTGCCTGGTGGTTTTGCTACCACATCTTTTGCCTTTAACGAATTTCTCGAACAAAGTGGACTCAACGACAAAATTCATCAATTACTTGATAACTTAGATGTTGATGATGTGAATGCGCTAGCAGAATGTGGTGCTACCATCAGACAGTGGGTTATCGATACACCATTCCTTCCGCAAATGCAGCAAGATATTGAGCAAGCCTATGCCAAACTAGCTGGTGAATTTACCGAAGATGCTTCATTTGCTGTTCGTTCATCTGCAACCGCAGAAGATATGCCAGATGCATCATTTGCTGGTCAGCAAGAAACGTTTCTTAATGTTAAAGGATTTGACGCAGTATTAGTTGCTATTAAGCATGTATTTGCTTCGCTATTTAATGACCGTGCTATTTCTTATCGTGTTCACCAAGGCTACGACCATCGTGGTGTAGCGCTATCTGCTGGTATTCAGCGCATGGTGCGCAGTGATATCGCATCAAGTGGTGTCATGTTCTCAATTGATACTGAATCAGGCTTTGAAGATGTAGTGTTTATCACCTCAAGTTACGGCTTAGGTGAAATGGTGGTACAAGGCGCAGTCAACCCAGATGAATTCTATGTACATAAACCAACGTTAGCCAAAGGTAACCCTGCAGTTGTTCGCCGTACCATTGGTAGTAAAGCAATTAAAATGGTGTATGCCGATACGCAAGAACACGGCAAGCAAGTTGAAATTGTTGATATTGACCAAGCGCAGTCTAACCAATTTTCATTGACTGATGAAGAAGTCATGGAGTTGGCAAAGCAAGCGGTGATCATTGAGCAGCACTACCAACGTCCAATGGATATTGAGTGGGCAAAAGATGGTTTAGACGGCAAATTATATATCGTTCAAGCACGTCCAGAAACGGTACGTAGTCGCGAAAGTGGCAATGTAATGGAACAGTTCCAATTACAAGGCAGCGCTGCGATTGTTTGTGAAGGTCGCGCCATTGGTCACAAAATTGGTAGCGGTAGCGCTAAAGTTTTATCGTCACTTGATGAAATGGATAAAATTCAGCCGGGCGATGTTTTAGTCACTGATATGACGGATCCTGACTGGGAGCCGATCATGAAGAAGGCTTCAGCAATTGTGACTAACCGTGGTGGCCGCACTTGTCACGCAGCAATTATTGCTCGCGAAATGGGTATTCCTGCGGTAGTTGGTTGTGGTAATGCTACCTCATTAATTAAAGCTGGCGATGAAGTAACGGTTTCTTGTGCCGAAGGTGATACTGGCTTTATATACCAAGGTAAAATTGATTACACGGTTAAAACCTCTGAAATCGATAAAATGCCGGAAGTGCCGTTAAAAATAATGATGAACGTTGGTAATCCAGATCGTGCGTTTTCGTTTGCTCGTTTGCCACATGCAGGTATCGGCTTAGCGCGTTTAGAGTTTATCATTAACAAAATGATCGGCATTCACCCGAAAGCACTATTAAATTACGATGCGCAATCAGCGTCATTAAAAGCAGAAATTGATGACATTATTGCCGGTTATGAAAGCCCAGTTGAGTTCTATATTGCTAAGTTAACTGAAGGTATTTCAACGCTAGCTGCCGCTTATGCGCCAGAGCGTGTTATCGTTCGTATGTCTGATTTTAAATCAAACGAATATGCTAACTTAGTTGGCGGTGAAGAATACGAGCCGGAAGAAGAAAACCCAATGATAGGTTATCGCGGTGCTTCACGTTATATTTCAGAAGACTTCCGTGATTGTTTTGCTCTTGAGTGTGAAGCAATTAAGCGCGTTCGCAATACTATGGGTTTAACTAACGTTGAAATTATGATCCCATTTGTTCGGACATTAGAAGAAGCTTCTGCAGTTATTGATATTTTAGCTGAGCAAGGCTTAAAACGTGGCGAAGATGGTTTAAAAGTGATCATGATGTGTGAATTACCATCGAATGCCTTACTTGCCGACCAATTCTTAGATCACTTTGACGGTTTTTCAATTGGTTCAAACGATTTAACTCAGTTAACCCTTGGCTTAGATCGTGACTCAGGCCTAATTGCTCATTTATTCGATGAGCGTAACCCAGCAATTAAAGCATTGTTAGAAATGGCAATTAAAGCATGTAAAGCACGTGGTAAATATGTTGGTATTTGTGGACAAGGCCCAAGTGATCACGCTGACTTTGCTGCTTGGTTAGTTGAGCAGGGGATTGATAGTGTTTCACTTAATCCAGATACGGTATTGCCAACTTGGTTATATTTAGCTGAGCAAGCTAACGCTAAATAGCCATGTAAGTTATACAAGTATTAGCGTTTAACACAATTAGCGTTTAAGAAAATTAGCGCTTAAGAAAAAGAACGGTAATAACCAGATAAGCCTAAGAAAGATAAAATTTTTCTTAGGCTTTTTTATTTGCTCACTGCCATAAAAAATATTGCGTGATATACTGTCTTTCTTTGACCAAATAATCGCTGTAAACCCTTATGTTACCTAGGTTAGACCCTGTTGAATTAATTAAACCCCTTTATCAAGATTTTATTAATGCGCTAAAGCAAACCGCATACAAAGGCGAAATTAATAGCCAGTATAGTGCGCGTTTAGCAGTGGCAACTGACAACAGTGTCTACCAGCAATTACCGCAGCTGGTGTTACACCCACGAAGTAAGCAAGATATTCAGTTAATTACTGAGCTTGCCAGCCAAACTCGGTTTGATGAGATTAAATTTAGTGCCCGCGGCGGCGGTACAGGTACTAATGGCCAAAGCTTAACCCCCGGTATAGTCATTGATTTATCCAAATTTATGAACCGAATTTTGGAGATTAATGTTGAAGAAAATTGGGTGCGTGTTGAAGCGGGCGTAGTTAAAGATCAACTTAATGATTATTTACGGCCACATGGTTTTTTCTTTTCACCTGATTTATCAACGTCAAACCGTGCCACGATTGGCGGAATGATCAATACAGATGCGTCAGGTCAGGGCTCATTAGTTTACGGTAAAACTTCAGATCATGTACTAGGGTTAACGTCTGTTTTGGCTGATGGCACTTTGCTCGATACTAGCCCAATGTCTATTGAACAAGCACAAAGTATGGCTGAGCAAGGTTCAACGGCAGGTAACATTATCAAGCAAGTGTTATCAAGCTGCCTTGATAACCGCGCATTGGTCTTAGAGAAATTTCCACGATTAAATCGCTTTTTAACCGGTTATGACTTAGAACATGTGTTTAATGATGAGCTTACTCAGTTCGATCTAAGTCGCATTATTACCGGCTCAGAAGGCTCGTTAGCCGTTGTTTGTGAAGCAAAGCTTAATCTTACGCCTATTTCCAAAGCAAAAGCTCTGGTTAATATTAAATACGATAGCTTTGATTCAGCGCTGCGTCATTCGCCTGATTTAGTCGCAGCCAAAGCGACATCGGTAGAAACCATCGACAGTAAAGTCTTAAATTTAGCAAAACAAGATATTATCTGGCATTCGGTCAGTGATTTGATCACCGATGTTCCTGATAAAGTCATGGATGGCTTAAATATGGTGGAATACAACGATGAAAACATTGCGGCGTTAGAAACTAGAATTGCTGATTTAGAAGCTATGTTAGCCAGTGATATGAAGGCTGATAAAGGCATTATTGGTTATCAAATTACCTATGATTTACAGAGCATTGGCCGACTATATGCCATGCGTAAAAAAGCGGTGGGTTTATTGGGCAATACTGAAGGTAGTCAAAAACCACTAGCATTTGCTGAAGATACTGCCGTACCACCTGAAAATTTAGCCGATTTTATTGCAGAATTTAGAGCGTTACTCGATAGCCATAACTTGCACTACGGCATGTTTGGCCATGTAGATGCTGGGGTTTTACATGTTAGGCCAGCGCTAGATATGTGCGATCCTGAACAAGAAAAGCTACTGCGCACTATTTCTGATCAAGTGGTGGCACTTACCGCTAAATATGGCGGTTTAATGTGGGGCGAGCATGGCAAGGGCTATCGCAGTGAATATGGCCCAGAGTTTTTCGGCGAGGCGTTATTTACCGAGCTAAGAAAAATAAAAACCGCGTTTGATCCATTAAATAAAATGAACCCTGGCAAAATTTGTACGCCAATTGAATCAGCCGAATCTTTAGTCAGTGTTGATGATACCAAGCGTGGTTATTTTGACCGTCAAATATCAACACCGGTAAAAACTTCTTTTGAAGCCGCACTGGGCTGTAATGGCAATGGCCTTTGTTTTAACTATGACACTGCTAGCCCTATGTGCCCGTCATCAAAAGTTACCCGCGATCGTCGTCACTCTCCAAAAGGTCGAGCCGGATTAATGCGCGAATGGCTACGACTGCTAGAAAATAACGGCGTTGATATTTTAGCATTAGAGCGAAATATCAACGGTTGGTCGGTGAAACAGTTGTTAGATAAAATCGCCAATGTCTTTCAGCCAAATAAAAGCGAAGATTTTTCGCATGAAGTGATGGCAGCAATGCAAGGCTGTTTGGCGTGTAAAGCTTGTGCTAGCCAGTGCCCAATTAAAGTCGATGTGCCAGATTTTCGCGCTCGGTTTATAAACCTTTATCACAGCCGATACTTCAGACCGTTAAAAGATCATTTGGTGGCCAACGTTGAACAACTGGCACCATTAATGGCAACTATGCCTAAGCTGACTAACAGCGTGCTTAAATCAACGCTTTATCAAAAATTTTCTGCTGCCACTATTGGTTATGTCGATACGCCGTTATTAAGCTACCCAACATTAAAACAACGTATTGCCAAACAAGCGTTCACGCCATTTAATTTAACGCAGTTAAAAGCAAAGTCGGCTGAAGAAAAAGCTAATACCGTGCTTATTGTTCAAGATCCATTTACCTCGTTTTATGATGCTAAATCGGTTGAAGCGTTAATGGTACTGGCGAAAAAACTGGGCTTTGAGCCTATTTTGTTGCCATTTAAGCCGAATGGTAAGCCGCAACATGTCAAAGGTTTCTTAAAGCGTTTCGCCAAAACTGCGCAGAATATGGCGGAGTTTCTTAATGAACTTCACCAGCTAAATATTCCAATGGTTGGCATAGATGCTTCATTAGCACTTTGCTTTCGCGATGAATATCGACAAATACTTGGTGAGCAACGTGGCGAGTTTCAGGTGCTATTAGCTCACGAGTGGTTAACGAATATTAGCAAGCAAATTACGCCAGTTACCAGTGCAACTGAACAGCCAGCATTTAAATTGTTTGCGCACTGTACAGAAAAAACAGCCCAACCTAAATCAGAAGCACAGTGGGTTGAAATATTTGCTGCATTTGGTTTAACACTGGAAAAAGTAGCGGTGGGCTGTTGCGGAATGGCGGGTACTTATGGCCATGAATTAACTAATTACGATAATTCAAAAAGCTTATTTGAAATGAGTTGGCAAGGGCAGTTAAATGAGTTAGATGACGAGCAAGTATTGGTGACAGGGTTTTCTTGTCGTAGTCAGGCTAAACGCTTTGCTAAAGTACAGTCGCGCCATCCGGTTGAAGCACTGGCAAGTGTATTGTCTGATTAATATTTTGTCAGATACTTGGTCAGCTATTTTTCGGAATGTCTTTTTTATTGGGCTGATTTAATAGGCTAAATTAATCGACTATTTATTTTCTAGTAAGCCAAAGATCTTGTTGCCGATATCAATATTGTTTTGATTCCCTTTAAATAGGCTAGCATGTTGGCCAAAGGCAATAATAGGTACATCAATAGCGGTATGGCCACCGCTAGTCCAGCCGGTGTTAGAGCGGCTATCAAGCACGCCACTAATTGCTTTGCCAACAATACGCTCAAGATAAGGTTTACGCGTTGCTTTTTGTTGCTCAGAAGTAAGCGCGTTGTAGTTAGCTAATTGTTGATTAGCATCTGCTTTGGCGTTAACGATACTTTCGTATTCTTCTTCGGTTAGGGTAAAGTTAAACAACTCATTTATAAATGCCGTACTAAGTTCCGTTTTAAGTACGCGTTTAGCAATAGTTTCAGTAGAATGTTGTTGTAACCGTAGTACTTTTGGATCCCAAATGTACTTACCTTTTGCCGCTAAGGTTAGGCCACCCGTGCTGTGATCAGCGGTTAAGATCACGGTAGTATTCGGATGTTTGGCAACATAGCTTTCTAAATACTCCATGGTTTTGGCTAAATCATCCATTTCTGTCATCGCTTCGGCAATTAAATTACCATGACCTGCCCAGTCAACTTGGCTCGCTTCAATTAATAAAAAGTAACCCTGATCATTTTCAAGTAGCTTTGTTGCCGTTTCCGTCATCATCGATAAACGGTGGCGATTACTATCATCAATGGCAAACGGTAAGCCTTTATCAGCAAATAAGCCAACAGCGACTGAATCATTGGTTAATTTTGTTAATTGCTCATAACTATCAATATATTGAGCGCCCAAGCCTTTGAGCTCGTTAACTAGGTTTCGATCTTTACGAATAAAATAACGCCATCCACCGCCAAGTAAGACATCGTATTTTAACTGGCCGTTAATTTTTTCATCGAGATAACTGTCGGCAATTGCGTCGTAGTTATTTCGGCTCTCATTATGACTGATATAAGCGGCTGGTGTCGCATGGTTTACTTGTGAGGTAACAACGCTACCGGTTTTATAACCTAAGCGTTTAGCTCGCTCTAATACGGTTTCTAGTGGTTGTTTATTAACATCAACGGCAATTGCACCATTATAAGATTTGTGTCCGGTAGATAATGCCGTAGCACCAGCAGCGGAATCTGTCACATAACCTGAAACAGCGGCAGGGTATGTCGTTGATGAACCTATGGTGTATTTATCAAAAATTGTACGTTCAATCACCTCAGTTGCAGGATCGTCGCTAAAGTAGCGATAACCTGAGGTATAAGCTGGGCCCATGCCATCGGCAACTACCATAATAATATTTTGTGGTTGCTGGGTAGCAACTGCGCTAAAACTTGAGGCAAGACATAAGGATAACAGTAATTTACGCATGTGTTTCTCGTATTAATCTAACATTAGTTCTAACCACACTAATCGGTGGTCTGAAGAGGCTGAACGGCTATCAATTAAGCGATAGAGCTCTGATTCTTTTGTTGGCCAAAATACACCGCTGTCTTTAACTTGCCAGCCAGTTTTTGATGGCAACACATAATCAGCTCGCATGCCCCAATAGGCGGTATGATGTTTAGCATTTTGGTTATCAGGTTTATGTAATTCGCCCCCTTTACTTACTGGCATCGCATCAGTGATTTTTGGATGATTAATTAAGCTGGCAATGCCGTCAGTATTAGCGTCACCGTCAACAACGGAGGCATTTAAATCACCCAGAATGACAAATGGTGAGCTTGACTGCATACCGCCTTTGAGACCTTGATCGTCGTAAATATAATCAGAAACTTCAGGGGTTATATAATCGTGCCAAAAGCGAATTTCATCGTGATTACGTTTACCGTTACGATCTTCAGGGCCATCAAATACAGGTGGTGTAGGGTGGCTGGCAAGCACATGAATGGTTTTGTCGCCAATGAGCACAGGAATGTCCCAATGTGACTTTGAAGACAGTCTTAATTGTTGCCAGACTTTTTCTGAGTAATAGCTTTGATTTGTTTCAGGGATTATTGGTTTTAGCGCACCTGGCATATCTTGCCATTTAAAGGTTTGAAAGGTGCGAATTTGGCTGTGATCAATCGGGTATTTTGACAGCAATGCCATACCAAAATGCCCAGGAAAATAACCAAAGCCATAGGTATCTTGTGGCGCCGTTATTTCACCATCACCATTAACATCAATTGGCATTTTTACGCCGGTGTTAACTGGGCCTTGATAAAAGTATGGGTAACTAACGGCTGTTTGACCATGCTGGCTTTTATTAAGGTAATCATTAATAAAAGTCGTTAAGGCAATATTGTTACTATCACAACGATCAAACTCATTGAGTAATATAATATCAGGGTTTACGCGCTGGATAATTTCAGCAATATTTTTAATTTGCTGGTGCTGTTGTGAAATTGCGGTTTGCAGTTCGCTGCCCTTGGGGATAACCGTACCACGCTCACCTTTTTCCATATAATTTAATGCTTCCATAGAAACATTAAAGGTCGCAATTTTTAATGTGTCATTAGCCATAGCAACATTAACCGAAGTTAGTAGGGCGCCAGCCCCAAGCAACATTTTTTTTAAACGAGTATTCATTTTTTCAGTCCACAACCACGTAAAATAAAGTCGGTTAAAAACGCAGTGACCTGAGTTTCATCTTCTTCTTCGTAATCTGCGCGATTCATTACCGTTAAAATTTGCGTTTCAAAATCGGCATAGTGCTGGGTAGTAGACCAAATAAGAAAGATTAAGTTGTATGGGTCGACATCGGCCATTTCACCGTTATCAATCCAGTGTTGGAACAAACCCGCTTTTTCACGCACCCATTTGCGAAGATAAGTACGAGCGAATTCTTTTAAGTGTTGGGCGCCTTGAATAATCTCCATGGCGTAAATTTTAGAGGCACTTGGATGATGGAACGACATTTTTACTTTAGAGGCGATAAACTTTTCTATCGCCACTTTCGGGCCATCTTCAGGGTTTATATCGCCAATACCTTTATCCCACATATCTAGTGTGCGCTCGAGCACCGCATGGTAGATATTTTCTTTGCTTTTAAAGTAATAAAGAATGTTGGCTTTGGGTAATTTCGCACGATCAGCAATAGATTGAACCGTTGCACCTTTGTATCCTTGCAGAATAAATTCTTCCTGAGCTGCCTCTAAGATTTTGGCTTCGCTTTGGGCGCGAATTCGTCCTTGTTTAGATAATTTGTTGTCGTCATTCATAGGTGGTTTGAGCCGAGTTAATCGGTTTTTATGGTTATTGTTTTTTTAACTTTTACCAAGTGTACCTGAGATAAAAATAATAAAACAGTGCTAACCAAGTAGTCAGATTATTTAATTAGCGATTGCAATGATACTGTCATAAATAAGTTGAAAAATATTCATCTATTGGTCACAAGATTAGGTTATTTTCCATCATAACCAAGCGCCGTTAAGCTCAGGTTTTACAATTGAAAAAAACTAACCTGTGGGTCAACTAAAAGCTAAATTAAACAAGGTGTTAGCCCTTGGTGTTTTGCAGTGGATGTTAGGTTAGATACATAGCCATTCATTTACTATACAAAAAACACAACCAATGCCTAATAGATGAAAATAAATTACTGTTTCAAAAAAGTAGAAAAAAATGTTGACCATGTAGACAAAGTGTAATGATTTTGTCATTTATTTCTGCTTTAATAGCAGGGTCATAAAACTGTAATAAGTATTTCGACTATGTATCGAGATCATAAATTTAACAACGTTAAGGGAAAATTCTGATGAAAACTCATCGTCTCTCACATATAGCTGGTGCGGTGGTAGTAGCACTTGGTCTATCTGGTCCGGTAATGGCAAACACCATTACTTCAGCAGTAAAAGGTCAAATCGTTGATACAAACGGTGCCCCGGTTACTGATACAACGGTTACTATTACTCACGTTCCTTCTGGTACTAGCAAAACTATTGCTGTTAACCAATTGGGCAGCTTCTCAACTAAAGGCTTACGTGTTGGTGGTCCATATACCATTGTATTCGATTCTAAGTCTTTAGAAGATCGAGTGATTAATGATGTTTATCTAACTGTAGGTGAAGCGTACCCATTAAATGTTACTTTAAACGCCATTGATCAAGTTGAGCGTATTGAAGTTACCGGTCGTGTTATCAGCGCTAATGCTGGTGGTACAGGCCCAGCAACTCATTTTGGTATTGAAGAGTTAGAAAACTTACCTGCTATTAACCGTGACATTAAAGATGTGGTTCGTGTTGATCCACGTATTTACATCGATGAAACAAGCTCAGATTCAATCCAATGTGGCGGCGCTCACCCTCGTTTTAACTCGTTAACGTTAGATGGCGTTCGTATGAATGACCGTTTTGGTTTAAATAGTAACGGTTACCCAACTGAGCGTATTCCTTTTTCTTATGATGCGATCGAGCAGGTAGCTGTAGAATTGGCACCATTTGACGTAAATTATGGTGGTTTTACTGCGTGTAACATCAATGCTGTTACTAAATCAGGTACTAACGAAATTCACGGTGGTGTGTTCTACGATTACACCTCTGATTCGTTAAAAGGTGACAAGATTGACGGTGAGAAGGTCGATAACGGCGACTACACGGAAGAACGTTACGGTTTCAACGTAGGCCTACCGTTAATTCAAGATGAATTATTCCTTTTCATGGCGTATGAAAAGTTAGAAGGCGCACAATTATTTACTTACCCTGGTTTAGGTGACAGTGTTGATCAGGCCGCTATTGACCGCGTTCGTCAAATTGCTAGTGACTTATATGATTACGATATTGGTGGCAACCCAGCCAGTATGCCCGTTGATGATGAAAAACTATTAGTTAAATTAGACTGGAACATTAATGAAGATCACCGTGCAGCATTAGTGTATAACTACAACGATGGTTTCTCGTTAAACCAATCAGATGACTGGGCATTAACCTTTGACAGCCACTTCTATGAGCGTGGTGCAGAGATGAAGTCATATGTTGGTTCTTTATATTCTGACTGGACAAGCAATTTCTCTACAGAAGTTCGTGTTGAAAAATCTGATTTAAAATACCGCCAAAAATCGTTAGATGCAGCATCAAGTTTTGCTGAAGTACAGATTCGTCACAATGGTCAAACGCTATTTATTGGTCCAGATGATTCACGTCAATCAAACGAATTAAACTGGAACAATTTATCATTAAAACTTGCCGGTACTTATTACTTAGACGAGCATGAAATTACTTTTGGTTATGAATACGAAGATTTAGAAGTATTCAACCTATTTATGCAACACACCCAAGGTGAATACCGTTTTAATAGCATTGATGATTTTGAAGCAGGTACACCTGGACGTATTTACTATAACAACTCGGCTGGTACTAATAATCCAGATGATGTTGCAGCAACGTTCAAATATCAAACTAATTCATTATTTATCCAAGATGAGTGGACGTTAGATGAATACGCATTAACCTTAACTTACGGTTTACGTTATGACTGGTACACTAGTGATGACAAGCCTCGTTACAACAGCCAGTTCTTTGATCGTTACGGTTTTGCTAACAACAATAACTTCGATGGTATTGATTTAATTCAACCACGTTTTGGTTTTAACTGGGTAGCAAATGATCAATTAGAAGTACGTGGTGGCTTTGGCTTATTCTCTGGTGGTAACCCGAATGTTTGGGTTTCAAACAGTTACTCTAACGATGGTCTAGTACAATTAGCGTTCCAAGATCGTTCTGGTGAGTCGTTATTTGAAAAAGAGTTAACAGGTGAAGGCCGTCCAATTTATGACATCCCACAAGGTTTATACGATCAAGTGGCAAATACCCCTGAAAATGGTGGTGATGGTGACGTAAACGCGATTGACCCAGATTTTGAAGTACCTTCAGAATGGAAGTACGCATTAGGTGCTACTTACGTGACTGAAAGCGATTATATTTTCAATGCTGATATTATCTACACACAGAAACAAGATTCTGCGTTAATTAATAATATCGCGTATGATTATGCTGAAGGTCAAACAGCACCAGATGGTCGTCCAATCTATGAGCAAAAAGTTGCAGGTCGTTTCTCTGATTTTATGTTAACCAACGTTAAAGGTGATGATGGTGATTCTACGGTTCTATCATTTAGCGTTGCGAAAAGTTATGACTTCGGCTTAGATGCATCATTTGGTTATGCTTACACTGATTCATCAGATGTTAGCCCAATGACAAGTTCTGTTGCGGGTTCTAACTTCTCTTACTTTGCACGTACTGATAATAATAACCCAGGTGTAGCAACGTCTGATTACGAAATTCCACATCGCTTTACATTAAACTTAAGCTACGGTGTTGATTTCTTCGACGGTTATACAACTCGCTTCTCGTTATTCGCGACACGCTCTGAAGGCAAGCGTATTTCATATACTTTCTATGATTCAGACAGTCAATTTGGTGACTCTAACTGGTCTGGTGATAGTCAGTTAATGTATGTACCAACTGAAAACGATCCGTTAGTACAATATGCTGAAGGTTTCGACGTAGCTGCATTCCAAGATTGGATCAGCGATGTTGGTTTAGGCAAATACCGCGGTAAAATTGCCCCTCGTAATAAGTTAGATGTGGGTTGGTGGACAAAAGTTGATTTACGAATCAGCCAAGAACTTCCTGGTTTTGTTGAAGGTCATAAAGGTAAAGTGTTCTTTGTTATTGAAAACGTAGGCAACTTACTTAATGACGAGTGGGGTGTGTTAGAGCAATACAACTTTAATACGCAAAGTGTTGTTGAAGCGACTATTGATCCAACAACAAACACTTATATCTACGATAACTTCTTCCGTCCAGAGCCTACTGCACAACCTGCATCATTGTGGGAAATGCGCATGGGTGTAGAATATAAGTTCTAGGATTAACTTTAGTTAATTTATTAAAACCGCACTTTTTAGTGCGGTTTTTTATTTTTAGGCTAGTAATAAAGTTATCAAGCAATTAAGATGAATAAAGTTGACTATTTGGTCAGGTAAATGGTTTTGGATAGCAATTGCAGTAAAGGTAATTACTCTTAAAGTTAATGAACAAGTTAATTTATCCAAAAGCAATTAGACAAAAATATATAAGCGCCACTTAAGTACAGTAAGGTAAGAGGCGCTTTAACAACGGTGATAGTGAAGTTGATGACGATAGATAAAAATAACAATGCAAACTGGCAACAGCTTAAACAGCTTGCCCAAACAGGTTTTGAACGGGCTTATGCGCCTTACAGTCGTTTTCAGGTGGGGGCAGCAGCGCAAGACAGCCAAGGTAGCTACTATTGTGGCTGTAATGTTGAAAATGCTTCTTATGGCCTGACCGTATGCGCAGAGCGCAACTGTATGGCGCAAGCGGTTATCAATGGTTGCCGAGAGCTTACCGCACTGGTTATTTATACTGAGCAAGAAAAGCTTACGCCGCCATGTGGTGCTTGCCGACAGGTTATCGCGGAATTTATGGCACCAACAGCTGAAATTAAAGCAATGAATCATTTAGGTCGTGAGAAAACTTGGGCAGTACAAGCATTATTGCCCGATGCTTTTACACCAAACGACTTGATCTCATCGAACTAATTTAATCTATAAAAGGAAAAGGAATGTTATTACCGCAAGAAATCATTCGCTTAAAACGTAATGGATTGTCATTAAATAAACAGCAAATTCAATACTTTGTCGATGGAGTAACCACAGGTGCATTTAATGACGCGCAAGTGGGTTCAATGGCGATGGCGATATTTTTACAAGGTATGGATACCGAAGAAATTGTTGAATTAACTACCGCGATGATGCATTCGGGCCGCGTACTTAGTTGGCCTGAACTTGATGCGCCAATTGTTGATAAACACTCAACTGGTGGGGTTGGAGATAAAGTAAGCTTTATGTTGGCGGCCATTGTGAGTTGCTATGGCGCTTATGTGCCTATGATCGCTGGCCGAGGTTTAGGCCATACCGGTGGTACGGTTGATAAATTAGAAGCAATTAAAGGATTTAATACGCAACCGTCAATCAATGAATTCCAGCAATTGGTTAAACGTTTGGGTTTAGCGATTATTTCTCAAACGAGTGATTTAGCCCCTGCAGATAAACGTTTATATGGTATTCGTGATATTACAGCTACCGTTGAATCGTTGCCGCTCATTACAGCGTCAATTTTATCGAAAAAATTAGCCTCTGGACTTGATGCGCTAACCATGGACGTTAAAGTTGGCAATGGCGCTATGATGCAAGATATTGAAAGTGCCACCGCATTAGCCCAAAGTATTGTTAACGTTGCTAATGGCGCAGGCGTGAAGACGCAGGCGATTATTACTGATATGAATCAAGTACTTGGCAATAGTGCTGGTAACGCGTTAGAAATTATTGAAACCGTTGACTATTTAACCGGTAAATATCGAGAGCCAAGATTACATAAAATCGTCGTGCGTTTAGCGCAAAGTATGCTGATAAATACTGGGCTTGCTGCTAGCCTCGAAGAAGCATTAACTCAAATAAATCAAGTGTTGGACTCAGGGGCTGCCGCAGAAAAATTTAGTGAAATGATCCATCAAATGGGCGGGCCAACGAATTTACTGGAAGCACCTTGGCACTCAATGACTAAGGCAAATGTTGTGGGTGATATTTTAGCGCCAGAAGCCGGCTATATTTCTGCTATGCAAACCCGTGACATTGGTTTGTCTATTGTTGCAATGGGCGGCGGCAGAACGGCTGGCGATCAGGTAATAGATCATACGGTTGGTTTTGATCAAATTTTAGCGGTTGGAGTTAAAGTCAACAAAGGCGAGGTTATTGCCAGAGTTCATGCTAAAGATAAACAGCAAGCAATTGAAGCTTCACAGCAATACTTATCAGCTTTAAGGTTTAGCGACCACGTACCTGAATCGTTGCCTGAAATTTATCAGGTGATTGATTAGCTCAAAAATGATTAGGAAAGAAAGTGTTTATTAAGTTTAATGTGTTTGGTAAGGCAATGTCGGTACAAAGAAAAGATGGCGAATGGTTGCTATTTAATGAATCGGATACGGGTATTCGTTCGAGAGTTTATGATGTTGTCATTCCAGTTGACTTATCTGAACAACAGTTAGCAAGTTATTTAGATGATATTTACCATGAATATTCGTCTGAGAAATACGCTAAAGTATTTGCTATACCTTAATGGCGTTTGCGTTATTGCCAGCTAATAGTTTTTGCATGAAAGAAATATGGACGTTGAATTCGTTAAATCTGAAGCCGAACTAGTAAATGTTGCCGAAGTGCTATTACAACTGCGGCCACAATACACGCAAGCTGCAATTATTGAGCAGATAAAGTTACAACAATCTCATGGCTACCAGCTCGCTTATGTAAAAAGGGTAATAGTAAATCAGCTAATGAAATATTGGCGGTAGCAGGCTTTGTGATTGGTGAAAAATTGGCGTGGGGCAAGCATATTTATATTGATGATTTAGTGACAAATCAACAATATCGCTCAACAGGTGTTGGCACCTTGCTTATTGATTGGCTTAAGCAATATGCTAAAGCGCAAGGTTGCCAGCAACTGCATTTAGACTCGGGTGAGCAGCGATTTGCTGCCCATCGTTTTTATCTTAGACATGGTTTCAATATCGCCAGTCATCACTTTTCAATAACTGAATTGTGATTCAGCGTTAATCAGCTGCTAGCATAATTGGGTTTTCTGGCGAATGCTTTTAACTGATAAAACCGAAAACCCTTTGTTTGGGGCTCGCCTCAAACTCTACATTATTAGATATTGTTAGTTTCAATAAGCCGTTAAGCCAATGCACTTAATACAATGCACTTAAGCTAACGTACCGAAGAGCTTATCACCTGCATCACCTAATCCCGGTAGGATATAACCTTGGTCATTAAGCTTTTCATCAATGGCACCAATATATAAATCGACATCTGGGTGCGCTGACTGCAGGGCATCAATTCCTTCAGGTGCCGCCACTAAAAATAACGCGACAATATGTTTACAGCCCGAAGCTTTTAATAAGTCAATTGCCGCTAATGCTGAACCACCAGTTGCCAGCATAGGATCAATAATAATGGCAGTGCGCTCGGCAATGTCACCAACTATATTTTCATAGTAACTTTCTGGTTCAAGTGTATCTTCATTGCGTTGCAGGCCAACGACACTAATTTTGGCACAAGGTAATACTTTTAACGCGCCGTCTAACATACCAAGACCTGCGCGTAGAATCGGCACTAAGGTTGGATTTTTATCCGCAAGAATAGGTGCCGAAATAGTGCCTGACCAACAAGTAATTGGTGTGGTTTTTAACGCTAACTGAGTTGTTGCTTCAACGGTTAAAATCATGGCAATTTCATTAGCTAATTCACGAAATGATTTTACTGAAATATGGTGATCGCGAAGTAAACTAGTTTTATGTTTAACTAGTGGATGCTGACTTTCATAAACTGACATTCGTAATCCTTATTAGCGCGTTTTTATTTGAACTAAATGTTAATTGAATTAAGTGTTAACTGAACTGTGTTACAACAATTAAAGTTATAGCCAAACCAACTGTTTAAAGTGCTTACGGCAAAGTGATTCGTAACGGTCGTTACCGCCAACCTCCACTTGTTGGCCTGAAGTGACCGCTTGACCATTTTCATCTAAGCGTACGACAAAATTTGCTTTTTTTCCGCAATGACAAATGGTTTTTAATTCCACTAATTTATCAGCCCAAGCAAGTAATGCGGCACTACCAGAGAAGGTTTTACCTAAAAAGTCAGTACGAATACCGTAGGCTAATACCGGAATATTTAAATTATCGACAATGTCAGTTAACTGTTGAACCTGTGGTTCGGTTAAGAACTGCGCTTCATCAATTAATACACAATCTACTTTACTTGCTTTATTTTGCTTGGAAATCTGCTCCAGCAAGTTGGTTGAGTCATCAAAAAGCGCAGCGTCAGCATGAATACCTAGTCGTGATGCGACTTTTCCTGCTTGAAATCTGTCATCGATTAGCGCGGTATAAAGTACGCATCGCATTCCGCGCTCTTCATAGTTATACGCTGACTGCAGTAAGTGCGTTGATTTGCCGGCATTCATCGCCGAGTAGTAAAAATAAAGTTGAGCCATGTTTTAGTGGTTATATAATTGCTTCATTAGTGCTATTTGTTGGGCGTTTAATAGCCGGTTTTAACAGTGTGCTTTACACTGTGTTTTCGCTGGGTACATTAGCTGCGTACTTTTAGTAATGCGATTTATTAGTGTCAGCATCATTTTCTTGTAGGTGACCTAGACAATCAAGAAGGCTGGCCAATAAACCGCTAGCGCCAAACCTGAAAGTAGTAGCATTTACCCACTGCTGCCCATTAATGTCGGCTGCTAAATTAAGGTATTTGCTGGCATCTTCAGCGGTTTTCACACCGCCAGCGGCTTTAAAGCCAACCTGATTATTTAGTCGCTTAATGGCATTAAGCATGACCTCAGCCGCTTCTAACGTTGCATTTACCGCAACTTTACCGGTAGAGGTTTTAATAAAATCAGCACCTGCGTTAATGCAAATTTCACTGGCTTGAGCAATTAACTCTGGTGTTTTTAATTCACCGGTTTCAATGATCACCTTTAACAGTACACCGCGTTCTTTACATGCTTGTTTACACTGTGCCACCATCGTAAAGCCAATCTCAGTATTACCTTGCATTAGTGCGTGGTAGGGGAATACTAAATCAACCTCGTCTGCGCCATATTCGATAGCCGCTTTAGTTTCGGCTAATGCAATATCAAGGTCGTCATTGCCATATGGAAAGTTGGTGACAGTGGCCACTTTAATCTTGGTCGCGCCAAGTTCATTAAGTGTTTTTTTCGCTAGTGGAATAAAGCGTGGGAAAATACAAATGGCGGCAGTGTCGCCAGCTGGGCTGTGGGCACTGTGACAAAGTTTGACAATATCTTCTGCCGTTTCATTATCAGTTAAGCTAGTTAAATCCATCAACGACAACGCTTGTTTGGCGTAGTGTTGAAGTGCTTTATTATTCATTTGAATCTACCTTATAAATGCGAATTAATGCTAATTAAAGTGCAATAAATACACCGGCAATTGCTGCACTCATTAAGTTGGCTAATGTTGCGGCTAACATCGCTTTTACCCCTAAACGGGCGATGTCGGCACGACGTGTCGGCGCCATAGAGCCAATACCGCCAAGTAAAATAGCAATTGATGATAGGTTCGCAAAACCGCATAACGCGAAAGTAATAATAGCTTGTGTCGATGCGCTAAGTGTTTCTTTAACCTCAACAAATTGCACGTAGGCAAAAAACTCATTGACCACGATTTTTTGACCAATAAAACTGCCTGCTTGCAGCATTTCCTCAACTGGCACACCGATAATAAATGCGATAGGTGCAAACACGTAGCCTAAAATCCACTCTATTGTAATACCTTCAAAGCCAATTAAACCTGTTAAGCCTTGTACCATGCTGTTAAGCAAGGCAATTAGTGCAATAAAGGCTAATAACATTGCGCCGACATTGACTGCTAATTTTAAGCCAGAAGCGGCACCAGAAGCTGCTGCATCAATAACATTCGTTGGTTTATTTTCATCTTCAACAATTTCGATAGGTTGGTCTGCGCTATGGGGTTTTTCAGTTTCAGGCAAAATAATTTTCGCCATTAATAAACCGCCAGGCGCTGCCATAAATGAAGCAGCGATTAAGTATTTTAGTTCAACGCCTAAGCCGGCATAACCTGCTAATACTGAGCCTGCTACAGAAGCCAAACCACCGACCATAATGGCAAAAAGCTCAGATTGACTCATATTTTTAATGTATGGGCGAACAACTAATGGCGCCTCTGTTTGGCCAACAAAGATATTAGCGGTAGCTGAAAGTGACTCTGCTTTGCTTGTTTTTAATAGTTTTTGTAAACCGCCACCAATGACCGTCACCACTTTTTGCATGATATTTAAATAGTAAAGGACGGCGATCAGTGAAGAGAAAAAGATAATGACTGGCAATACTCGGATGGCAAACACAAAGCCAACACCGTTACCAAACATGGCATCGGTACCTAGGCCACCAAATAAAAAGTTGATACCTGCTTTGGCTGAGTCAATTACATGTTGTACACCATTGGACATTGACGCCAATACGTCTTTTCCAAAAGGAATGTATAACACAAACGCACCAAGGCTAACTTGTAAAATAAACGCTAAGCCTACGGTGCGCCAATTGATATTTTTTCTATTGTAAGAAAGGGCAAAGGCAATCACGAGTAAGGCAAAAACACCCAATACGCCACGTATTGCTGTTAAATCCATAAAGACCTCTAATTATAGTTATTGGTTAGTTGACGTATTTTCGCCTTAATTACCTCTATTGCCATACGGTTTTTACCGCCTCGGGTAATGACGATATCGGCATAAGATTTAGCTGGCTCAATGTGCTGATAATACATTGGGCGCACGGTTTCCAAATATTGCTCGGTTACTGATTCAATGCTGCGAGCGCGCTCTGATGTATCTCTTTTTATGCGTCTAATTAAGCAGATATCGAGCGGAGTATCCATATAAACTTTAATATCAAAGCAATCACGCAATTGCTCATTAGTTAACAACATGATGCCTTCAATGAGAATAATAGGGGTAGGCGCTACACGAATGGTATCATTTGTACGTGTATGATTTTTATAACAATACACGGGGCAGTTAATACTTTTACCTTGCATTAATGTTGTTAAATGATGATGTAGTAACTCATGTTCAAAAGCACTGGGGTGATCGTAATTCGTTTTAATTCGTTCAGCCATCGGCAGGTGGTCTTGATTGCGATAATAAGCGTCTTCTTTAATGATAGAAATGCCATTTTCACCAAGCTCTGGTAACAACTCATCATAAACGGTTTGAGAAAATAATGTTTTGCCGGAGGCTGATGCACCTACAACTGCGATTATAGTAGGCTTGGTGGCGAGGCGAGAAGGCTCTTGGTTAGGATTCATGCAATTTGATCTATGCTTTAACAATTGTTACGTATTCTGACTTATTTTACTGATGAATTCTCATTTTTCTTTGGCTAATTAATGTCCATTTTAGCGGAAGAGAAATAGCGAGATTGATTGTGGTAAAACTAATCGTTCGGTAAATATGTTGTCTTGTTTAAAAAAGTGCTAAATTACCATAAGCTGACCGATTGGTCATGTTTATTATGTAAAAACTTTAAAATTAATGGATGATAGTTATTCATTTATTGCATTTATAAAGCTAAGTGTGATCTTTCGCTTAATAAGCGCAGATCGCTTAAAATTTAAGAGATAATAACTGACGATAGCGCACTTTAGCATTGACGTTCGTCAGTTTGATGAATCAAGCTTTTAGGAGTAATAATGGCACGAGTCATATTAATGGTCATTGATAGCTTTGGCGTAGGTGAAGCCCCAGACGCTGAAAAATTTGGTGATGTTGGCGCCAATACCTTAGCCAATCTAGCGTCAGTTTTTGAACAGTCCGAAGGTCGACCATTGAATATGCCCAATATGGCGTCACTTGGATTATTTAAATTGGCTAATCAAGCCAGTGGCAAAGTTATTGCCCATACCGATGAAAACAGCAAGATAAAAGGGGCTTACGGTTATGCTGCAGAAATCAGTACCGGTAAAGATACTCCGTCTGGTCATTGGGAAATGGCTGGCGTTCCCGTACTATTTGATTGGGGCTATTTTCACGATAAAACCCATAGTTTTTCTGATGAGTTAATGGCGAAAATTAATCAGGCGACCGGTTTTAGTGGCATGCTAGGTAATTGTCATGCCTCTGGTACAGTGATTATTGAGCAACTGGGTGAAGAGCATATTATAACTGGCTTACCTATTTGTTACACCAGTGCTGATAGCGTGTTTCAGGTAGCCGCTCATGAACAGCATTTTGGTTTAGAAAATTTATACCGCTATTGTGAAATTGTGCAGAAAATTGTTGAACCGTTAAATATTGGTCGAGTAATAGCCCGTCCATTTGTCGGTGAAGATGCAAAAAGTTTCCAACGCACTGGTAATCGTCGCGACTATTCTATTTTACCGCCATCACCGACAGTGCTTGATCACTTAACTGCAAGTGGTGGCACGGTTATAAGTGTCGGTAAAATTGCTGATATTTTTGCCCATCAAGGGGTAACGATTAAAACTAAGGCAACGGGTATTGATGCGCTGACTAATGCCACCATTGAACATATTAAAACCGCACCTGATAATTCATTAATTTTTACCAACTTAGTTAATTTTGACCAAGATTATGGCCACAGGCGTGACCCGGTTGGCTATGGTAAAGCACTTGAAGAGTTTGATCTGCGCATCAGTGATATTAAAGCGGCAATGAGTGAAGATGATATTTTATTCTTTACTGCTGATCATGGCTGTGATCCTACTTGGCCGGGAAGTGATCATACCCGCGAATATGTCCCCGTTATTGCTTATCACCATAATATTGGCGACGTTGAATTAGGCAAACGCAACACCTTTGCAGACTTAGGCCAAACAATTTCTGACATTTTTAATGTAAAAAAGTTGCCTTATGGGTCAAGTTTTTTAGACGAATTGTTATTTAACGATTACAATTAGCTCCCGAAGATAAAGTGAAAATAATAATAATAACTCACTAAAAATAAATATTTTTTTAATCCTTGGGAGAATATGATGAAACTGTTAAAACAGTCGTCTTTAGCACTATGCGTGAATGCAGCTATCGCAGCAACTAGCGCAAACCTAGCTTACGCAGAAGAAGCGGCAAGTCAAAATGAAGTTGTCGGCATCGAAGTTATTGAAGTTACTGCTCGTAAAAGAACAGAAAACGTCAAAGATGTACCGATTGCCATTTCCGCATTAACCCCTAAAAAATTAGAAGTATTAGGCTCTTCAGGCATGGACGTTCGTGCTTTGTCTGCAAAAGTGCCTAGCTTATTAATTGAGTCATCGTTTGGCCGTACCTTTCCGCGTTTTTACATGCGTGGTTTAGGGAATACCGATTTTGACTTACTTGCTTCGCAACCAGTTTCATTAATCTATGATGACGTTGTTTTGGAAAATGCCTTGACCAAAGGTATGCCGATGTTTGATATCGAGCGCGTAGAAGTTTTACGCGGCCCACAAGGCACTTTGTTTGGTCGTAACACTACTGCCGGTATTATTAAAGTTCAGTCGAAAAGACCAACGCAAGATTTTGATGCTAATGTTTCTGGTTCATACGGTACCTACGGCTCAACAGATTTCCGTGTAGCTGTTGGTGGTGGCTTAACTGATACCTTGTCAGGTCGTATCTCACTTTTACAACAAGATCGCGATGACTACATTGATAACAAAGCGCCAGGCTTTGAGCAAAAAGATCAATTAGGCGGTTACAGTGAGACTGCTGGTCGAGTTCAATTATTGTGGGAACCAAATGCTGATTTTAACGCATTATTAAACTACCACTTTAGAGATGCTGAAGCCGATGCCCGTGTATTTCGTGCCAACATCATTAAGCCAGGTACTAATGACTTAGTCAGTGGTTTTGATCGCGATACTATTTATCACGATGCCGCAAGCCGTAACAAGCAAACTATCGACATGAAAGGTGCGAACTTAAAGCTTGAATACAATATGGGCGATTACACGTTAACGTCTGTAAGTGGTTATGAGTCAGCTGAAATGTTCTCAGTTGGTGATATTGACGGTGGTTATGGTGCGGCATTTTTACCGTATATGGGCCCTGGCTTTATTCCATTCCCATCAGAAACTGGCGCTAAAATGCCAGATCACAAGCAGTTAACTCAAGAACTTCGTATCGCAAGTAATGAGTTAGGCGCTTTGGATTATCAATTTGGTTTCTTCTACTTTGATGAAGATTTAACGATTAATAACTTAAGTTTTAACACCTTAGCTAACGGTGCTCAAGATGGTTTAGCTGTTCAAAACATGCAAACAACGGCATGGGCGGTATTTGCCTCAATTGATTACGATGTTTCTGATAAAGTAAAAATTAACGGTGGTTTACGCTATTCAGACGATGAACGTGAGTGGGACGGTACTTTAGTACAATCTCCATTTGGCGCTCCAGGCTTTAGCGAAGCAACAGATGTTTCAGATTCTCAAGTTAGTGGTGATTTTAGCATTAACTATCACTATGACGATCAAACTAACCTTTATGGTCGTATCGCTCGAGGTTACCGCGCACCAAGTATTCAAGGTCGTAACTTGTTATTCTCTGGTAACGCAACAACTGCTGATTCAGAAACGGTTGCCTCTATTGAAACCGGCTTTAAAACAACGACTGCCGATAATATGGGGCGCTTAGATGGTGCGATTTTCTATTATCAAGTATCAGACCAACAATTAACAGCGGTAGGTGGCTCAGGCAACTTAGCAACGTTATTAAACGCTGATAAAGCAGTGGGTTACGGTTTTGAATTAGATGGTGAATACTACGCAACTGCAGATTTAGTGTTTACCGGTAGCGTTAGCTATAACAACACTGAAATTCAACAGAGTGACTTAGGTGTAGCGCCATGTGGTGCAAGCTGTACAGTTAAAGATCCAATCAACGATCAAGGTTTTGCTTTAATTGATGGTAATGCACTACCACAATCACCAGAGTGGATTGCAAACCTTGCTGTTCGCTGGTCTAAAGAATTAGGCAACGGTGAATTATACGTTTATTCAGATTGGTCATACCGCAGCGACGTTAACTTCTTCTTATACGAGTCAGTAGAGTTTGAAGGTGACGCCTTATTAGAAGGTGGTTTACGTGTAGGTTATGAGTGGTTTGGTGATGATGCTGAATATGAAGTAGCAGTATATGGCCGTAATATTACTGACGAAGAGCAACTCACTGGTGCAATCGACTTTAATAACTTAACGGGTTATATCAATGAAGGTCGTTTCTTTGGTATTGAATTTAAAGCGAATTTCTTCTAATTCGTAATATTCACGCTAAATAAAACATAGACTAAAAAGGCTAGCAATTGCTAGCCTTTTTTATGTTTACTCATCGATGAAGAATGAGAAGTTAATTAAAGCACGCTTTCTAACGTTAACTCCATCATATCTTTAAAGGTATTTTCACGCTCATCAGCGGTGGTTTGCTCACCGGTTTTAATATGATCGCTTACGGTTAATACCGCTAACGCTTTTTTGCCATATTCAGCAGCAACACCATATAAGCCCGCTGCTTCCATTTCTACCGCTAAAATACCCATTTGTTCCATTTTGCTAAACATTTCAGGGTTAGGGGTATAAAACAAATCGGCAGTAAATACATTACCAACATGAATACTTTTACCTAAGGTTGATGCGGTGTTTACTACTTTATGCAGTAAGCTAAAGTCAGCACAAGCAGCAAAATCATATTGATTAAAACGGCTGCGATTAACGTTTGAGTCGGTGCTGGCTGCCATGCCGATAATGACATCGCGTACTTTGATATCATCACGCACTGCGCCACATGAGCCAATGCGAATGATGTTTTCGACGCCGTAATCTTTATATAGTTCGGTGGCGTAAATTGAAATTGATGGAATACCCATGCCTGAGCCCATTACAGAAACTTTTTTACCTTTGTAAGTGCCGGTATAGCCAAACATATTTCGCACGCGTGTTACGCATTTGGCATTTTCTAAAAAGTTATCAGCAATAAATTTAGCGCGTAGCGGATCGCCTGGCATTAATACGGTTTCGGCAAAATCGCCAACTGCTGCTTCGATATGAGGTGTAGTCATAATAAAACCTTTTGTCGTAGGTTTCAGTAAGTTTCAAGCCAGAAAGTACTGCTATCAAGGGTGTTTTACTGAAGGGTTATGTTCAATAATAAGATGAATGTTTTTTATTTTAGTCAATATATTCGCTAATCAGTATTTAACTATGCATTTAACCAAGTATTTAATAATGTACTTAACTATGTACTTAATTAAAAAGTTTAGCTAAAAAATCGTTCAACTATCCAATGATAGCCAACGCCGCCTAGATATATGCCGAAAATACCAGCAATACCAGCAAAAACTGGCGGGGCAGGTAATGGCAACTTCATTGCAGAGAAGACAATACCAACTAATGCACCAGTTGCTAGTGATATAAGTACTTCTGTCATCTGTACTTCCTTAACGTGTTGTTTTTATTGTACGTAGCTGTTGTTTTTCACTGTCTGAGAGAAAACTCATGGCAATGGCATTTTCTTGCAATTGAGTAATTTCTTGTTCACTAAAGTCGAACAGCTGTTTTGCTAATTCAAATTCATGCTTAAGTTCAATATTTTCTACAGCTGGGTCGTCGGTGTTAAGACATACCAAGTTACCGTTACGTAGAAACGCTTTTATTGGGTGCTGATGCAAGTCGCTAACCGTGCCCGTTTGAAAGTTCGAGGTTAAACATGATTCGAGTCCAATATTATACTTGACCATATAGTCAAGTAAATCCTGATCTTCAATACTTTTTACGCCATGACCGATACGCTCTGCGCCCAACACCTGAATTGCTTGCCAAACACTTTCGGGACCACACGCCTCACCAGCATGCACTGTAATGCGAAAATCATTATTTCGCGCGGTAGTAAACAATTCGGTAAATAGATCGCCTGGGAAGTTTAATTCATCACCTGCTAAATCAAGCCCAGTAATATGCTGTTTGTGAGCCAAAAGTGCGTTGAGCTCAGTGGTGCAATGCTCAACACCAAAGGTCCGGCTTAAAATGCCCAGTAAATTAATTTTTACTGGGTAATGTTTTTGACCACTGGCAACGCCGTCAATAACCGCGGCAACGACATCGGCAACCGGTAATTGATGGGTCATGGCCATATAAAAAGGAGAAAACCTTAATTCCGCGTAGCTAATGCCAGCATTGTAGGCATCTTCGACATTTTCAAAAGCAACTTGTTTGACATCGTCTAAGGTTTTTAAAACTTTTACGCCCCAATCGAGCTTTTTTAAAAATGCCAGTAAATCTGGCTCACTGTGCTGAATTTGGACATGAGGTAAAAATTCGTTCAGTGTTTTTTCGGGTAAGGCAATTTGATGCTTTTCGGCAAGTTGCCAAATGGTGCTAGGGCGAATATTGCCATCTAAATGACGATGCAAGTCAATCAGTGGCAATGCAGTATTGTAACTTGTCATAGGGTCCAATGTATTATCTGTGCCAGTTAAATAAACATACTCATTAGGGCGTGTTGATCTTTGCTGTTTAATTTTCGTTCGAGATAAAAGCGTTTTAATCGCGGCGTGAGGTGTGACGCCTAGTCATCTAAGCAAACCACCTCACAACAATGAGTAAAACGCTTTTAGCCGAACCTTTCAGGCAGCGTTTGTTGTCATTTCTACTGTGTTAGCACTTTATCATGGGGAATAACCACACATCAAAAGTGCTTCCGTGTATAAATTTTCGACAAACTGCTGCAAAACAAACTTGAAAGAGCAACACGCCCTAAGCTAATTATCGTTGAGCAAAATCGGCACTTGTTAAAGTTACGTTAAATTATACCCTGTTTTTCGTATTTAATGTTGGTATTGCTCAGATATCCTGTTAGATTAACTGCGGGTTAAGTCATCTAGGTGTCTAGACGTAAATATAATTTAGTAAATGAAGTAAAAAAAAGAGAATAAACATGTATCAAACCGACGATATTCGCATCAGTAAAATCAAAGAATTATTACCTCCTATCGCCTTAATTGAGCGATTTCCTGCCACTGAGAAAGCGTCGGAAACAGTTTTTGAAGGCCGTAAAGCGATAAGTGATATTTATAACGGACGAGATAATCGTTTGTTAGTGGTTATTGGCCCTTGTTCAATTCATGACACTAACGCTGCTATTGAATATGGTCAACGTTTAGTAAAGTTACGTGAAAAATATAAAGATAATTTAGAAGTGGTCATGCGAGTGTATTTTGAAAAACCGCGCACCACTGTCGGCTGGAAAGGGTTAATTAATGATCCTTATCTCGATAACAGCTTTAATTTAAATGATGGTTTACGTATGGGACGTAAATTATTGTTAGATTTAAATGACATGGGCTTGCCAACAGCCGGTGAGTTCTTAGACATGATCACGCCACAATATATGGCGGACTTTATGTGTTGGGGCGCAATTGGCGCACGTACCACTGAAAGCCAAGTTCACCGTGAATTAGCGTCTGGTTTATCATGTCCTGTTGGCTTTAAAAATGGTACTGATGGCACAATAAAAATTGCCATTGATGCGATAGGTGCCGCTAGTGCTTCACACCACTTTTTATCGGTAACTAAACTTGGCCATTCCGCGATTGTTGAAACAGCGGGTAACCCTGACTGTCATATTATTTTGCGCGGTGGTAAAACGCCAAACTATGATAGTGATAGTGTTCAGGAAGTAACGAGCCAACTTGATAAAGCTGGTGTGAATACCCGCATTATGATTGACTTTAGTCATGCTAACAGCAGCAAGAAATTTGAAAACCAAATGCTGGTTTGTGAAGATGTTTGTGGTCAAATTGAAGCAGGCAATACCGATATCGCAGGTGTGATGGTAGAAAGTCACTTAGTGGAAGGTCGCCAAGATTTAGTTGATGGCAAGGTAGAAACTTATGGTCAAAGTATTACTGACGCTTGTATTGGCTGGAATGATACGGAAACCTTATTAGCTAAACTCAATGAAGCAGTTGGTGCACGTAATAGCTAATTAGTTTATTGGTTTTACCCTAAACATTGAATTAACAGAGCCGCTTTTAGCGGCTTTTTTTATACGTGTTTTTTGTGTCAGATGATATTTTCTGAGATAGTAGCAAGCAGAATTAAATGTGGTAACTGGCAATATGGAAAACTTAATTGATAACGTGATAGGGCAAATAAGCCAAGTAGTTTTAGGTAAGCCTAAGCAAGTAAAGTTGGCCGTTGCCTGTTTATTGGCTAAAGGACACTTGTTGATTGAAGATTTACCTGGCATGGGTAAAACCACGCTGGCACAAGTGTTGGCAAAAGTATTTGGATTAAGCTTTCAGCGTACACAATTTACCAGTGATATGTTGCCTTCTGATGTCACCGGTATTTCAATATTCGATGCTGAACTTAATAAGTTCGTGCTACATAAAGGGCCTATTTTTAGCCAGTTAATGCTGGCGGATGAAATTAACCGTGCTAGCCCTAAGACGCAAAGTGCACTGCTTGAAGCAATGGAAGAGCATCAGGTAAGTATTGATGGCGTGACCCATGAATTGTTATCACCATTTTTTGTTATCGCTACACAAAATCCATTGTTTCATGCCGGTACCAACCCGTTACCTGAGTCGCAATTAGATCGGTTTACCATGCGCTTATCCCTTGGCTTTCCTGATGTTGAAGCAGAAAAACAAATTTTACTGGGAGATAGTTTAAAACAAAAAATTGCCGCTATTTCGACAATTTTAAGCCATGAGCAATTAATTGCTATTCAGCAGGCGGTAAGTCAAGTTGCGGTATCAGAAGCAGTGTTAGAATATGTTATTGGTTTGTCGACGGTTAGCCGAAACCCTGACTTTGCTGGTAACCCACTTTCCCCAAGAGCAGGTAAAGCATTATTGGCCTGCGCAAAAGCATGGGCTTATATGGAGAAACGAGACTATGTAATACCTGAAGATGTCCAAGCGGTTTTTGCTAATGTTTGCGAGCATCGCTTAGATGCGGGGGTAATTGTGTTATCGTCAGGTAACTCACTATCAGCTAAAATTCTTGAAGCTGTTGACGTCTTACAGCCGTTAAAGCCATAACAATAGCGTTATGTTTGCCCAAGTACAGTCAATAATTAGCCAGCGGATAAATCAACGTTTTGATCGCTGGCTAACTCGTCGGGTACCTAAAGCACAGCAATTTGAGTTGTCCAATCGCAATATTTTTATTTTCCCGTCTAGCTTTGGCTTAGTCTTTCTTTTTGTGGTGTTATTGCTGTTTTTACTGGGTACTAATTATCAGAATAATGTCATTATTTTACTCAGTTATTTAATGGCGAGTTTTTTTATTACGTGTACGTTAGCGGCATTTTTTAACGTAAAAGGTCTTGTTGTTAGTTCCAATGCTAAAGCGAAAGGATTTAATCAGCAGGTGATTAATATTGAGCTGGTCATCAAGGCGCAAGCGCCTAAATATAACTTAAGCATAGGCTATCGGCAGTTACCGATGACCTTGATTAAACAGGTGGACCAAGTACAGCGAGCGCACATTGTTTATCAAGCACGCCAGCGCGGCATAATTAAACCTGGACGAGTAAAAATTGTTAGCGAATATCCGTTTGGCTTGTTTCGCGTGTGGTCATGGTTAGATTTTGATCATGAAATTACGGTTTATCCTGCGCCCAAAGCGATTGCTAGCAGCCAATTAAATAATACGCTGGCATGTGGTGAACAAGGGCTGCATGCAAGCACAGGAAATACTGGCGATGAGTTTTATGAGCTTAGAGCATTTCAACTGGGTGAGTCAATGTCGCGTGTGGCATGGAAACAATTGGCGCGCGGACAAGGTAAACTTACTAAGCATTATCAAGAGCAAATAGGGCAGTCGCAAGTATTATCGCTTGATATGCTGCCACCAGCGCCAATTGAAACTCGGCTCAGTTATTTATGTTATTTAATTTTGCAATATAGCCAAACCGACACGGACTTTGGCTTATCGTTGCCCAATCAACAAATAGCGATTAATCATGGTGACCAACACAAACATTTATCTTTAACGGCATTGGCTCGCTACCCTTATCAGGTTAACCAAAATGGGGAAGAAAGTGCTAAAGCAAGTGTGAGGCAAAATGCATGACCAGTGCTAAGCCTCACTTTCAATTATCCAGCAAACATTTTCTACAACTGTTGTTGGTACAGCTGGCGACTATTTTATTGTTTGTACAAGAGCTCTCTGGCTGGATGTTGGCATTAATAGGTTTGAGCCTTGTTTGGCAGTTAACTCGATGCCTTAATATGAAGCCATTTGGTGGCTTAACCAATCAGAAAATTAAACCAACCCCGCGATTGATTGTGGTGTTGTTTGCGCTAACCGGCACTATGATTATTGTGCTTTATGGTAAAAGCTTAGGGTTACTTTCTAGCATGGTGCACTTAATTTGCTTTGCCTATGCAATAAAATCGTTGGAAATTAGACAGCGCCGAGATTTTTTTCAGTTGGTGGTCATTGGCTTATTTCTACACGCCTGCTCGCTTATATTCTTCCAAAGTATTTGGTTTACCTTGTTAGTTGTAGCAGCGGTAGTGCTAAATTTTTCACTTCTTTTTCAGCAGTTTGCTCAGGTTGATAAATATTCGATGGCGCCTAAGCAAGTCATTAAACTATTAGTGTTTAGTGTGCCATTAGCCATTGCGCTATTTATTTTATTTCCACGGTTATCACCATTTTGGCAAGTACCACTGGCCAATACGGCTAAAACAGGCTTAGGCAGTGAGGTTAAACCGGGCGATATCGCACAGTTGGCATTATCCGATGAATTGGCGTTTAGGGTTGAATTTAGCTCAAGTGCCCCGGCTAAACAGGCGATGTATTGGCGAGCGATGACATTGCCGATTTTTGATGACAACCAATGGTCACGTGGCAAAAAAGAAAGCATACCGAATTATTTGTTATTTAAACCGGATATTAGCGAACTATCGGGGCTTTCTTATGACTATCAAGTCATGGCTGAGCCTAGTAATCAAAGCTGGTTATTTGCCCTAGATACTGCGCAAACTGATGATCAGCGTATTAAACAATTGTCTGATTTTAGTTTCATTTATCATAAACCGATTAATAAAACCTTAAGTTATCAAGTGACAAGCTTTATCAATGCCAAGCAAGATCTTGAATTACCGGCGCGATTTCAGCGGTTTTATTTGCGCTTACCTGATAATAGCAATCCACAGTTAACCGAACTAGGTCAATCTTTGCGAGCAAGGTTTAGTGATAACCGCGAACTCATTAACCATGTCTTAAGCCAGTTTAGGCAGCAGCAATACTTTTATACGCTTAGCCCGCCAAGGCTCAACAACAATAGTTTGGATCAGTTTTACTTTGAAACGAAATCTGGCTTTTGTGAACACTACGCCAGTGCCTTTGCTTTTTTAATGCGAGCAGCAGGTATACCTGCGCGACTAGTGACTGGCTATTTAGGCGGAGAATATAATCAGCAGGGCAATTATTACAGTATTTACCAGTATGACGCCCATGCTTGGACGGAAGTTTGGCTTGATGGGCAAGGTTGGGTAAGAGTTGATCCAACCGCTGCGGTAAGCCCCGATCGGGTCAGTGATAATATGTCCGATGCGCTTAGGCAGGAGCGTGAAGGTTTGGCTGGACAGTTTAGCTGGCAAACATTAAGTAATTTGGCGTGGTTAACACAGATCAAAATGCAAATAGATGCCATTGATTATCAATGGAATCGCTTAGTTATTAGCTTTAGCATGGAAAAGCAATCCAAGTTGTTAGATAGCTTGTTTGGCAACGGCAAACTTTGGAAAGCTGCATTAGCAATGTTTGCGGTGTTTATTTTGATGGTACTCATTTTATGGTTTAAGGAAATCATGCCGGTACGTCAAACTATTCCGCGTTGGCAGCACCAATTTGACTTGTTATTGAAGCAACTGATGCAACAAGGTTTTACGCGAACAGCGGCGCAATCGCCAGTCGCGTTTGCTCATTCAGTTTCAATAGCAGAGTCGGCGCTAAAGGCAGAGTTAAAGGCAGAGTTAATTAATGTCTGTCAGTTATATCAACAATTGTTATACCAACCGTTAACCGTTAAGCGACATACGCAGTTAAGTCAGCGCTTTGAGCTACAAGCCAAACGATTAACGCGCAAAATTAAACGGTTTAAAGTTAAGTGATTAAACGTAGAGCCTTATTAACGTTTAGCGTTGGGAAATGTTTTTTAGCTTATTGCTGAGGATAATTAAATTGGTAATGTTTACAACCGTTTAACAAGGCAAGAAACTCATCGATTGACCTATCCATTGACGATACAGGAAGAAATAAGTGATAGCCATAAGCGGTTTCCAATGCTTTGGTATGGTGTAAAAACATCGCAACCGGCCCTTTAATTGGTCGCTGGTTTACAGGCTTAAAAGGCATAAAGTTAATTTGTGCTTGTGCTAAAGGTATAAGCTGTTGGCTCACAGCCATGGTTAGCAACGGGCGTTGTTCATGAGGCAAGCGGCTAGCAAGCCTTGGTGAAACAGCGCTGAAAAGGCTGCTAAATTCATTCAGCTTAATACCGATGTAAGGCAGTTGTTGCTGATAGAATCCAGTGTTTACTTTAACCGGCCCTATACGCCTGATATCACGCCACGCTATGGTCCAATTTCCATATTTATGACGATAATGTATAGCTTCTGGCGTTAGTGTATAGCTAAAATCAGGCTCTAACCTTTTGATATAACCGATAAAAATGATCACAATACTAACTAACAGCATAAATATTAATGCTAATCGAAATTCTTGCCAAAAGTGGTGACTTAGGGCGATTGTCAATATCAAACTAATCGTACCTAACACCATTAAAAACTGGCTGTGATTACGAGCAATTGCTTTAATTTTTATTTCCGGCATAAATCACGATAGTTATCAAAATACTAGCTAGAAATTATCAGAAATCAGCCAATTTATCACGCTGGTTTGTCTTGTGAGATGGCAATTTTGCGCTAACTTTAAAGTAAGGGTGTAATTGGGAGTAGTAATTATGCATTCGCACACGGACGCACATTCTGATCATGATTTAGATCGCTTTATTTCGGTATTAAGCTATCTCACCATTGTTGGCTGGTTAGTCGCAATTTTACTGTATGGCAACCATCGCAGTACCTTAGCTGGCTTTCATTTAAGACAAGCGCTTGGACTGATCATTTTGTCGGCAATATTGTCTTTTATTCCGCTTATTGGTTGGGCACTAACTATTGTTGTAGCAGTTTTTTGGCTGATCAGTGCTTATCACGCATATAAAGGTGATTTCTACACAGTGCCGTATTTAGGAGTAGATTTTCAAACCTATTTCAGGTTTATTACTTAAGCTGCTAACCTAAAATTTCTTAGTTAAATATAAATTTACCGCTAGAGTTCGTTGGGCGGCTGTGATTAAATTTATCGTAAAATAATTCTAAATTGGCTTACGATTGATTTACCTATATCCAGCGAACAAAATGGATAATTTGTTGGCGCTATTTAATAAAATCCAACAAATCTCGCCACTCTCCCTGTTCGAACAAGAACAAATTATTGTCCAAAATGCCGGTATGCAGCATTGGCTAAACATGTCGATTGCCGAAACTAGTGGTATATCGATGAATGTTCATTTTTCGTTGCCGGCACAATTTCTTTGGAAACTTTTGCGTGATATTGCCAGTGACGATGATATTCCCGAGCAATCACCTTATTCTCGTGAAGTGCTGGTATGGCGGATATTTGAGCTTTTGGCACAACAAGATATCACTGATGACAATGCTTTTGCTCCGGCAACAAGCTATTGGCACAGCGCAGGTAAGATTGCTGAGCAGCAACATAAACGTTATCAATTAGCGGTAAAACTTGCCGATCTATATGAGCAATATTTAATTTTTAGACCGCAGTGGATTGACCAATGGAGCCAGGGCGACTTTACGACACCTGCGGAATTAACCGATAACTCAGATTTTGCTAGCAGCTTCTGTTGGCAAGGAAAGTTATGGCAGCACTTACATCAACAATCGCCTTATAACCCCAATGAATTAATGCGAATAGCCGATCAACAGCTACCGCAAAAGGTCGAGTTACTGCCAAAACGAATTTCATTTTTTGGTATTAATGCTATGCCGCCTATGTGGCTAAATTTTCTTGAAAGACTTGGTCAGTACGTTGATATTCACTTTTTCCATTTAAATCCTTGTGCTGATTTTTGGGGAGATATTCAAACGGAAAAACAACTTGCTAAGCAAGTGACTGACTGGGTAGATAACGTTGATGATATTGCATCATTAGTTGGTAACCCACTATTAGCCAACTGGGGTCAACAAGGCCGCGAATTTCTCTCGTTATTACAAAATATCAGTACAATTAATATTGACGTATTCGAGGATATCGACAGCGAAATAACAGTACAGCAAACGATTCTATCGCAACTACAACGCGATATTCTCCAGTTAACTGACGCTAGGCAAGCGCCAAGCCAATTAATTGATGACAGCTTAACGATAACCAGCTGTCACAGCCCATTTCGCGAAGTACAAGCGCTTCATGATTGGTTATTGCATCAGTTTAATCAAGATCCTGAACTTACGCCGAAAGATATCTTAGTGATGTGCCCAGAAGTGGAGCAATATGCACCCTATGTACATGCGGTTTTTACTCGCGGTTGGCACGATATTGATGAAAATATTCCGCCACTGCCATGTTCCATTGCCGATCGAAATGCGCAAGATGCCGATCCTTTAGTTGCCGCATTTGTTGAATTATTATCGCTTCCTGACAGCCGTTTTCATGTTACCAGCGTGGTGGCCATGCTTAGGTTACCCGCAATTCAGCAACAATTTGATTTAACCTTTGAAGATATCAACACTTTAAGCTTTTGGTTAGAACAAGCCGCCGTGCATTGGGGCATGTCAATTGAACACAAAGCCCAAGTGTTAAATAACCCTCAGGTTTCAAATGCTTTTACTTGGCAGCAAGGTTTATCAAAGTTGATTAGAGGCTTTGCTTTCGGTGATGAAATTAGTGTGGTTGAAGATAGGTTAACCTTACCGTATGTAGAAGGGGATAACGCGCGGCTGTTAGGGCAGTTGATGTTGTTTTTGGAAAATCTCCAACACAGCGCGCTAACAATGGCGCAGAATAAAACACCACTGCAATGGCAAAAATACTTAAGTCAGTTAGTTGAAAGCCTTTATCATCCGAGCGCCGAAGAAAGTATCAACGCGTTAAATCAAGCTATCGGCTTGTTAGCTGAATACACCTATCATGCTAACTTTGGCGAGCAACTTAGTTTGGAAGTGGTGCGCGAATTTTTAACTGCGCATTTCGCTACGCCAGATACTGGCCGGCAGTTTATGATAGGTCAGGTTACGTTCTGTTCTATGCTGCCAATGCGCAGTATTCCGTTTAAAGTCATTGCCGTATTAGGTCTTAATGATGGTGATTACCCAAGGCTTCGTCAGCCATTAGCGTTTGATCTAATGGCAACATCTCCGGCTAAATTAGGCGATCGCTCAAGGCGAGGCGACGACAGATATTTGTTTTTAGAGGCGTTAGTCTCAGCGCAAGAAAAACTGTATTTAAGTTATCAAGGACGCAGTATTCAAAATAATAAAACCAGAGAGCCGAGTATTATTTTACAGGAGCTGTTTGATTATTTAAGCCAAGGTTACGGTTGGAAATGCCAGCTATCGGCTCTATCTACTAGCCACGAATCAGAGCCAAGCGATATTAGGCAAATGCCGTTGCAGGCATTTAGTCAGCATAATTATTTAGGAAAATATCCAAGTTTTGATCGAAATTGGTTGCAGTTAGTTTTAAACAAGCCTGAGCTGGGTGAACCAGAGCTAGATGAATCAGAACTAAACAAAGCAGAATCAGAAAATAACTTACTCGAACAACATGGCGAGCAAAATGAAGAACAAAGCGCCGAGCAACATGTTGCTGATGCTTTATTTGATATAGAGCTTGATTTAGAGCCTGATATTGAACTTGAGGTAGAACTTGATGATGTTATTCGTTTCTATCAACATCCCAGTAAGTATTACGCCCAGCGCAATTTGTCCTTATATTTTGAACAGCAAAGCGTAGCGTTATCAGATGTCGAAACCTTTAGCTACGACCGGCTGGCGAGCTATCAATTAAAGCAAACATTATTACAAACTAAACTAGCGTTTTCCGGCAACAACGCTCATACAACACCGCAGGCTTTAAGCGAAGAGCAGGCAATTGGTCAGGCCCTGTTTCAAGCGAAATTATCCGGTAGTTTTGCCGACTCGCCGATCACTGACAGCTATTTTGATAAATGGCTGGAAGATAATAACGTGTTTGCCAATGCCATTATTGAGCGAGGGCTGGCACAGACCCTTGATCACCATTTTAAAATTGTATTTACGGTTTCAGATCCTTGCTATGGTATTCGTAAACAGGGGGCTGGAAAACAGGGTGCTAGTAAACAGCGCGCTCGTAAAATTAAGGTCGGGTTAAGTGCCAACTTACCCATTGCTGAAACTGCGAACCATGCTCAAACCGTTGCTTTTTACCGCAGTTCCACACCTAAAGCGAAAGATTTAATGTCGCTATATTTTGCCAAGTTAATGACGCAACTGAAAGCGGAGTTAGTTCCATGTAATGGAGAAACTAACTCTGATATTACTACGGCAACTGAGGTTATCGGTTGCTATTTTGATACTAAGCAACAAAAAGTGATCCAATATCACTGTGCAAATATCGCTGAGCCATTAGTGGAATTGCAACGCCTAATTGAAACCTACGTACTTGGTCAGCAGCAGCCATTATTAGTCAATGCGGCAATTGCAGATAAAGCGTTTGCTGCGCGGACATTTGAGCAGGTACAATTTGAAAATTATTGGTTTGATGCCAACAGTTTAACCTCACCTGGTCATGATCCTTATATGAAATTTTTCTGGCCACAATGCCCTGAATTAAGTGAGGTAATGCAAGGCATAACGCCGCTTTATCAAACCATGTATCAAGTGTTGGAGAAGGTGAAATAATGCAATTAACTCCACTTGATGCCCAAACCTTGCCACTTAATGGCAAGCATTTAATTGAAGCAAGCGCAGGTACTGGTAAAACATTTAACATTACCCGCATTTATCTGCGGTTATTGCTTGAGCGCGAGCTAAGTGTTGAACAAATTTTGGTGATGACTTTTACCAAAGATGCTACCGAAGAGATTAAAAGTCGTATCGGTAATACCCTAAGACACGCATTAGCTAATTGGTATGAACTTGCTCAAAACGATAGTTTTTATCAATCGTTAGCTGAAAAGGTTTCAGCAGAAAAAGCCTGTACACTACTTAGAAAAGCCTTGTTATTTCTTGATGATGCGGCCATTTTTACCATCCATGGTTTTTGTAAACGCGTGTTAAGTCAATATGCCTTTGACAGTGGCTTACTGTTTAACTTAACCATGGAATCAAACTGTCAGGAACAAACCATTGAAGCGGTACAAGACTGGTATCGACAACTCGCGAAAATTGCCCCTGAACATAGCCTAACAGTTTCCGAGTTTTGGCCAGAACCATTGTCGTTTATTCAAGTATTCGGCAAAGTTTTAGGTAAAGCACATGCGCTTGAAGTGCAATCAAAACAAGATATTGCCATGCGATTTAAGCAATTGGTGGTTACCGCCAAATTATCTTTATTGGATGGTCAAAATACCTTATTTGAGTATTTAGTTGATAACCAAAAAGGCGCCAAGCGCGATGAACGCATTGCCGAATTTAACCAATTAATTGATTGGTTGACGCAAGTTGAAGCAAGCGAGGCTTCGGTAATAGCAAGTGAACTTGAAAACTTGTCGGCAATGCCAGCTAACTTTATTGATGGTCGTCGTTTTGGTCGATCACCGGCAAAAGCTGAAATTAATGAAATTTGCCAACCCGTTAACTTAGTGAAAAAGCAGGTGCAACAGCTAAGTGAGCAACTTCGAAAGGCTGAGGCCTATCAAATCGTTGCTGATGGCATTGGTGATATTAATCGAGCGATCACCGAGAAAAAGCAAAAATTATCGCTGTTAAGTTTTGATGATCTTATAGAAGTACTGGCAAATAAATTAACCCAAACTGACGGTCAGCATTTAGCAGCGCAATTGCTTAAGCAATATCCGGCAGCAATGATTGATGAGTTTCAAGATACCGATCCTCACCAATTTAATATTCTTAAGGCCATCTACCAGCAAAGTGACCAAAGTTTTTTAACCTTGATTGGCGATCCTAAACAAGCGATTTACGGTTTTCGTGGTGGCGATATTTTTACGTATTTAGCGGCAAGACAGTTTTGCCAATATGCTTGGGTGATGGACACTAACTGGCGCTCGAATGCTGGAGTATTGCTGGGTTATAACCGGTTGTTTTACGGCACAGCATTAGATGAATCAGCAGAAGACGCTGGCATAAATACCTTTGGTGCGGCGATTCCATACCATCCGGTAAAACCGTCTAATACCATTGTTCCGCTAAAGCTTAACGATAACGATAAAGCGCTGCAATTTGTTTACTTTAATGGTGGCGAAGAAGGGCAATCGGTTAAACCTGCGTTCAGAGCGCACATGGCAACTTGGCTTGCTAATAAAATTGTTAGTTTATTAAGTGATAACCGCGACCAGCTATCAGCAGCAGATATTGCTATTTTAGTGCGTGATGGCACCGAAGCTGACATCATTAAGCAGGCGCTAAGCCAGCAACAAATAGCCTCTGTGTATTTAAGTAACCGCAGTAACTTGTGGTTAAGTGAACAGGCGAGCCAACTTATTCTGGTGTTGAAAGGCATTTTATATTTTGAGCAAGATCGCTATTTCAATGCCGCTCTCGCATCGGGGTTATTAGGTTTTACGCCTGAGTCAATGTTGGCGATAAGCCATGATGAACAGCAGTGGCAGTCTTTAAAGTATGCATTTAAAGCGTTGCGGGAAGACTGGGAGCATAAAGGCTTTATTTCAGCGGCGCTTAAGCTATTGCACAACCATATTCAGGTGCAAGACGGGCAAAAAGAACGAGCACTAACCAATATTATGCATTTGTTTGAGTTATTGCAGTCGGCTAGTAGCAGGCATCATCAACCATTAGCCTTGTTACATTGGTTTGAGCAGCAACAACAATTAGATGTAGTGGACAGTGAAGCTGAGCTGCGACTGGAAAGCGACGAGAACTTAATCAAAATCGTTACTCAGCATGGCTCAAAAGGGTTGGAATATCCGGTGGTATTTGTGCCATTTGCCTCACGCCACAAAGATCCTCGCATGATAGGTAATCGCCAAGTTACAGTGATCGAGTACCACAATCAGCAACAGCAACTTGTTACTGCGCTTGCAGGCGATGATCAGCAAAAGCTGCTTATGGCAGAAGAAGCCTATGCCGAATCGGTACGCTTACTCTATGTTGCAGTTACTCGTGCCGCTCAGCGTTGTTATTTAATGGTGGCGCCATTTGATAAAGCCAGTGACTCACCATTAGGGAAAACGTTAGGTTGGCAAGCACAGCAATCAATAGCCGCATCACTTGATGAATTAGCCAGCCAATACCCTCAAGCAATAGGTTGTCAACTTATAACCGAGCAAGCGATTGAATCCGGGCCTTTACTGTCGGTACATAACGAATTGATTGAACAACCGTCAGTAGCAAAATTTACCAGTAAGATAGAACGAAATTGGTGGCTAAGTTCATTTACCGCGTTAAGTCGAAATATACGTCACGGTGGGGTTTCCTTGCCAGATCGAGATATGTCGGCACTAGAGCATCAAGGACAAAGCCAACAAAACAATATGCGTTTTGATTTGGTAAAAGGCGCTCAAGCGGGCAACTTATTACACGATATTATGGAGTTAACTGACTTTGAAAGTGGTGATTGGCACACTCATATTGAGCAGCTTAGGGGAAAATACGCGGCAATTCTCGAAGGATGGAAAGATGATGAGTTTCATGCTTGGCTAACCGATATTGTTAATACTCAACTGGCAACAAACTTAACGCTGAATCAACTTAAGGCTACACAGCAATTAAAAGAGCAGGAATTTTACTTCCCAATGACCAATGCTAGTGCTAAGCAATTAACCGATTTATTGTTACAACACCGTCAACGAATTAATCCTTTACAGCCCGCTTTATCGATTAAGTTACCAGCTTATCAGCAACTAAAAGGCATGATGCATGGTTTTATTGATTTAGTGTTTGAACATCAGGGCAAATATTATGTTTGCGATTACAAGTCTAGCCATTTAGGTAATAGCTACCTTGATTATCAGTGGCATTCGCTTTATGAAAATATCAGTAAAAGTTACTACGACTTGCAATATCTTATTTATTCATTGGCGTTGCATCGTTTGTTGAAAGCTAGAGTGCCAGATTACGATGCCAAACAACACTTTGGCGGGGTTTATTATTTGTATTTACGCGGCATGAGTGGCAAGAGTGACATGAGTGGTAAGAGTGGTCAGGGCAATATGACTACATCGATTACAAGTGAAAACGCTGACAGCATTGTTAAAGCTAATAACAATGAGAGCGAGCAGCATAATACCGGTGTATTTTATAGCAATATCACTGGCGAAGAGCTCGCGACATTAGATGCAATTTTTGCTGGAGCAGACGTTTGATGATGTACACTAGTTTTTATCAGGCACAACAGCAATTGGCCGGCATTACCGCTATTGATTATTTTTTTGCTAAAGAATTTGTTGCTGAGTTTTCGGGGAATGTAGAGCAGCCAAATCACCAGCTGCACCAAGACAAGCAGCAAGAAAAACTTCCAGAAAAATACCAAACGTTATGGTTTCATTTGTTAGCAGCTCTTAGTGAGTCGGTACGGCAAGGTCATACATGTTTACCATTAGCTAAGCTCGCTAACCATGTTTGGGGTATTCAGAGACAGCAAGAAGTGATTACGCATCATGGTTATCAGTTTCCGGCATTGGCAGAAATTGAAAGCTGTTTGCAGGCAGTAGGTATTTATCAAGAACAGTTAGAGTCGCTTACCCTAGAAGTAAATACCCAAGAGCCTCATTCACTAAAACCACATTCGTCTAAAGCACTTTCCTTAAAAGAAATGGTTTTGGCAAATAACTGCCTTTATATGCGTAGAAACTTTATTTTCGAGCAAGAGTTACAAAAGGCGTTGCGAGCAAAGCTGTCTCAACATTTGCCCATTGAAAATAACGCAATAGCGCGAGTGATAACCCAGCTATTTCCAGATGCTGAAAATGTTGAGGAAATTGACTGGCAGCAGCTGGCGGTAGCCAACAGTATTCGACAAAACTTTACCGTGATTGCAGGCGGTCCCGGCACTGGTAAAACTTATACCGTCACTAAACTGCTAGCGGCGTTAGTGATGTTAAGAGGTCAGCAAATAAACATTGAACTTGCAGCGCCAACGGGCAAAGCGGCACAGCGTTTATCTGAATCAATTGCCAGCGCGGTGGCTAACTTTTCCGGTTTTATTGAACCTGATGTGTTATCGGCAATACCAACCGCGGCGCAAACTATCCACCGACTATTGGGGTATATCCCTAATCAAGTGAACTTTAGAAAGGGCGTTAATAATCAACTAAACGCTGACGTGCTAATTATTGATGAAGTTTCAATGGTTGATTTACCGTTAATGGCTCGGTTATTTAGGGCGGTGCCAGAGCATTGTCAGGTAATTATGCTTGGCGATGCCGATCAGCTGCCGTCTGTGGCGTTAGGTAGTGTCTTAGCGGATATTGCTCATCGCCCGCATCTTGGTTATAGCCAAGCAGCGCAAGATTATTTAACTGAGGTTTGCGCTTTATCAGCCAAGCAGCGGCAACAGCTACCGAAAGCCAAATACCAAGCGGATAGCCAAGTCGAAGCACCATGTGCTGATCATTTATCACTATTAATGAAAAGTCGTCGTTTTGATGGTGAAGGGGCGATTGGCAAAATAGCGATAGACGTTATCGCTGGCAATGCTCAGCGCAGTTGGCAATATATGCAAGAAAATAGTCAACAAGACGGCGATATTTATCTGTTGCCGTCTGATCAACAATCATGGTTATCTAGCGTTGTTGAACGTTATTATCGGCCTTTGCTTAAGGCAACTGATATTGCTCAAGCTTTTGCTGCGCTCAGTCAATTTCGAATATTATGCGCTACCCGCGTAGGTAGTGAAGGGGTTGAAGCATTTAATCAGCAAGTTATCGAACAGCTACTTGGTTATCAATATCGCGATCAGTTATTTCACGGCTTACCCATAATGATCAATGAAAATCATTATGGGTTAAATCTGTATAATGGCGATATTGGCTTGGTTTGGAAAAATGAACAGGGCAATTTAGTGGTTTATTTTGAAGATGCCGCTAATAATGAAAGCGGTTTTCGTGGGATAATCCCGTCACGTTTACCCGCTTATGAGCCCGTTTACGCAATGACCATACACAAAACTCAGGGCAGTGAATTTGCTCATGTTGCTATGGTACTGCCAAAACAAAGTGACAATAATTTACTATCAAGAGAGCTAGTTTATACCGGAATTACTCGCGCGAAACAGCAGCTAAGCATTAGCTGTAATGAAAATGTTTGGTTTGGTGGTGTTGAAGCCAAAGTACAACGTTATTCAAATTTATCCATATAATTTAAGATGTTATGAAATTAATTGAAATTAACCAACAAGAATATAAAAAGTCATTAAATGTGTTTTCTATCGCATTTGTCGTGACATTTGCGCTGTTATCATTGATTTTCGGCAGTGTATTTATAGCGCTGTTTGCTGAGCCGATAACCGACCCACAAACCCAAAGTAACTTTAAATATAATGTTGCTGGTGTTGTGCTAGCGTTAGTGACAATGGCAATGATCATCAATAGTGTAAAGCGCCACCCTTATTTAACTTCGGTATATTTTGTCTGGAAACTAAAGCAGTTACAGAACCGCATTTATCGTAAGTTAGTTAAAATTAAGCAAGCTCACTCGGAAGGCGATAAAAACGCAGATATTATTCTGGCGTTTTATTTTCAGTCGTTAAAGTATGTTTATGAGTTAGACAATAATACCTTAACTATCAGCAGCGTTAATCAGGAAATAGAGCGATTAAAGCAAAAGCTGGGTGAACAGCAAGTGCATGATAGTATTGAAGCCTTTGAACCATCAATGCTGGATAATTATTAGTTAAGATGAAATGTAGTTAACAAGAAATGTAGTTAAGGTTAGACCTAGCTCAACAATAACTTAGCTAAGAAGTAATCTAGCTAAGAAGTCACGTAAATTGAAATCTCGCTGAAATGGCAAGCTATGTAAGCCATTTCAGCGGATAAACTTGAGGTTTGAGAAATTCAGGAGCTAGAACAGTATTACCAACTGCCGCGATCTTTAAAGTCTTTTGCTTGATCTGGCTTTAGTTGATTATGGGTTTTAATGCGCTGATTTTTCCCTTTGATTATCTTAATTTGATACCAAGACTCACGTGCTAGTGCAAATGCCTTAGTGTGCCACCAAGCCTGCTTATAAAGGCGTTTAACTCCAGCTACAGAGTCAGGTGACTGAAGGCTAATTTCTTTAGCCAGTGCCATAGCAGCTTCATAAGGCTCATCACATGCTTTAGTAATTAACCCCAAGCTTTGAGCTTGCTTAGCGGTTAATTCGCGGCCAGTCATAGCGAGTAGTTTTGCTTTATCTGTCGCGATAAGTTCACGCAAGGCCACTGTACCGCCCATATCAGGAATTAACCCCCATTTCGCTTCCATAATCGATAAACTGGCGTCTGTGTGGACAAACCTAAAATCGCCACCTAGTGCAATTTGCAAACCGCCTCCCCAAACTCTGCCGTGCAGCACCATAATCACGGGTACCGGAATATCTTGCCAACCAGTGGAAACGTATTGCGCGAGATTTGATTGGCCCGGTAGCCATTTAAACAGTAGCTGTAAGGTATTAAGTGGTGAGCTCATCACCGACTTCACATCAAGTCCGGTACAAAAATCAACGCCATTGCCATTAACGATAACCGCGCGAATTTGTCGGTTTGCTTTCAGTTTTTTTATCGCTTTTTTTATCGCATAAAACATATCCATATTTAAGGCGTTGTGTTTTTCAGGGCGATCTAAACTGACAATCGCGATTTTGTTTTCGAAACGGATAGAAACTGGGTTATGCATCTTTAATTCTTAGTTATTGTTGTTGCAGGAGCGGAACAGTATCTCTATAGAGCAATGTCCCTTATTAGTCTGGTTAGACCACAAAACATTAACCAGTTTATCATTAAATGTAAATAAACTGTGCTATTTACATTGCGGTTAAAGGCAACTAAATTGAAGCCATTAATTTTAATTTGTAGTCAATATAATGAATTCAATTTCCAAGCCTTTTAAATTTTCAGCAATCTTTTCCGTGTTATCTGTACTTTCAGCCCCAGCTTTAAGTGGACAAACACTCAGTGGACAAGGCATTAGTGGAGATAGTAACGCCACCCCAAATTTTGCCATCGCCATTCATGGCGGAGCTGGCACCATAGATAAAGCCAAGTTTACTCCAGCGCTTACTGCACAATATAAAAATAAGCTAAAAGAAGCGGTGAATGCCGGTTATGCCTTGCTTGAGCAAGGTAAATCAAGCCAAGAGGCAGTTATTGCTGCGATTCAAATACTAGAAGATGCGCCAATTTTTAATGCCGGTCGTGGTGCAGTTTATACCTATGATGAAACCCACGAACTTGATGCATCTATTATGAACGGCAAAACTTTAAACGCTGGTGCTGTTTCTGGGGTTAAAACTGTTAAAAGCCCAATTGCCCTAGCCGAAGCGGTAATGGAAAAATCAGTACATGTGATGTTAAGTGGCGAAGGTGCTGAGCAATTTGCACTGCAGCAAGGTTTAGTATCAGTTGAAAATAGTTATTTTGATACTGAATTTCGCTATAAGGCATTATTAAAAGCTAAGAAAAAGTTAGCGGAAAAAACAAAAGAGTTAAAAGATTTCCAAGCAGCACATCAAACCTTAGACAGTGAATATAAATTTGGTACTGTCGGCGCGGTCGCGTTAGATAAACAAGGTAATATTGTTGCTGGTACCAGCACTGGTGGCATGACAGCTAAACGTTTTGGCCGTATTGGTGATGCGCCAATTATTGGTGCCGGTACTTACGCTAACAATGAAAGTTGTGCGGTTTCTGCAACTGGTCATGGTGAGTATTTTATTCGTTATCATGTTGCAGCCGATATTTGTGCTCGGATGCAATACCAAGGTAAAAGTTTAGCGGAAGCGGCAGAAACAGTGGTTAACGGCGTATTAGTTGAGGCGGGCGGCGAAGGTGGCGTTATTGCTATTGATACTAAAGGTAATATTGCCATGCCATTTAACAGTAGCGGTATGTATCGCGCTAGCCGAGTAGAAGGTCAAGCAGCGAAAGCGGCAATATTTGCTGACGATATGGAATAAGCAGTGATTGGCTAAATAAATTTTTTGCCAATAACAATATGAATTATTGGGGATTTCAGTCTAAAGTTAATTTGAAGTAATTAGGTTTTAAAAAAGGCGACACATGGAATCAGTAAACGTAGAAAAATACATGAATCATTATCCCGTTACTTTTACACCAGATATGGTGATAGAAGAAGCGTCGTTTAGGTTGCTTAAAACTAAGCAACTTGGTGGGCCGGTAATCGATTCAAATAAAAGGGTTATTGGTTTTTTGTCTGAAAGTGATTTATTAAGTAAGTTACTTGAATCAAGTTATTATCATGAACACATAGCAAATGTTGCTGACGTGATGCGCAGTGAAGTGCTGACCGCTAAACCCAATGACAGTATTGTTGAACTAGCGCAACGAATGATGGGTGATAAACCTAAAATTTACCCGGTTATTGATGAAGACGGCAGATTAATGGGCACAATTAGTCGTAATGAAGTGCTGATGGCAGTAGATAAACACCTACGCGCCGCTTACCATTTAAGTAAACAATAACGAAATAAGTGGTAAATGTTGTTTTAAAAAGGAAACCTTGGGTTTCCTTTTTTTATGGTTTTTTTTATGACTTTTACTCAGGCTGTTAATATAAAAAGTAGGGTCTGGTGATCTTTCATTTTAGTCTCTGCTATAGGCTAATTTTTAAGATGACAAGGCGAAAAGCGTGTAATGTAGTTATTCTACATTAACGATTTTCAACGTAGTTAGGTTGAAAATTAGCCATAGCCCTTCGGGTTGTTTTGAAAAAGTATCACTCATTGTTGCTTAATATGCATTTGGAACAACCAAACTTTATATTAAGGGCCGCGATTGACCTAATGCCGATCAGTTAGGCATTTATTTACAGATCAATTGAACGATCTTCTGAGTATGTAAAAATCCGATAAACATTGTTTATCGGATTTTTTATGCTCGTTTCTCAAGCCCTAGATGTCATTAATC